>NZ_NPJZ01000001.1:3788055-4120277 GCF_002245895.1 Rhodococcus sp. OK302
GTCCCCGCGCCATTCACAGTAAATCCGAAGGTGTCAGAAGAGGGCGAAATCTGCGAAATGTTTGCCATTTCCCTCTCGCGGGTAAAGGGTTCCCACCTGATCAGTTCCGCAATGTCGTGCATCGGTATTGAGCGAGGCCGCGCACCCAGAAACAGGGCATTCACCCCGGATGCGCTTCGAAAGGGTGGATTTCGGGTACAGGTCGAAGAGCTTGCTCACTGCCTTCGAGCACATCATGCGACTGCCGAGAGCGGGTATGTGTCCACGCCCGGGGCAGGTCACCTCATCTTCGGATTACCCGACCTGCCGACACCAGCGAAAGGCCATCCATGTCGGACAGCATCAATGCCAGAGCAATTCACCCGGTTGTCATCGCGGGCGGCGGCCCCGTCGGAATCAGCGTCGCTCTCGAACTAGCGCGTCACGGCGTCCGCACGCTCGTGCTCGAGCAGCGTGAGCGTGGTGAATACAACTACGCACGCACCAACATCACCAACTTGCGATCGATGGAGCACTTCCGTCGCTGGGGTATCGCGGACAAGTTGCGAGCCAACGACCCCGTCGGAGACGACTTCGTGCGAAGCGCCACCTATGTGACCGCGCTGAACGGTCACGTCGTCACCGATCTGACGAACGTCTTCGCTTACTCCGAGCGTCACCCGTTCGCATCCGATCGTGCGCAGTACGCCCCAAACCCGGGTATTGAAGCGACAGTTCAGCAGGCAGCCACCGAACATCCCCTCATCGACATCAGATTCAGCTCGACTGTGATGGCGGTTGAACAGGACGGGCGGTCCGTGCGCGTCGCCTACGAAGACGCCGATGGCGAACACACGGTCGACGCCGAGTACCTCATCGCGGCAGACGGCAGTCGCAGCCCCATTCGTCACCAGGTCGGGATCCGAATGGAGGGCACGGCGAATCTCGTCCAGGCCAGCATCTGGTACATCCATGCGCCAGGACTCAAAGAGCGGATGGATGTCGGTCGGTCGTCGTTCTTCTTGTTCATCAACGAGTTTCGCGACAACATGATGCTGATTGCGCAGGACAGCGACGACCACTACATGTTTGGCCTCTTTCCGGTAGCCGACAACATCGATCCGGACAACTGGGACCAGGCTCGAGCAGCACTGTTCCGCAATGTGGGCTTCGAGTTCGACGTCGAGCCGCTCAGTGGTGGCCGCGTGCGCGTTCATTCGCTCCTGAGTCCGGAATTTCACCGCGGACGAATCTTCTTTGCCGGCGATGCGGCACACCTGATCTCCCCGATGGGTGGTTTCGGCATGAACCTCGGCATTGGGGACGCGGCCGACCTCGGCTGGAAGCTCGCTGCAGTCCTGAACGGGTGGGGCGGGCCGGCGCTGTTGCAGTCGTACGGTCACGAGCGCGCGGCCGTGATCTCCTGGATTCAGGAGGCATGCATCGGTAACACCGGTCGAAACGCGGAATCGTTTACGCTGGATGGTATTTCGGACAGTACCCCCGAGGGCGCCGAACTCCGGGCGCGCATCGGCGCGATCATCGCCGCAGTCAAGATCAAGGAGTTCAAGAGCTTCGGTGCGCAACTGGGCACGCACTACCAGGGCTCACCCATCGTGGTGCCGGACGGCACGACGCCGCCGCCCCCGAGCCAGGGCGACTACGTTCCCAGCGCGTCGCCGGGATGTCGGGCACCACACGTCTGGCTCACCGAAGAGGTCTCTCTGTACGACAGGTTCGGCGTCGGCTACACGCTGCTTGTCACCGGGGATCCCGCAACCATCGACACCTCGGTGTTCGAGGTGGCAGCGAAGGAACGTGGCATCCCGCTCGAAATCCTCGTCCCCGAATACGACGGGCTTCGCGAACTCTACGGAGCCGAACTCGCGCTCATTCGTCCCGACCAGCACGTGGCCTGGCGAGGCGATGTCCTTCCAGCTTCCGTCGAGGACGTCCTCGACATCGTCAGCGGCGTTGAGGCGAGGCAGACTACGGCCGTATGAACCCCGGAGTGCGCCCTCCCACGGATGAATCAGAATGCACACATGGCCGCAGCCCGACATCAGTCAAAGATGTCGGGCTGCGGTACAGCGCGGGGAAAATCGCTACCCGAGGGCGTAGACCATGGACCCGAGCAGGGTCATTCCGATACTCCCCATAGCGAGAAATCCGAAGCCTTCCACCGACCCCAACGGCGAAGACGTAGATAATCTGACGAATTCGGCACCGAATTGGGCGTACGTCTTGGCGACCGCGGTCAATCCGTCCACGGTCAATCCCGTGATCGCCGATAATGCCTCGATTGAACCCATGAGCACACTCATTTCGCGTTGAAGTAGACGGACCGTCTGGTTTATCGCCTTTGGGTCGTGAGTGTTACCGGCCCAGCCGCCTATTCGGCGTTCGATCCAGTCCGGGCGTAGCTAGGCTGTCGCCACCAGCGGCGCGACCTCGGTGCCGAGTAGCTCGATCCCGCGGAGCAGGTCGCTATGGGCCAGCCGAGGGTTCGTCATCTGCAGTGACAGGCGGTCCACACCGCCCAACTGTTCGCCCACGCGCAGGATCTTGTCGGCCACCGTCTGCGGGTCGCCCATAAAGAAGGCGCCGTCCGGCCCAGCGGTGGCGTCGAACTGCTGGCGAGTCGGCCGTGGGAACCCGCGCTCCCGGGAGACGTTGGTGAACATCTCGTTCCAACCGGGATAGATGGTGTCCGCCGCAGCCTGGGTGGTCTCAGCGACAAAGCCGAACACGTGCAGTCCCACCTGCAGCACCTCCGGGGCGTGGCCGGCCTGGGCCCCCATTCGCCGGTAGAGGTCGACGAGCGGGGCAAACTGGCGCGGCTCACCACCGATGATCGCGATCATCAGGGGCAAACCCAGGTGCCCGGCGCGGGCGAAAGATTCCGGGGTCCCACCAACGCCGACCCAGATCGGCAAGCGGTCCTGCACGGGCCGCGGGTAGACGCTTTGGCGGACCAACGGCGGCCGGTGTTGACCTGACCAGCTGACTTCGACGTTGTCGCGGATCTGCAGAAGCAGTTCGAGCTTTTCGTTGAAAAGTGAGTCGTAGTCGGCGAGGTCCAGGCCGAACAGTGGGAACGCCTCGGTGAAGGAGCCGCGGCCCACAACCAGGTCGATCCGTCCCTTCGAGATCAGGTCCAGGGTGGCGAACTGCTGGAAGACCCGCACCGGGTCGTCCGCGCTGAGCACCTTGACCGCACTGCCGAGCCGAATTCGTTCCGTCCGAGCGGCCGCTGCGGCCAGGATGATCTGCGGTGCCGAGTCGTAGTACTCGCTGCGGTGGTGCTCGCCGATGCCGAACGAATAGAGCCCGACTTGATCGGCGAGGGTGATCTCTTCGAGCAGGTGCGCCATCCGCTCAGCCGGACCGATCACACGGTTATCAGTCGGGTCGGTCACGGACGAGACGAAGCTGTCGATGCCCAGATGCATGAGTTGGCCTCTCGATTCGGGCGGGACGGGTGCACCCAGCCCCGGGGTGTCGATTCAACCACCTCGAAGCGGAGGTCTGGCCGAAGCAGAGCGGCGGAGACTGCGAGTTCTACGACTGCCGCTTATTCGGCGCTAGCGGATTGGGTGGAGTGGCCCTCGTCGAACAAGTCCAGGCACAGAACCTGGTGGTCATCGAGCATCCGGCGAAGGGTCGCGTCGAGCGGCCAGGGAAACGTGAGTTCGTGGCCGAATCGGTCGTCCACCGCCACCGCCGTCGACTCCGGCGGCAGGAGCGTCGCATCGGTCAGTTCGACGATCGACTCGAACAATGTCGGCGGCGCAGCGAGGTAGTACAGAGTGTGGCGAGTGCTCGACCCCGTAAACCCCGCGGTGTACAGCAGTCCATGCGGTGTGATGATCAAGCGATCCGATGTGATCACAGCGTTGCCGTTGATCTTCTCGGTGTTGGCCCATTCCACCGCCGCGATCCGGGCCTCTCCCACGCGTCGTCGGGTGTCGTCGGAAAGCAATCTGTCGACGTCTGCCCGACGCACCCGCGGATAGGACTCGGTCCCGAGATCGAAATGACGTTGCAGGACCTCGTCGAAGTAGTTGAACAACCGCTCGCTCATCGCTGCTCCTCCCACTGACAACTTACGCTCAATGTGGGCACTGATCACCGTCGAACGGGCACCGGTTCCGGTATTCCGCACAGGGTTCCGCCTCGTTTGTTGCGGGCGTGAGCCTGGGGCAATCAATGCTCGTCGTAGTGCTCACCGTGTGCAGCGTGTCGATGACCATCGTGGACGTAGTCCGTGTGATCGCCGTGCGGGATGGCGACGTGGCCGCACCCTTCACCATGGATGTGGTCGTGACCCTCGTGCACGTGGTGCTCGCCCGTCTCACATTCGTCGACATGGTCGCCGTGGGCGCGGTGAAGGTGCCCGTCATGCACGTAGTCGACGTGGTCACCATGAGGAACGGCAACGTGGCCGCACCCTTCTCCATGAATGTGTTCGTGTTCGGTGTGTTGGTGATGCTCTGTTGTCATCGGACGCTCCTTCGTTCGTTGTCGGATTGTTGATGCCGCCCAATGGGATCGGGGTCGTTTCAGGGGGAGGCGTCGGGTCCGGCCGGCAGGTTCACTGCCAGCAGTTGAACCTGCCGCGATCCCTGCGGCGTCATGTAGTTCACGGTGTCGCCTGGTTGATGGCCGGCGAGAGCGATACCCAATGGGCTGTCGGCGGTGAGAGTGACATCGTCCCCACCGCGCCGCGTCTCTTCGGTGATCACAACGACGCGCAACTTTCTGATCCCGTCGTCGGGAAACTGCACGGTCACCTCCGCGCCGTCGGGAAAGGCGCCGGGTGTGCTGGGTGTGGCCCAGCCCCCGAGCAGGGCCTCGAGTTGGTCGATCCGATCATCGATCAGTGCCACGTCGTCGGCGCGTTCCAGATCATCGGCTGCGTCGCCTTGATCCCCGACGGTGTCATGGTCGTTGGTGATTTCTGAGGCCATTCGATCTCGCTGTTTCCTCAGATCAGCCAATTCTGTGGCCAGGCGCGCCCGCGACTGCTCCGACAGCGCTCCGGAATCGGAATTCTCAGTCATCGTCAGGCTCCTGTGCAGTTGGCGCGGATCGGACTCTGGTCCCGTATGTGGGGCATCGACGAATTCTCGCGCTCGCCGCCGAGGATGCCGCCTTTGAAGTCTTCGAAGGCCTGTAGTGAATCCACGAGAAGTGATTGCGCTCGTTTCGAAGTAGCCGGGGCCACTGGGCCCGGCCGTAGGATCGAAACCTGGGTTTTGCCTCACCATCTCATGCAACGCCGCGTGGGCCGCGTTCGCAATCGTCAATTCGAAAGATTGTCTGGGCGGTACCGATGGTGCTCACTACGCCGCCTCGGCGACATTCTCGATGTCCTCATGGACCTACCGTTGATTGCACACATCGCAGCATTCGATATTGGCGCACTGCGTGAAGTGTCCGCCGCCGAATCGATGTCGTAGCGACAACTGACATACGGCTGCACGGTGATCTGGTCTCGCCGCGAGCTCCGTGATCACTCACCTCGCCGCCACCGCTGCAACGAGCCGCACCAGGTCCAGTGCTGTGCCGACGTCCAAGCCAGTGAGTGTGGCGACTTTCCGCAGCCTGTAGACCACCGTGTTCGGGTGCACGTGTAACGCAGCAGCCGCGGCGGACCTGTCGCAGCCTGCATCGAGGTATGACTCCAGGGTCTCGAGCAGGACCGGGTGGGATTCCAACGGCGACAGAAGGTCTGCGAGCAACGGCGTCGCTGCGCTCGGCCGGGTCAGGTGATATTCGAGCGCGAGGTCCCGGAGTCGCACGGTGCCGTTGCCGAGTCCGCAGCGGCGGGCGACGTCGAGGACCTCCTGGGTCTGCTTGTACGTCTGTGACACTTCCTGTGGCGCGGCCACCGACACTGCCGTCAGGACCTCGGAGCCGATCGTCCGTTCCATGTCCCGCATGTTCCGGCTCAGTTGCGCGTACTGAGGACTGTCGTGCCAATCGTCCACTCCCGGGTCGGGCTCGAGAATCGGGATCAGGACCCCGCCGCCACTGCTGGTGAGCATGCTCAACGCGTGGTCGCGGCCGACGTTGTCCAGCTCGCGCTGCAATCGCCGTACCTTCCGGCGCTCTGCTACCACGGCGTCGATAACGGCCGATTGCTCGTCGGGGTGTGGTTCGACGTGGAGCGATAGCACCCAGTACAGGCGCGGAAGATTGACACCGAACCGCTCCGCCGTACCCGCAGCGTTCGATCCGGTCGTCAACTCCAGGAACAACTCTCGCCGTGCGGGGTCGTTCTCGCCGTGAGCCGCCGGATCGGAGCCGTAACCCGCCAATACCGCAGTGGTGGCTGCCCGCAGGTGCTTGTGTAACAGCGCCCCGGCCCGCGACAGGTCAGTGGTGTCCTCGGGTCCGGCGAGGTCACCAATCAAGGTCCACCAGTACTCCACAGTGAGGTGATAGGCGTGAAGCACCTCCGCCAGGGGTACCAGTTCTTCCGCCCGTCGCCGCGCCGAATCACGGATCCGCATCAATCGCCCGTCGCCTGTCGCCTGCGACGACCGCAGGCTCGTGATGAGCGCCTCGAAGTTGCACAGGATGATCGCCGCAACGTCGCTGCGTACCGCTTCTGCCGGCAGCAACCGGTAGAACGGCACCTGCCGCCATATCAACTCGACCGTCTCCGCCACGATCGTATGGGTGCGCTGGGCGAGCTGATCGGCGACCGGTCGTCCGCCGAGGACGATGATTTTGTCTACAGACACAACACTTCTCCGATAGTCGGTTCGCTCGAACAACGGCGGCCTGTCACCTTCCGGCAAGTATGTAATACGCGTCACTTCGGGATCGAAAAATTCGACCGTATGGAGCCGCGGATTTCATCGACCTCGCTGCCCGTCGGGTGGATGGGGACTCAATTCGTATGTGGTCCAGTCGCGTTGACTGACCACGCCGATCCACTTCGAAAGGTAGACCTTCATGCGGAAATCTCTCAAACTGTTCGCGAACGCTGCAGCGACTGTTGCGCTGTGCGCGACACTCGGGCTTACCGGCCCGGCCGGAACGGCGTCCGCCGAGACGCCCGGGATCCCGAGTGTCGGGCACGACTGGGCGGGTGCAGGGCCGTACACGCCGAACGTCTCGATCGGGCTGGTACATACTCTGTACTACCCGCATGAGCTCGGCGCACGCGGCGAGAAGCACCCCGTTGTTATCTGGGGGAATGGGACCGGCGTGCTCCCCGGTGCGTACACCTCGTTGTTGCGCCACTACGCCAGCCACGGATTCATCGTGGTCGCCGCCAATACTCCGGCGAGCAACTTCGCCGTCACGATGCGGTCGGGAATTGACCTCATCGCGGGCAAGGCAGCCAACCCATCGAGCGTCTTCTTCGGCAAGGTCGACTTGGAACACATTGGTGCGGTGGGGCACTCGCAGGGTGGGTCTGCAGCGATCAACGCCGCGATCGACGATCGCGTCGACACCGCCGTCGCGATCCAGCCAGGCCCTCTCAACGATGTCGACCTCATCGACGAACCCGTCCTCTATCTCGCTGGTGAGGCCGACGCAATCGTCTGGCCGGCGGTAGTGCGGGCGATGTACCAGGACGCCGCCCACGTGCCCGCCGAGTATCTGGAAGTGCGCGGCGCCACGCACTTCGGCACATCGATCACCGGCGGCGATATGCGCGGACCGAGCACGGCGTGGCTGCGGTACTGGCTACTCGACGATCCGAACGCCCGCACCGAGTTCTTCGGCGCGAGTTGCGGATACTGCACTGACACCCAGCAATTCTCGGACTTCGACCGCAACGATCTGGCCCTGCAGATCCCGGGCTGACGGCCAAGTCCCGCGCTCGAGGCACTGTGTGCGCTGCGCGTAGTGGGGGTCGCCCCGTCGAAGGCATGGTCTTCGGCGGGGCAACGAGCACATCGAACAGCGGTGGTCACCGGATGCCGTTCCACAGTTTCCGTTGTGGTGCATGCGGATCCGTCTGCACGGCGGAGACGGTGCCGAAGCACATGGTCGCTCGGTCTCGAACGGTGTACGGCACCCAGCCGGGATCCCCGTGGGTCGCGAATGCAATCCACGCAGCATGCATTGTGTCGGCCAAATCCTGCGGCGGGCGTGCTCCCACCACGTTCTCGAACCCCCCGAGGCCGAGGTTGTCGAAGACGAACGGGATCTCGGCGGTATGGCACGCGCCCAGTCGGCCGTCGAACGTCGGTGGTTGCCAAGCAAATTCGTAGGCGTAGGTGCGTCCCCGGCCGTTATCGGAATGCGCCTCGGCCAACCGGATAGCGGGCATGCGGTAGAACCAGTCGGTGCCGACGGCCGCGAGCAGGTCCCCGGGACCGCCATTCGGATGGGCTTCTCGGTAAACCGGTAGCGCGTCATCGGGGTCGAGTCCGTACGCGGCGACCGCGCCGTGCAACAGCCCGGCTGTGACCGCGTCGATCGCGCCGACCGGAACCAGGAAGTAGCGGAATTCCTCTGTGTTGCATCCGATCAGCACATCGACGTTGCCGCTGGCGCCGGACGCGATCGCTTCGGGCGGCGCGACCGGCAGCACGTCGCCGTCCACCACGGGCTCGAACGGCATGAGGTTGCGTGTCACCTCACCCCACCGTTGCGGATTCGGGTCGGCTGACACCGCTGCCCGCAACTGCTGCTGGGCGGCCAGTATCCGGTCCGTGGGCACGGCGGCGAGGGCTTCCGGGGTTGGCGAAATCTCCAGCAGGGAAGCTAGTTCTGCCGAGATCCGCTCGGCGGTCTCGGGCCGTATCGTGTGGTGGGCCGCGCCGCTCTGCAGGATTGCGCGCTGGAACAAGCCTTCGGCTGGTGGGGAGGCGAGTAGCGCTCCGATGCTCATCGCGCCTGCGGATTCGCCGAATACCGTTACCGTCGTGGGGTCGCCGCCGAAGGCGGAGATATTGTCGCGAACCCAGCGCAACGCCGCGATTTGGTCGCGCAGGCCGAGATTTGTGGTCTGCCCGCGTAGATGTCCGAACCCGTCGATGCCGAGCCGGTAGTTGATTGTCACCAGGACGACACCGTCGCGGGCGAATGCGGTGCCGTCGTAGGCGGTGGTCGAACCGGAGCCGTTGGTGAACGCACCACCGTGGATCCACACCATCACCGGCGCTGCGCCGTTCGGGTTCGGGGTCCACACATTGAGGTTCAGGTAGTCCTCGCCCGGGATGAACACTTCGGAAATCAGCGCATCATAGGGAGGTACATACGGGGAGGCCGGTGCGGTGGGTCCGTACTCGGTCGTGTCTCGTACTCCGTCCCACGGGGGACAGGGCTGGGGTGGAGCGAACCTACGCGCACCGACCGGTGCAGCTGCATACGGAATGCCCTTGAAAGAGACCACGCCCGTCGCCTCGTCCGTCCGGCCGCGTACTGCTCCGTCGGTGGTGGTGACGACCACACTCTGCGCGGCGCGTGTCATCGGACTGCTCCTTCGTCTGCTCCGACGATGCGCAGGGCGTAGCGAACATAGTTGTCGGCCACCTCGTCCGGCGCAAACGGCGCATCCGGTCCGAACCACTGCGCCACCTGCATGGCCATCCCGCCGATGGCTATTGCGCCCAATTGGACGTTCTCGATTCGGAAAACGCCGGCGCGGACGCCGAGTTCGAGCGAATCGATCAGCAGTCTGCTGCAGGACGACCGCAATTCCAACGCTGGCGCGACCAATTCCTCAGGTAGCGCGTGCAGCTCCGAGTTCGTCACCACGGCCAGCAGGGGAAAATCCGTGTGCAGCAGCACATGCTCGCGAACCAACGCTGACAGCTGCGCCACCGCTGCAGGCTCGGCGGCCGCCAGCGCGTTCGTCAGCCGTGCATGCAGCTCGCGGTGTCCGATCAGCACTAACTCGGCCAGGATCTGTTCCTTGGATCGGTAATGCGCATACAGGCTCGCCGAGGTGATCCCGACCTCGCCGGCGATCCTACGGATGGATACCGCGCTGTATCCGGATTCGGCGAAGAGTGCCAGTGCGGCTCGAAGTATCTTCCCCCGCGTTCCGGCAGGCGCCACGCCATTGGGTAGTTCCGCGGGCCCCGCGCCTACTCGCTGCGGTTTCCATACCGACACATCCACGTCAGACCCCTCCGTTACCTCAGATCAGTTGCCTACCGATCGATCGGTTGACAGTGTATGCCAAAAAGCTCGATAGTTAGGCAATTCTCGATGACAACCGATCGATTGGTAGGGAAATCTAGTGGAAAATCTGGCGACCACACTGATGGGGGTGCCGCTGTGACTTCTACGAAACCGCGGGACGCCGAGCGCCGGGAAGGAGTAGACCCTCGGCTGGTCGAAGTATGCCTCGGCATGACCGCGCGAATAGACGAAATAGCATTTCGAATCGCAACGAAGCTGTGCGATCAAGAGTCCGCCTACGAGGTGGTGATGCCTCTGGGCCAGCTGGCGGCTGCGGTGAGTGACAACATCGCCGGTCTGATCGACAGTGTTCGGTTGAACCGTGTGCTGGCCTTCGCGGTTCCGCACACCACCGGCCGCCGCAGGGCAGAGCAAGAGCTCCCACTTGAAACCGTTCTGTCTGCATACCGTCTCGGTGTTATGCATATCTGGGAGGAACTTGTCTCTGGATGCGAGGATTCGGACCGTCGGGACTCCGGCGAGTTCGGGCCGGCGCCGGCAAGCCGTGCACTCCTTGGGTCTGCCTCGGTGCTGTGGGCGGCGTTCGATATGTATGCACACGACCTCGCTGCGGCCTATCAGGCTGTTGCCAGTGAACAGCTTCAGCGAAACCATCGCAGACGCCAATCGTTGTTGAATATGCTGTTCAGTGGCGACTCAGGTTCGGATCAGACGCTGGTAGAGGTAGCGGGCCAGCTTCGAATGCCTTCGACCGGCACGTTCATCGTCCTCGCGACCGATCCGATCTTGTGCGGTTCGGATGCCTCGGAAACTGCGCGGGTCGACTTGGCCGATCTTGTAATCCAGTCGGTCTGGAAATCGGAATCTCGTTCAGATCTCGCGTTGATCGCTCTCAATGGCAGCGCCGATAGGCACCGTCTGATCCGGAACATCGCTCGCCTCGAACTCGGACGGGTCGGTATCAGCCGGCCTTTCACGGGTCTGAGCACAATCCCGGCGGCAGTCACTCAGGCACGTTTGGCCCGTAATGCCGGGCGCGCGGGACAGCAGGTCGTGACCGATTTCGACGCCGCGCAAGTGGCCGCGCTGATCATCAGTTCTCCCGACCTCGCAAACGGACTGCAGCAGCATGTTTTCGGAGCTTTGCGGCACATGACGACGGTGGAGCAGGACGTTCTCATCGGCACGCTGCGGGCGTGGTTCGACTGCGCCGGATCGACTGAGGCAGTCGCCGTTGCCTTGCACTGTCATCCCAACACTGTCCGGTATCGACTCAACAAACTGATGAATCTGCTGCAACGAGATTTGAAGTCTCCACTCGATGTCGTCGACCTGTACCTTGCGTCGGAGGCGAGGCGATTGAACGGCAGTCGAGCGGTCGCGAAGTTGCCGTTCACCCGCTCTCCGGTGGAGAAGTAGAACTGATCTTCGCGTCGCACGGGAGCCTCGTTGTGCCCGGATTCGTGCCGATGGACGCGTGAGTGTTGCGCGCCTCGCCAACGGACGTCGGCGCGGACGGTCGTCGTTCAATTGTTGCTGGCCACAAAACATTCGGCGAATGGTTGGGGTGGCTTGACCGTCGGAACTGTGCGCTGACAGTGTCGGCCTCGGTCGATGTGACCTCGGTCTCGGTGATAGCAACAAACCGGGCCATTCTGACTAGATCTGGAGAATCCCGATGACTGCAAATCAGTCTCCCGTCGTGTCCAATGGGACAGAGACGAAGGAGGCCCCCGTGAGGCCGTCCTCGCTGCCAAGTGGGACGCGCGCTCGACGCGCGGCTTGGGCGGGTGGCGTGGGTACGGTGATCGAGTACTACGATTACTCGCTCTACGGCTTCTTGGCGGTGACGATTGCACCGTTGTTCTTCCCTGCTGCGGATCCGACGGCGGCTTTGATGTCGGCGTTGCTGCTGTTCGCGACCGGATTTTTGCTTCGCCCGTTCGGTGGTTTGATCTTCGGTCGGATCGGTGATCGGTTCGGACGTAAGCAGGCATTGTTGGCAACCCTGTTGGCGATGGGGCTGGCCAGTACGGGAATCGGATTGTTGCCGACGTACGAGAGTATCGGGGTGTGGGCCACGCTGTTGTTGGTCGCGCTACGCGCAGTCCAAGGGTTGTCTGCCGGTGGTGAACTCGGCGGGTCGATGACGTTCATCGCCGAGTCCACGGATGCCGGCAAGCGTGGGAAATACGGTGCGGCCAGCGCCCTTGGTATCACCGTCGGTTTCGCCGCCGCTGGTGCGGTTGTCGGTTTGGTCTCTCTCGGGTTGACGAGTGATCAGTTCGCGTCGTGGGGCTGGCGGGTTCCGTTTCTGCTGACCTTGCCGTTGTGCCTGTTCTGCCTGTGGTTGCGCACGCGGTCGGAGGAGACTCTGTCGGAAAAGGATGCAAAGGGATCCCTGAAGAGTCTGTTGGTCGACGATTCGCGGGGCTTGGTGTTGACGACGGTGGCGAGCATCGCTGTCAACGGCACGTCCTACATTGGGCTGGGTTATCTCAGCGTGCATCTGATTCGGGTTCTCGAGTTGCCGAAGACTTCTGTGTACTGGATTGCCGTGGCGGCCATGTTGTCTGCCGGTGGTGCGGCGTTGTTCGCTGGTCGGCTTGCCGATCGTGTCGGATTGATGAGGGTGACACGAGGCTTCATGATCGTTTTTGCGATCATTGCGGTGCCGGCCTTCGCCGCCATGTCGACAGGAAATCTCTGGCTGGTTCTCATTGCCTATGTCGCGTTGATGTCTGCTGCGATCGCTGCGGGGGCTCCGGTGCTGGCGAGCGTGCCGATGCTGTTCAAGACCGAAAATCGCTATACCGGTTCAGCTTTGGGTTGGAACCTGGGCGCTATCACTGCTGGCGCGACCACTCCGTTGATCGCGTTCTGGTTGGTCGAACAACTGTCGAGTTCGATAGCGCCGGCCGGCATGTGCCTACTTGCTGCTGTCATCGGCGTCGTTGTCACTTTCCCGATCGGCCGTCATTTGGAGCGTCGTAAAAATGCTTGAATACGGTAAGGACGGTCGCACACCGATCGGGGCTGCTCTGGCACGACTTGCAGCGGAGGCGCCAAACCGTCCTGCCATTACCGTCGGCGGCACAGTGCTCACCCGCGCCGAGCTCGAAGCGCGTACCAACCGGCTCGCCAGGGCATATCTGGACTTGGGGGCACGCCCAGGCTCGTTCGTCACGATCGCTCTACCGAACGGTGTCGGATTTCTGGAATCGACGCTCGCAGTCTGGAAGATCGGTGCAACCCCGCAACCGATCTCGCACCGGCTGCCGCCGCGCGAACTGGACGCCATCATCGAACTTGCGGATCCCACACTTGTCGTGGGAATTCCGGCGAAAGCCGGCCGCCTGTCCGTTCCCGCCGACTACGTGCCCTCCGACGAGCTGTCCGACTCTCCGTTGCCGGATGCCATTGCCCCCTCCCTGAAGGCCCCCACCTCCGGCGGGAGCACAGGACGTCCAAAGCTCATCGTGTCTACAGAAGAAGCGACCACCGAAGCTCTCGCCCGATTCGGTGCGCTGATTCGGATACTCCCGAACAGTGTCTTGTTGTCCACCGGTCCGCTCTCCCACAACGGGCCGTTGTTCAGCACCGCTGCAGCTCTTCTCACAGGCTGCCACGTGATCGTTATGGAACGATTCGACGCCGAGGCTGCGCTCGAAGCTGTCGCGCGGTACCGCGTCGAATGGATGTATTCGGTCCCCACAATGTTGAGCCGAATCGCCGCCCTACCCGAAGCCGTGCGAGCAGCCACAGACCTCACGTCGTTGCGAACGGTGATGACTGTGGCTGCGCAGTGCCCGCAAGCACTGCGCGAATTCTGCCTGGACTACTTCGGACCGGATGTGATGCTCGAGTTGTTTGCAGCGACCGAAGCGCATTCTTTGGTCATCGGCGATGGTCACGGGTGGCTCGCGCGGCCCGGAACCGTGGGACGCCCTGTTGTCGGTGAGATCGAAGTACGGGACGAAGCTGGCAATGCCGTCGGGCCCGGAAAGGTTGGTGAGTTGTGGATGCGTCGTAGCGAGAACGAGGCAGGCCCTTACCGCTACATCGGATCGACAGCTCAACAAAGCGATGATGGTTGGGAGACGGTAGGGGACCTCGGCAGACTGGATGAGGAGGGTTATCTGTATCTGGCCGACCGAAAAATCGACATGATCGTGGTCGGTGGATCTAATGTCTACCCGGCCGAAGTGGAGAGTGCATTGGAAGAACACCCCGCTGTGACAGCAGCGTGTGTAGTGGGCTTGCCCTCGACGGACTACGGACAGACGATCCATGCAGTTCTGAATGTTTCCGCCGACGTCAGTGACGACGAGCTCCTGGCACATCTGCGCGAACGTGTTGTGCCCTACAAGTTTCCGCGATCCATCGAGCGCGTCGACTACCAATTACGAGACGAAGCCGGCAAGACGCAGCGAAGCAGAGTACGTCAGCAGGTTATGTCCGCGGCCGGAAATGTCTCTTAGTTCGAAAGCTCTTTCGGGACAACGGATTGGATGACTATGACCAGCCCGGTCACCTGCCGGAATTGCGAGTCCGGCAGGTGACCGGGACTGACTTCGGGGAAGCGCCGGCACGCCGGTAGCCGGACAAGATGTTGACACGTGATCGGGCGGTCAGCAGGTAGCCCAATTCCCGCCAGAGTTCGAGTCTAACGATAAATATATATTGACAAACGATATGTGCAAACCATACGGTGGCTGCATGAACAGAGGCGCAGCAGCATTTCTTCAGGTCGTCGCTGCCTTCGTAGGGCTTGGCGCGCTTGCTCTCCTGCTGTGGGAACCTCACCTCGAGGGCAGAAACGCGCACTCAACGCTCTTCGAGATCTACTTCAACGATCCCTTCTTGATTTGTGCGTACATCGCGTCCATCCCCATCTTTGTGGCGCTCTATCAGGCAATAAAGGTCATCGGATATGCGGGAAAGAACACGATCTTCTCATCAGCGACGGTGAAGGCTGTGCGAACCATCAAGCGCTGTGCAATCGCCGTTATCGGGTTCGCCGTGGGATTCGAAATCTATATCTTCGTGGTTAACAAATCGGACGATAGAGCCGGCGGAGTCGTCATCGGAGTGCTTATCGCCTTCGTTGCCATTGTGATTGCCACCGGAGCGGCCATGTTCGAACGGATTTTGCAAAGCGCCGTGGACCTGAAATCCGAGAACGATTTGACGGTGTGACGAGACCTATGGCAATCATTATCAACATCGACGTCATGCTGGCGAAGCGGAAGATGAGCGTTACCGAGCTGGCTGACAAAGTCGGAATCACGATGGCTAACATTTCCGTTTTGAAAAACGGTAAGGCAAGGGCGATCCGATTTTCGACGTTGGAAGCGGTCTGCGAAGCACTGGAGTGTCAGCCGGGTGACATCTTGGAATACAAGAAGGACTGAACTCCGACATCGACATCGAGACCGACCGACTCGGGCACCCGAACCGCGCAGACGCCGCACGTCCCCGCATATCACCGAGAGATTCAAGCGAGTTTGAGGCCACCCTCGGCGGCGAAGACCAAGCGGCCGTCGTCGAGGGCGATCGCCCACCGCTGCACCGGCGCCCAATCACGGCCCAGGTCAGAGTTGTCGATGACGGACTCGGCGAAGTCCGCGACAACGACACCAATCCGAGGTTTGGTATCACCGGACCGTGATCCGGAGGTCGGGATGACAGTGACCCGAGAACCGACCGTTATGACATCAGCAGGTTGAGCACCAGAATTGGGCATGCACCTGATTCTGGCAGAGATCTGCACAGTCCGGGAGGTGAGATCGACGGAGAACCCTCGTGACAGCAACGGCTTCCCGATTCCGGTCACCTGTCGCTGGTTGTCCGCGCGCGTTCGGCAAGGGCGAGTGGGTGTAGGTCGACGAGCGTGTTCTGGTGGAGGTTGGACCCGATGTATCTGACGTCAACTCTGACGCAGTCGTTTGGACTTTCACGGACTTTCCCTCCAAGGATGACTTGCTGCGCGACGTGGTCGATCAACTTCTGACGACGATCCCACCGATACCGGCTGGAGTGGGGTGGGTTGAAGGCTCACGCCAATATGCCCCCAACCTCCGAAAGATCGCTCTGGAGAATCCGGAGTGGATTAGGTTGCTATCGCCGTTGCGCCCGACGCCCTACGGATTGGCGCGCGCTGAGTCCACACTTCAAGTACTGCAGGGGAGGGGTGGTCGGGAGAGCAGTCTGTCGCTGTGTACATCGCGATGTACGGATTTGCGCTCGGGCATGCGAACCTGGACGCGGCCCGGTGTCGGTCTCGGAGCCGGACCGATTCTGGTCGTTGAAATTCTCGGACGTGCCGGCGGAGCGGTATCCGGCACTAGCGGCACTCGCCGATTGCCTCGACAGTGCTTCGGCGACGACGGAATTCGAGCGTGCGTTGGAAAGACTTTTGACGGCACTCCAGATTGAAGTGCAATCCGACGCCCGATGAGTGCCGCAGCGAGTAGAGGTGTTTCCACTCTCCTTGGAACTTCTCTGGATCGACCGGTGAGTCCGGAAAACTAGCGGCATATCGCGATCCGGAGTGGCGAATTGCTGCGCACAATTCCTTGGGATGGGCGTTTTGACGAATGTCATCCGAGACGATCTCACGTGACCGTCGGCTTGCGCGGATCATCAACCGGTCAGATGCTCCGCGCATTTTGTGCCGGGACGTACCTCCGCGCTCATTTCGTCGGCGAGCTACGGTGCCTCAGTCGCGGAAGGAGTCGGCCTTGCAGGATCTGTTGAATAGCTAAATGTGACTGGGAATCAAGAGCATTCGTCCCATCTGGAGCGGATTCTGTTGGCAAGCAACAGGTTCGGACGGTCACGATTACGTCGATGATTTGTCTCACGTGGCGAATCGGTTAGTCGCTGTGGAGTGGTTGTTACTCGCCCCTGTCTAGGTTGCTTCTTTCCCGAATTGCCTGAAAAAGCCGGATTCATGTACTAGTAATCAACCATGAGACTTTTACGCACTGCAGCTGTGATCGCGGCCCCACTGCTCATGGTTGCTGCGCCCGCGATCGCAGCCGCTGACCCCGCACCGGTGATGCCCACGGGGGTTGTGATCGACGTAGTCGACGGAGACACAGTTCGCGTACTCGATGCTCTTCGCGGTGACGTGACCGTCCGTATCCTCGGCATTGACACACCCGAGACGAAGCAGCCTGGTTTCAGCGTGGGTTGCTGGGGACCGGAGGCGACGAACTTCGCACGTGCCACTCTCCAGGGCCAGTTGGTGTCGGTTATCGGCGACCCAACTCAAGATGCATTCGACCGGTATGGCCGAACGCTCGCGTATGTCGTTCGGCCCGATGGATTCAACTACAGCGTCGAAGCAGTTCGGGTTGGTGCCGCGAAGTCGTATGTTTACGACAACCGTCCGGGGAGTCGAGCGATGGAGATTTCAGAAGCTGAAAGGCAGGCCCGAGACGGCGGAGCGGGCCTCTGGGGTGGAATGTGCGCCGGGAATACTGGCTCGCACCCGCTAGCTGCACCGGCACCGGCACCGGCACCGGCACCAGGTAATACCGGGGCGTACTTCAAGAACTGCACAGCTGCGTGGGACGCTGGTGCGGCGCCACTGTATCGCGGCAATCCGGGCTATCGCCCTGAACTTGATCGTGACAGCGACGGTAAGGCGTGTGAAGTTCGTCCGAGGTAGTAGATCGCGCTCGGAGATATGTTGAAGTAACCACTGCAAGTTCAGCTTTGTCGCGAGCGCGCTAGCGCGCTTTCAGGGGATCGCGAGTTGACGACGAAGGCCGGGTCCATCGAAATTCGATGGACCCGGCCTCGTCTATATCGATCTATCAGTTTGGGCGGAAACCGAAGTCCGTGCCCGCGACGCTGTCCCAGCGGGAGGTGACGTACTTCGGCCGTGTGTAGAAGCTCCACGACGCGTTGTTCAATCCGGTGTCGCCGTAGGCGGAATCCTTCCAGCCCTGCACTGCATACGCCGCGACGGGGACGGGAATTGCGACGTTGACGCCGATCATGCCGGCCGAGGCGCGGCGCTCGAATTCGTTGGCAGCGGCGCCGTCTCGGGTGAAGATCGACGCTCCGTTTCCGTAGCGGTGGTTCTTGATCAGTTCGAGGCCGTCGTTCAGGGAATCGACGCGCATCACCACGAGGATGGGGCCGAACAGTTCTTCCTGGTAGGCGGCTGAGGAAACCTCGACGTCAGTGAGCACAGTGGGTCCGATGAAGTAGCCGCTCTCGTAACCCGGCACCACCTCGGAACTGCGGTCTACCACGGCGCGGGCGCCACCGGCGATCGCTTCCTTCACCGCGGCCTGGATGCGCTCCTGGGACTGTCGGTTGATGACCGGGCCGACCTCGGTGCCGTCGTCGCCGCCAGCGCCGAGTCGAACTTGCTCGGCCCGCGTAGTCAGCTTCGCCAGCAAGGGTTCGGTGGTTTCACCGACGACAACCGCGACGGAGATTGCCATGCAGCGCTGGCCGGCCGCTCCGAAGCATGCGGAGGTCAGCTGGTCCGCGACGACGTCGAGGTCAGCGTCGGGCATGACGATCATGTGGTTTTTGGCGCCACCGAAGGCCTGCACCCGCTTGCCTGCAGCTGCAGCGCGGGAGTAGACGATCTGCGCGACCTTGCTCGAGCCGACAAACGCAACGGCCTCGGTCTGCGGGTCGTCGATGAGATGCTCGACGGTGTCCTGGCGGCCGTGGACAACGTTGAGGACGCCGTCGGGCAGACCGGCTTCCTTGAAGAGTTCGGCAATGCGGATGCAGACGCCCGGATCCTGCTCGCTCGGCTTCCAGATGAAGGTGTTTCCCGAGGCCAGGGCGACGGAGACCATCATCATGCCCATCATGGCGGGGAAGTTGAACGGGGTGATGCCCACGCAGACACCGAGGGGGTGCAGTACCGACTTCGTGTCGATGTTGGGTCCGGTCTGAAGTGACGTTCCACCGCGGACGAGTGCCGGTCCGCCACAAGCGAGTTCGATCGAGTCTGCAGCGCGGGAGATCTCACCGGCGGCGTCGTCGAGGGTCTTGCCATGTTCTTCGGTGATCAGTGCCGCCAGCTCGGACCGGTTCTCCTGCAACAGATCACGGAAGCGAAAGAGAACCTGGGCGCGGCGGGAAAGCGCGGTCTCGGACCAGCCGTCGAAGGCGTCTGAGGCGGCGGTGATCGCGGCGGCAACGGTGTCCGTGTCGGCCATCGGGACGGTGGCGATCGGCTGATCGGTGGCCGGGTTGGTCACGTCAATGAGGTCGCTGCCCAAAACCGGGGCGCCGTTGATCCAGTGGGGGATGGTACGCATGACTGAAATACCTTTCGGTTCAAATGAATTCAAGACGTGACGGGAAGTATCAGAGGGAGGTGCCGAAGCGTTCGCGGTGTTCGTCGTCCAGCGTGGAGAGCGAGGAGCCTTTGGTTTCCCGCATGAACAGCACCGCAACGATCGAGATCAGACCCGCTACGCCGACGTAGATAGCGATCGGGACCCAACTGCCGTACGTGCGCAGCAGCAGGGTGGCGATGACAGGGGCAAGTGAGCCGGCGAAGATTGCGGTGACCTGCGCACCCATCGAAACACCGATGTAGCGCATGTGGGTGGGAAACATCTCGGCCATCATCGCGGGCTGCGGGGCATACATGATCGCGTGGATGATCAGGCCGATCGTGATGGCGCACAAGATAAGTGCGTCGGACTTGGTATCCATCAGCGGGAAGGCAATGAAGCAGTAGCCCGAGGCGAGAATGGCGCCGACCAGGTACACCGGACGTCGGCCGACCTTGTCCGACATCCAGCCGAAGAACAGGATCATGCCGGCGTGCACGATGTGGGAGATCAACATCAGGCTCAGGATCGTGGAGGTATCGACCTTCAGATGCACACTCAGGTACGTCAGTGAGAACGTGACCACCATGTAGTACAGGATGTTCTCGATCACCCGGGCGCCCATTGCCGTCAGCACCTCGCGTGGCCGAGCTCGGAACACGCGGCGGACTGCCTGCCAGGTGTTTTCGGCTTTCGGCTGTTCCTGGGTGGATTCCTGGAAGATCGGGGAGTCCTCGACCTTGGTGCGGATGAACCAGCCGATCAACACGATGAAGGCAGAGAAGAAGAACGCGAGTCGCCAACCCCAGGACAAGAAGTCGTCCTCAGGCAGCACGAAGGAGAGGAACAGCAGCACCAGCGTCGCAACGATGTTGCCCAGCGGCGCACCGGCCTGCGGGAAGCTGGACCAGAAGCCGCGACGGTTGGCCGGACTCTGCTCGGCGACCAGCAGAACTGCGCCGCCCCATTCGCCGCCGATGGCGATACCCTGCGCGAAACGCAACAGGACCAAAATGACCGGAGCCAGGTAGCCGATCTGGTCGAAGCTCGGGATCGCGCCGATCAGGAATGTCGAGACGCCGATCATCAACAGCGAAACTTGCAGAAGCTTCTTGCGGCCGAACTTGTCGCCGTAGTGTCCGAAGATGATCCCGCCGATGGGGCGGGCAACGAATCCGATTGCGTAGGTGAGCATCGCTGCGATGACACCGTCGAGCGGGTTGCCGGTGGCTTTGAAGAAGACGTGGCCGAAGACAAGCGCGGCAGCCATGCCATAGAGGAAGAATTCGTACCATTCGGCGACGGTTCCGGCCATGGACGCTGCGACGATCCGGTGGAACCCGCGAGGTGTCCCGGAGTCGTTTTTTGTTGCGTCCGGCTCGGTCGGCCGTACCTGTGAGGCCGTCACCGGGTACTTCCCGCGGAAGAGGCTGTGCCGTCGATCAAATGGATCAGTGATGAGAAGTCGAGTGACCCACGGCCATCGGCCACCAGGTTGTCGAGTCGACGCGCGACCTCGGCCGTAGCGACCGTGTCGACGCCGTGGGCGGCGGCTGCATCCAAGGCGAGGCCGAGGTCCTTACGCATCAACGCGACGGAGAATCCGCCGGTGAAGTTGCGGTTGGACGGTGCTGCGTCGACGGGTCCGGCGACGGGGTAGTAGTTGCGCAGAGCCCAACTGTCGCCGGTGGACACCCCGGCGATATCGATGACCGTCTGCGGAGTGATCCCCAGGCGCTGCGCGAGAACTGCTGCCTCACAGGTACTTTGCATGTTCATGGCAAGCATCATGTTGTTCACCATCTTGGCGCTCTGACCGGCTCCGACAGCGCCGGCGTGAAAGATCCTGGCGCCCATCGCTTCGAGCAGTGGTCGCGCAGCCTCGAGGTCTGCGGACTCGCCGCCGACCATGAAAGTGAGCGTTCCGTTCTGGGCGCCGGCTGTGCCGCCGGACACCGGCGCATCGAGGAAGCGTCGGCCGGTTGCGGTGACAGCATCTGCGATCTCGCGGGCCTGCTCGGCGCTGATAGTCGAGCAATCCAGAACCAAAGCGTCGACGGCGGAGGCATCCAAGGCTTCGGCCTCGAAGAGTGCGGCCTTCACATGTTCGCCGTTAGGCAACATCGTGACAACCACGTCGGCGTTCTCGGCGGCTTCCGCTGCCGAGTTTGCGCTGCGGAGTCCTGCTGCGGTGGCCGCATCCCGTGCGTCGGGCGAGAGGTCGAACCCGACCACGTCGTGCCCCGCGGTGTGCAGGTGTGTAGCCATCGGCAGTCCCATGTTGCCGAGGCCGATCCAACAGATCTTCACAGTGTTGCCCTCCTGTCGAGTGCCGCAGAGGGTTAACCACCACGGCTTCTGTCTAGAAGTGTGAGCTACGTTATATCTTCGGAAAAGGCCCGATTTGGTACACGTGCTGTGCAAAATTGCACAGCTAGGGGATACGTGAGGAGAATGTGATGCGCGCGGATGACCTAGTGGTTCTGCTGGAGATCGCTCGCTGCGGTTCACTCGTGGGAGCGGCGTCGGCGCTGGGGCTCAATCACGCAACGGTGTCGCGTCGAATGTCTGTGCTGGAAGCCGAAATACGGGCACCATTGTTGGTTCGGGGAGTCAGCGGTTGCACACTCACCGACTTGGGGCACAGCCTGCTCAAGTCGTGTGAGCAGATCGAATCCGCACTGACCGAAGTGCGCGATCTGGCGAGTACAACGCCGCGGGAGCGCGAACTGTCCGGGCTGGTGCGGATATCCACCACCGACGCCTTCGGTACCGCATTTGTGGCGCCGCTCCTGGCAGAACTGCATCGGACCAACCCGGATCTGATGGTGGAGATCATTACGCAGACCAGGTTGGGCGCCTATGGCATTGGTGCTGATATCGAAATCGGGGTCGGTGAACCCGTCGTGGGAAGACCCGGCGCAGAAAAGCTGACCGACTACCGGTTAGGTCTCTATGCCTCCGATGACTATCTGGCCGAACGGGGAGTACCTCAGACGCTGGCCGAACTCGCCGGCCATTCGCTGGTCTACTACATCGAAGGACTGCTTCGGGTGGAGGATCTCGACGTGCTGACGAGACTCACGGGGCATCGCCAAGTCACCTTCGGGTCGACCAACGTGCAGGTACAGACTGTGGCCACGGTCGCGGGTGCCGGGATCGGTTTGTTGCCCTCGTTCGTCGCCGAGCGCGAGTCCTCCCTGCGCCGGGTACTTCCGTCCGAAGTGGTGATCACGCTGGAATTCACGGCGTGCCTGGGCCCACGCCGGTTACGTAGGCCTGCCGCCGCGACTGTCATGCAGGCTATCCGGGAGATGGTGGCCGAGCGTCAGGATGAGCTCATGCCGCACTAGAAATGGTCAACGTCGGTGGCGTTCACAGATGAAGGTTGGCGGCGGCCTCTGGCGCGAGGCCGCCGCCACCCAGCAGTCAGAACGGCTTGGTCGGCAGGTACTTGCCGTCGAGGGTGATCACTGCGCGCTCGCCGCCGTCCGGGTCGGCAACCTTCTTGATGTCGAGCTTGAAGTTGATAGCGCTGATGATGCCGTCGCCGAACTGCTCATGCACCAAGGCCTTGAGAGTGGCGCCGTAGACCTGCAGCATCTCGTAGAAGCGGTAGATGGTCGGATCGGTCGGCACGCCGCCGGGGATGGAACCGCGCAGCGGGATGCTCTGCAGCAGACGTACGGCGTCCTCGTCCAGATCAAGCTTGGCTGCGACGGTCTTTGCGGCGTCAGCGGGCAGCGCATGCTGGCCGAGGAGGGCCGCGGTCACGAAGGCCACACTCAGCCCGGTGCCATCGGTCAGGTCCTGCCAGGACAGGTCTTTTCGGGCTTTGGCGTCGACGACGGTTGCAGCCAGTTCTTCGCGGGGTCCCGTGGTGAACTGTGACTGAATCATGATGATTTCCTTCTACTTTCGGGGTGGGTGATCAGGCGGGGACGCCGGGCATGGTTGCCGCGGCGCAGGTCTGGGGCTGTTCGACGAGTGACACGAACCGGCGTGTGCCGCCGTCGAGGGCTTCGATCGAGCCGGTTTCGATGTCGTATACCCAGCCGTGCAGGTTCAGTCGGCCCTGTTCGAGCGCGAGAGCGACCGAGGGATGTGTTGCGAGGTTGGTCAACTGGGCGATGACGTTCTCGTGGACCAGCGAGTTCAGCTTCGCGGCCGCCGAGCGGTGCGTACGGGCTGCATTGACGACCTTCGCGGAATTCGCGTGCTGGAGCCAGTTCGCAACGGCGGGCAGTTCGTCGAGGGACTTACCGCTGGAGATCGCGGTCATTGCGCCGCAGTCGGAGTGGCCGAGGATCACGATGTCGGTGACGCCGAGCACCGCGACTGCGTACTCGACGGTGGCCGAGACGCCGCCGGGTTCAGGGCCGTACGACGGGACGATGTTTCCGGCGTTCCGGATGACGAACAAATCGCCAGGTTCGCGTTGGGTCACCAGTCCCGGGACCACCCGACTGTCCGAGCAGCTGACGAACAGCGCTTGTGGATTCTGAGCTGTCGCGAGCTCCTTGAAGAGTCCGGAGCGCTGAGGGAACGCCTCCTTCTGGAATGTCAGAAAGCCGTCGATGATGCTGTGCACGGTGCCCCCCTTGCATTGGGTGATGACTCAAGGATGTCCTCGTCCGGCCATAGTGTCCAAGACTTGTTCTTCATCAACTTGATAGACAGTGCCTATAGTTGTGCGCATGGAGCTACGCCACATCCGATATCTGCTCGCGGTAGCCGAACACCAGAACTTCACCCGGGCGGCCGAGGCGCTGCACGTGTCGCAGCCGACCCTGTCCCAGCAGATCAAGCAGCTCGAAACTGCCCTGCGTGTGCAGCTGCTGGACCGGTCGGGGCGCGTAGTGCGGACCACCGACGCCGGCGAGGCCTTCCTTCACTACGCGCGCCGAGCCCTGCGGGATCTCGAAGCCGCCGAGCGCGCGATCCACGACGTCCAAGACCTCAGCCGCGGCTCGCTGCGACTGGCGACGACGCCGACCTTCGCCGCCTACCTGGTGGGTCCACTGGTGGACCGTTTCACGACGCGACACCCCGGCATTGCTGTGACCGTTCAGGAGATGACCCAGGACCGAATCGAGGCTGAGCTGGCGCGCGATGGGCTCGAGATCGGCATCGCATTTGCGGATGTACGCTCGGACGAGATCGAAAGTGAGTCACTGTTTGTCGAAACTCTGAGTCTCGTTGTCGGTGAGGAGCATCCGCGTGCCGGGCGGAGGAAGCCCCTGGCTGCGAAGGAACTCGACGATCAGGCGCTGGTGTTGCTCAGCAGCGATTTCGCGACGAGGCTTCACATCGATCGGTACTTCAAAGATCAGGGCATCACACCCCGGACGGCCGTCGAGGTCAGCTCGATCGGCGCGATCGTGGAGATAGTGCGCCGCGGCAGGCTCGCGACTGTGTTGCCCGCCGCGATCGCCCTCGAACAGCAGGGACTGTTCTCGATTCCGTTGTCGCCGGCGCTGCCACCGCGCACCGTGGCTCTCCTTCGCCGGAAGGGCGCCTATCGCACTACGGCCGGTCGGGCCTTCGCCGAGATGGCCTCGACCTGGGACGATCGGGACGGGTGGCCCGGGTGAGGATCACTTCCGAAGCTCATTTCAATGATGTCGACACGGTGCCCGCCTAATTTCCGAGTCCCGAAGAGCTGCAGCTTGATTCGGTGATGTCACTGGGAAGCGTTCGGCAGGATCGCTTTGCTCGTGCCGAGGCTCGTCCATGGGGCGAGGAAGCGCCGCGCCCTGCCGTAGAAGCCGGCGCGCTGCATGTCGTTGACGTGAGTGCGAATGGACGCTCGGGACCAACGTCCTTCGCCCCGAACCCATTTGGAATGTCGGCGAGCCTACTCGAGGGTAGTACCGGCCAGCCGGTACTCTCGCCCAAACGTCGGAAATGTCCTATTTCTAGATTGAAAACAGGAGGTTGTTTTGTCTCGATATTCCGTGCGACGAATCGTGGTATCTATGGCCGTCGCGGTGGCGGCGTCCGCTGGTGTATTGGCCGGAACGTCTATCGCGGGTGCGCAGCCCACATTGTTAGAAATACTTGCGGATGCCTCCACAGGTAGCGCAGGTAGTACAGGCGATACACCGGTCGATACGAAAACGTACAGCGGCGATGCAACGTACTTTAATGCCGGACTCGGTAGTTGCGGTGGTATGTCCGCAAATACCGACTACGTGGTTGCGATATCCGCAAGTATCTGGACCCGAGCGTTGTGCGGAAAACGAATTATGGCTATGAGCGGGATGAGATCCGTAACTGTCACCATCGTTGATACCTGTCCAGGCTGCGCTGCTGGTGATCTTGATTTTTCACCAGCCGCGTTTAAGAAGTTGGGTAATCTGTCGGACGGAAGAATTCCTATCACATGGCACTTCATCGACTGATCTCGTCAGTGAGTCGGGCACCAACTGAGTAGCGACATGTTTTGAACTCGAGCAGCTCGGTTGCGCCGATTGTCATCGAGTCATTGGTCGAGGCGATGATCAGGAGTGCCGGGTGGCCCGGATGAGAGGCTCATTTTCGAGGCTCTCATTTCTGACTCTGGGACCTAGCTGCCGTTCGGCGGAGTGCCACCCGGCGCACCCGCGCCACCGCCCATACCCGTAGCTTCCTGCTGGGTGACGCTTCCTGCGTAGTCGTTCCCCGGGTCACGGTAGATGGTGTGAACGTGCCCCCAGCCCGAGGTCGTCACGCCTTCGACATCTGCGCCTGCAGATCCCTGTTGGGCGGCAAACTCGACGTATACATCCGGTCCGGAGATCTGGAAGTAGATTCCATCGCCCTGCGTCATGTCGTATTCGGTTGCACCGGACCAGTTCACGTAAGTTTCGTCGAGACTCGCCTCGATCTTCGTGAGCGCATTCGCGGTAGTCTCCTCGTCTGCGAGGCCAACCCAGTTCGCGATCACGTCGAGCAGCAACGACCGGTGCCTGTCCTGGAAGGTCGATTCCTCGACCGCGTCCAGCTGGACTACTTCGGGCCGGATGCAGGGTGCGCGGTTCGTCGGCCAGGATTCCGCTGATAGCTCAGTTGAAACTATGTGGCATCCTGCCGTTCCAACCAGTTCACGATCGTTTGGTTAGTTTCAATGGGCCTTTCTTGCTGGATCCAATGACCGCAGTCAAGGTTGGCCACTTCCACGTTGGGCACGAGCTTTGTCAGGTTGTCAGCCCTTGGGATTGCGTCACGGTCGCCGTAGATCATGAGTGTGGGCTGGTGAATGATCGGGTTTACGTCGGCCAGCAGGTGCCAGTTGCGGTCAAGGTTTCTGTACCAGTTGATGCTGCTCGTGAACCCTGATGTTTCGAAAGCAGAGACGAAAACGGTCAGTTCGCGCTCGCTCATCAGAGGCTCACCGAGTGGGGTTTCCGCTCTCGCGAGATTCATGAACGCCATTCCTGGCTCAGGTTCTCGGAGGGGCTCGTTCGTTCGGAACATGTTGCGCAGGAACTGGACTGAGTTCTCTTCGAGTACAGCGTCTGCGACGCCTGGTTGCCGATTGAAGTGGACAAAATAGTAGTCGCCGCCAAGCGCCTCTTCCATGAATTCGATCCAGGGTTTCTCGCCGCGCTCCTGGTAGGGCAGGCTCAGAGCAATCACTTTGTTTACTCGGTGTGGGTGCAACAGCGTCAGTCCCCACACGACAAAGGCGCCCCAATCGTGACCGACAAAGGTGGCATCTTCGTATCCGTAGTGATCGAGTAGTGCGATGAGATCACCCGACAAGTGCTCAATATCGTAGGAAGCTACTTCGGTCGGTCGGGATGAGTTTCCGTAACCCCGCTGGTTCGGGACGATGACGTGGTAGCCCGCAGCGACAAGGGCGGGCACCTGATAGCGCCAAGAATAGGCATGCTCTGGCCATCCGTGACACAGCACGATGGGGTTTCCGGCATTGTGTCGACCTGCTTCAAAGACTTCGAGTTCCACGCCGTTGACGGGGATTCGGACCGGCTGGGGAAAATCGGATGGATTCACAAACACTCCTTGGGGTTGATTACCGATCTTGTGTACGGATTGACCGGTTGCGCCGACGATAGGGAGCATTGCGGACACATAATGTCCTAGATCGTTGGCAGACTGAAGAAATGCGGAACGATCCCACAGGTCGAGCACTGCAACTGCTGTCGCTCCTTCAGACACATCGTTTCTGGAACTGTGCCGAACTAGCCGCACGACTCGAGGTCACAGAGCGAACGGTGCGCCGTGACGTCGATCGACTACGCGACCTGGGCTATCCGGTCGATTCCACGTCGGGAAAGTATGGGGGCTACCGACTTGCAACGGGGGCACACGTGCCGCCCCTGATCCTCGGCGATGACGAGGCCGTCGCGGTAGCCGTCGGACTGCGCTACGCCGCTGAGGCAGCCATCGATGGAATCGAAGAGACGTCGCTGCGCGCGCTGACAAAATCGAATCGCTTCTACCGCATCGGCTACGCCGTCGTGTGTCGGTGCTGCACTCGAGCGTGACTTCGATGCGGCGTGCGGCCGTCGACGATGACACCGTGGACCCCGAAGCGCTCAGTGTGCTCGCGGCGGCATGTCGCGACCATGAGGACGTGCGTTTCGACTACCGGCGAGGTGATGGCGGGAGCAGCCGACGGCTCGTCGAGCCGCACCAACTTGTCACTGCAGGACGTCGTTGGTATCTCGTAGCCTGGGACCAACATCGTTGTGACTGGCGAACATTTCGACTGGACCGTCTCCGGGAGCCCTGGCTGGCGGGCAGTCATTTCACGCCCCGCGAGATTCCGGGCGGTGATGCGGCGAGCTTCGTCGCGAGCTCACTCGGCCCGACACCCCGTCACCTCGATGCGAAACTCACCATCCACGCTGCGTTCGCCGAACTCGAAGGTGTGCTCCGATGGATTGACCACACACCAATCGAGGTGGAAGCAGACCGCTGTCTGGTCCAGATCCGCAGTGAGGATCTTGGCAGGCTCGCCATGACGGTTGCTCGGATTGCGCTCACCGCTCCAGTGGCGGTGATCGAACCAGCCGAGCTCGCCAACACCGTCAGGCAGCTCGCCAGTCACCTCAGTGTCGCGCCATCATGACGAATAGTTGGCGATCGATCTGTCGAGAAACGTGCCCGTTTCGTTCTGAGCTTGGAGGATAAATGACCGCTTCAAAGTTGCCGCCACCGGTTTCCGTCCACCCACCAACGTGGAAGTTCGACTACCCGATCATCCACGCCGAGACTCGGACGCAGTGGCGCACATGGCTGATGCACAACACCCGCTCAGCCCGCGGCGTGTGGTTGTGCTCCTGGCGCAACACCACCAGCCGACCACGTTGCCCGTACCCAGAGGCCGTCGAGGAAGCCCCCCAATCTCCTGCAGACATTCAACTTCACCTCCAATCAGGGGCAGTGTCCGCCGAGATCGCACGGGATCACTTCCCAGATCATGCGCCGCCACTTCGACCGCTGGCCCGCTGTCGAGCCGAATCAGATCAGGCCAAACGAATAGAGCCAGATAGCAAGCGGGTAGAGCGGTCCCCACCAGGCCAGGTCCATTGCTGTTCACCTCCTATGGGCAGTGTTCGCCGAGGATAACGGGATCACGGCCGCGCGTGGGTCGACATCGCCGGAGAAGCCTCGAGTTCGGTCGACGATCCGAAATCCAGGTGGTTCAAAGTCCGTGTACCCGCGAACACAGCCACAGAACTAGACGCCATCACCGATCTTCTTCGCGTATGCAACTAGGCCGTCGACGTAATGAAACTGCCCGACGCAGCCGGCGGAAACGCTAGTCGATACCCAGACGACATGTACCTGCGCAAATACGAACAACACTTCATCGTGTCCAATCACCGCATCGGATCACTCGAAGCGCTCAGCGCCTAACAGACGCAAAATGTCTGACACCTCAACTAACCTTTGAAATCGCGACGAGCACCAGGTCGCCACACCGCTAAGACCGAAGAATCCTCGACGGTCCCGATCTGTAGGAAACCCCTCAGATTGGCAGCAGTGTGGCGGCCTGATTCTCATTAGCTTTGGGGCTTCACGCGTCATGCGCCCAAACCACGTTGGTTTGTAGACCTGGGCGGTGGTGACAGCCACGAGGACGGTGGGGTGGCACCGATTCGGCCAACGGCACGAGCGTCGCTATCGCCGCATGGGTGTTACTTCGCGAACGTGGTTGTTGCGCAGTACATTTGACCGCTCTTTGCTAGGTTCGTTTGTCTTGAACAGTGTCAGCTTGTCGGTGCCTGTTGGAACGCAGCGGCGACATCGCCGACATCACCCCCGACTTGGAAAACTCCGCGTGGCAGATCCGGAAATACGGCATCGCTGACGGCGACGACGAACAGAAGTCGACGACCGTCGGTGTTGATCATGTAACCCGACAGTGCTTGAAGGTTGACTATCAACCTGCCGGTGTCGGGTTCGACGGCGGCGGATGTTCCCGTCTTACCTATGACCTTCCCCTTCGCGGGACTGTCGGTTCCGACGCCGGAGAGTGAACCTCGCTCCCCGAGTACGGGTTGACCTGCCCAGAACGTGTGCGCCCAGGGTTGCTGGTCCACCCAGTCGAGCCAGTCGACGACTGCCGTGGGTGTGGCTTGTGACGGGTCGCTGCCCTGACCGTCCATGACCACAAGATCGGATGCTGCAATGCCCGCTTTCTCGGTGAGTGCCCGGACAGTAGGTAAGCCGTCACTGCACGACGGCGATCCTGCCGCTACCGCCAGCAGGCACAGGAACGTGTTGGCGCCGGTGTTGTAACTGGTCGCAAGGATCATCCCTCCCGATTCCGAAAGTGGTGCCGATTGCAGGCTCGCAACTTGTCGACTGCCTGAATATGTACGATCGGCAGGCAGGGCAGCTGCGTTGTTCGTACGAGATGTTGGTGCGACCTCGATTCCGTTGCGTCGCAGTGCTTCTACGAACAGCTGACGCGCCCACGTCGGCGCGTCGGTGATGCGAAAGACGGTCAGCGATGTCTTTCCTGCCGGTACCGACCCGGTCACGTTGATCAAGGTGGGATCGGACGGATCGGCCGCTGCACTGAGCGTCGAGTCGCTTCCCTCTTTGCCGGTGGTGACCTGAGCATCAATGCGGAACAGGCCGTTGCCGGGAAGCATGTCGATGGTGGCGGGCTCACCTACCGCACCCGGCCTCGCCTGAATATCGACCAGGTTGTCGTTGACGAAGATCGACGGGACAAGACCTTCGACTGTCGAGTAGGTGTCCCACAGACGAGGGTCGACGAGAACGTCACCGTTTACGCGCGTGATGCCGGCGGCGGCTACTTGTCGCGCTAGGTCGTTCAGGCCCGCCAGCGGATCTCCGGGCGCGAGAACTGCACCGGGTAGAGCGTCGGCGTAGACGTGATCGATGCCGTCGGTGGCGAAGTCGAATCGGCCTTGTGCGGCATTGCGCCCGCCGAGTGCGAGGTCACCAGAGCCGACGAGAACGAGATCACCGGTAAGAGTTCCCTCGACGGGTTCGGCGGTGGCGTACACGGGGGTAGTGACGGTGTGGTCCACCCCGAGGGTGTCGTAGGTAGTGCCGACGGTGAAATGTTTGGTCTGTGAAGCTAGAAACATCGAGGTCTCGGCGTTATTGCTGTAGATCACCTCGTCTGTGACGGGGTCGACTACGAGATAGGACCACTGGGCCATGGCGTATGGATCGGTGGTCATGATGCGGGTTGCCTCCGGCGGAATCTGCTGCGTCGGAGCCGATGCGACATCTGAGTTCGACGCCTGATTGGCAGAACATGCGGTGAGGAGTGCGGCGACACTGACCAACGCAGCGACGGCACGAACTGATGTGGTGTACGGCATGGACGCTCCTGAGGATTCATGACGGTTTTGTCTCAATTTACTGCAAAGTGCAGCATGTAGAGTGCAGTACGGCATAACGTACTCGTATGAACTCTGCTGGAAAGTCGACGTCACGTCACGACGTCAAAGTTCGCAAAGTGGCGGTGGCCGGCCTCGCTACGGCGTTACTGCTGTCAGCCTGTTCTTCCGCATCCGACTCCGCGCCCACCACCGCGTCTGCGGCACCCGGTTCGAACTCGTCCGAGCCGAATTCTCCCGGATCCGCGGACAACGCCGTGTTGTCTTTCGACACTCAGGGAATGGACGCCGTCGTCTCCGAAAAAGCGGAGGGGTTCCGCGAGATCGCGATGGTGGTCATGATCACGACGCCGACGCAGAAGTACGTCAACACATGGGGCTCGGTACGAGAAGGCGTGAACGAGCCCCCCACGCTGGACACGAAAGTTCGCGTGGGATCGAACACCAAGACCTGGACCGGCACGGCCGTCCTGCAGTTGATCGACGAGGGCAAGCTGGCGGTGACCGATCCGGTCAGCAAGTACCGCCCCGATGTCCCCAACGGCGACAACATCACCATCGGCGACCTACTCGATATGCGTAGCGGTCTGTACAACTACACCGAGACCCTCGAGCTTAACCGGGCGCTCGACGAGCAACCGGAGCGAGTGTGGACACCCGAGGAGCTACTGGCCATGGGACTGAGCCAACCGCCGTACTTTGCTCCCGACACCGGCTACCACTACTCCAACACGAACACCGTTCTCCTCGGCTTGATCGCCGAGCAGCTCGACGGCAAGCCGATTCAACAGATCTTCGCGGACCGATTCTTCCGTCCACTCGCACTGACCGGGACCTCGTTTCCTGCCAACACCGATACCAGCATCCCGACACCATATGCAGACGGATACACCTACAGTGGCAACGTCGAAACGCTCGGCGAGGGCAAAGAGGCTCTCCCGCAATCTCGCCTCGACGCGATCGCCGCAGGCACCGAAAAACCGACCAACACCACGATGCACAATCCGTCGTGGACATGGTCCGCAGGTCAGGGAATCTCGACCGCAAACGATATGGCGACATGGGTCAAAGCTCTCGGAACCGGGTCGCTCCTGAGCCCGGCCACACAAGAGTTGCGGTTGAACAGTGTGCAACCCACAGGCGGCGAAGGATCCGCAGGATACGGATACGGCATCGCTCAAATGGGTCCGATGTTCGGCCATATCGGCGAACTACCCGGTTACAACTCGTTCATGGGGTACGACCCGGTCAACGATGTGACCATGGTGGTGTGGGGAAATCTTGCACCTACAGCTGATGGGTTCGCACCGGCATCTGCCGTCGCTTCAGCGCTCGTCCCCTTCATCTACGGCAAACCCGCTAAGGCCACATCCGACGACATCTCCGACACCGAGGACGCAAACGGCGAAGGGAAGTAGCACTTGTAGGCTTGGACTTACCCGCGGAGCGAAAGGAGCCATGTGGCTCAGCGTGATCTCACCCCCACCTCGTACATGATCCTGGGATTGCTGACATCCAAGGATTGGTCCGCATACGAGATCGCCGAACAGGTCGGACGCGGGGTCGCCGAGATATGGCCCAGCGCCGACCGACAGCGTTACAACGCCCCAAAACTACTGGTTGAACGCGGCCTGGTCACCGCGACCACAGTCACGAAAGGTACTCAGCGATCCCGCACCGTCTACTCCATCACCGACGAAGGCCGAACAGCGCTGAGCGACTGGCTCGCCACCCAGACCACACCCCCCGCATTGCAGTTCGAAGGCATGATCCGCGTGATCTTCGCCAACCAAGGCACGATCGAGGACCTGCGGTCCAACCTGGCGACCATTCGAGAACAGGCAACCCAATCCCGAAGTCTGTTCGACTCGCACGCGCAACGGATTTCGGCCCCCGGCGCTGGCACACTTCCCCAGCAAAATCACCTGATGGCACTGGCCAACCGCTTCATGATCGGCCACTTCGACCACATCGCAGAATGGGCCGACTGGGCGTTGGAAGAAACAGCGGACTGGCCCGACACAGTGCAACCCGCAACAACACATCGAAAGCGCACCCTCTCCATCCTCGCCCAGTCGATAGACAACGAAAGTAGCTAACTTCCCCGCCGAAGATCACAGGGAGCTGGGCCCACGGGCGTTCGACTACTTCAATTGTGAAAACCGTGTTCGCGATTCCAACGCACGTGAGGCCTGTATACGGATCTCGTGTGCGACGGCTGGCTCCATGACATATCTGGTGCTCGTTTTGTCGAACTACAGGTATCTGACGATGGAGGGCGAGGTAATTCTGGGGCATGCACCGACGGATGCGGAGATTGCAGCGGTTCGTCAGCTCCCTCGAGATGAACGGGTGGGCCGTATTTCACCAGGACTGTTTGGGCTCTCGTTCAGTGAGTCGCATCGGGAGCGGTGGGAGGCTGCAGCGGTACTCGGTGGGCACGATCTAGACGAGCTGATCGGTCCGGTGGTGTGGTCGGTATCGTCGCGACTAGACGAGTCTCGATGGTTTCGGTCTATGGGAGATATGGCGTGGACAGCCGACGATGAGACGGCTGTGCGACTGTTTCATTTGCCGACCCACCAAGTTGCATTGAGACCCACCGGCCCGTGGCGCGACGGCGTGTTCACGCCGAGTGAGTTGCTTGCGGCTGTGTACAACGTCATTCCGGCAGCCGAGGTTCACGGCGCCCCGCCCGACTTCCCGTTCGTTTCACCGCTCCCGCCTGGCGCCATTCCCTGAGCGTGGCTGCGATTGACAGGGTCGGGTCTGCTCTCGGCAGTCAGGTGGTCGGGCATTGCTCCAGGGGAACTATCGATGCCCAAGACACCCCATCGATAATTCGGCGGTTGCGGTAGCCTTTGGGCTGTTCAAAAGTGTTTTCCCCGCGAATGCGGGGATGAACCTCGGGCTCAAACTTGCTTGCGAGGTCGCTGTCGGCCTGATCGGTTCACAGATCAGGCCGACACGATCCGGGCGTGGGCAGAGCGACTTCACGCCTTGTTTGAGTGCGCCACCACTACTCGGTTGATGTGACGCCTCGCAATCGGACAGCGGTCCAAGGACCACTGTCACAACCATTGCTTGGGACGTGGAAAGATAGGCGTCGTGCTGCGTTGGATAACTGCTGGAGAATCCCATGGTCCCGCCCTCGTCGCGATGCTCGAGGGCATGGTTGCGGGGGTCGAAGTGACCTCTGAGGCCATCTCGTCTGAACTTGCTCGTCGTCGACTCGGCTATGGCCGTGGCGCGCGGATGAAGTTCGAGGCCGACAAGGTCACCATCATTGGTGGTGTCCGCCACGGCTTTACGCTGGGCGGCCCCGTCGCCATTGAAATCGGCAACACCGAGTGGCCGAAGTGGGAAACCATCATGTCTGCCGATCCGGTGGATCCGGATCTGCTTGCCGATCAGGCCCGCAATGCCCCGTTGACGCGCCCGCGTCCCGGCCACGCCGATTACAGCGGCATGCTCAAGTACGGCTTCAACGACGCCCGCCCGATCCTCGAGCGTGCGAGTGCTCGTGAGACCGCAGCTCGTGTTGCTGCGGGAACTGTTGCTCGTTCCTTCCTCCGTCAGGTCTTCGGCGTCGAGGTTGTCTCCCACGTCATCTCTATCGGTGCTTCCGATCCCTACGTCGGCCCGGTGCCGGAGGGTAAGGATCTGGACGCGATTGACGCGAGCCCGGTTCGCGCCTTCGACAAGGCTGCCGAAGAGTCGATGATCGCCGAGATCGAAGCTGCAAAGAAGGACGGCGACACTCTGGGTGGTGTTGTCGAGGTTGTCATCCACGGACTGCCCGTCGGCCTGGGAACATTCGTTAGTGGCGCCGAGCGTCTCGACGCTCGACTTGCCGCTGCGCTCATGGGAATTCAGGCCATCAAGGGTGTCGAGGTCGGTGACGGCTTCGAGACGGCACGTCGACGCGGCAGCGAAGCTCACGACGAGATTCGCCCCGGCCCGGACGGCATTGTTCGTTCCACCAACCGCGCCGGCGGCATCGAAGGCGGCATGACCAACGGTGAGGCTCTGCGGGTTCGCGCGGCAATGAAGCCGATCTCGACGGTTCCGCGTGCATTGGCAACTATCGACATGGAAACGGGTGAAGAGGCAGTTGCCATCCACCAGCGCAGTGACGTGTGTGCGGTTCCGGCTGCCGGTGTGGTTGCGGAATCCATGGTTGCGCTCGTCGTCGCTCAGGTGGCACTCGAGAAGTTCGGCGGTGATTCCATTGCAGAAACCACAGCCAACTTCCGTAGTTACGCCGACGGCATCGCAGCCCGACCTCCTCGCTGAGAGGTCCGAGACAGACGGTCCTGAGAGGTCCGACATGAAGCCGAAGGCTGTACTCATCGGGCCACCTGGCGCCGGTAAGTCGACCATCGGCCGTCGGGTCGCTCAGGCGCTGGGTCTGGCATTGATCGACACCGATGCCGAGATCGAGCGGACTACGGGTCGGACGATTCCCGATATCTTCGCTGTTGACGGTGAACCGCGTTTTCGTGAGATTGAAGAAGACGTTGTCCGCGACGCACTGTCCGGTACGGACGGCATTGTCTCCCTCGGCGGTGGTGCGATTCTCTCGGAGCGCACCCGGGATCTGCTGAAGGGCCACACGGTCATCTATCTCGAGATCAGTGTCGCCGAAGGTCTGCGCCGGACCGGTGCCAATAATCATCGTCCGCTGCTGGCGGGTGGAGATCCGAAGGTGAAGTATCAAGAATTGATGCGACGCCGTCGACCGTTGTACCGGCGCGCCGCCACGATTCGGATTCGGACCGACAGTCGGAGTCCGTCGCGCGTCGTCGCGCAGCTGGTATCCAAACTTGAAGACAAATGATCAATCGGAGCGGAGCAGTGGAGCAGTGACCGAACCCGTAGTTGTAGAGGTGAAGACCGCACATCCTTACTCGGTCGTGATCGGGCGCGGTCTGCTCGGCGATATCGTGGCCGAGTTCGAAGGCACGCGGACCGTCGCGATCTTCCATCAGCCGCCTCTCGCGGAGACGGCAAAGGCTGTCTGTGACGCGTTGACGGAGAAGGGGATTGACGCCCATCGCATCGAGATCCCGGACGCCGAGGACGGCAAGGATCTGGCTGTGGCCGGCTTCTGCTGGGACGTGCTGGGCCGCATCGGCCTGACGCGCAGCGACGCGATCATGAGCCTGGGCGGGGGAGCGGCAACAGACCTCACCGGTTTTGTTGCGGCAACCTGGATGCGCGGCGTGAAGGTTGTTCACGTCCCGACGACACTGCTGGCAATGGTCGACGCAGCGGTGGGCGGCAAGACGGGCATCAACACCGAAGCCGGTAAGAACCTGGTCGGCTCGTTCCACGAGCCGAGCGCTGTGTTCATCGACCTCGCGACGCTGGAGACGGTGCCGCACAACGAGATCGTTGCCGGTTTGGCCGAGGTCATCAAGACCGGCTTCATTCAGGATCCGGTCATCCTGGACTTGATCGAGGCCGACCCCAAGGCTGCGCTGGATCCGGCGGGAACTGTTCTGCCCGAACTGATTCGGCGTGCCGTCGAGGTGAAGGCAAAGGTTGTGGCCGCGGACCTTCGCGAGTCGGATCTGCGCGAAATCCTCAACTACGGACACACGCTGGCGCACGCGATCGAGCGTCGTGAGCAGTACAAGTGGCGTCACGGCGCCGCCGTAGCGGTAGGCCTGGTGTTCGCTGCCGAGCTTGGTCGCCTGGCCGGTCGCCTCGACGATGCGACGGCTGACCGTCACAAGTCGATCCTCGAATTGGTGGGGCTCCCGACGTCGTACGACGACGATGCCTTCTCACAGTTGCTCGCCGGAATGCAGACCGACAAGAAGAACCGCGCCGGACTGCTCAGGTTTGTTGTTCTCGACGGTTTGGGCAAGCCCGGCCGCCTCGAAGGCCCTGATCCGTCGCTGCTGGTCGCGGCGTACTCGGCAATTGCCCGTCCTCCGCGGTCGTCCGGCGGTACGGTTCGACTGTGACAATCTCGCCGATGAGAATCAACGTGATCAACGGACCCAACCTCGGCCGTCTCGGTAAGCGTCAGCCCGAGGTCTACGGCTCGACGACGCACGACGATCTTGTCGAACTGTGTGTCGCGGCCGGCAAGGAATTGGGCGTCGAGGTAGTTGTTCGTCAGAGCAATCACGAAGGCGAGTTGATCGGCTGGATTCACGACGCGGCAGATGCGGGTGAACCGGTGATTCTCAATGCCGGCGGACTGACTCACACGTCGGTAGTGCTCCGTGATGCGTGTGCGGAAATCACCGCTGGCCTGGTTGAGGTTCATATCTCGAACGTCCATGCACGCGAAGAATTTCGGCATCATTCGTTCCTCAGCCCGATAGCGACAGGTGTCATCGTCGGAATGGGTGTCGCCGGATACCCCCTGGCGATCAGGTTCCTCGCCGAACGAGGCTAAGACACAGATGCACAAAGGAGGCCCCGGAGAATTCTCCGGGGCCTCCTTTGGTGGTTCTGAAAGTTACTGCTTGCCCAAATCGATGGGAGGAAAGACCGTCGTGTCGGCATCGGACTCTTCGACGGACATTGCCGCGCCGCCGCTGTAAGCATGCTGGCCGGTAGGGGAGTCGTAACCCTCGCTCACCGGAACCTGCTCGTGGTGACGCTCATGTGACGGCGTCTGGGGGGCGGTGCCGTTCTTGCGCTGTTCGCGGCTGGTGATGAATCGGCCGAGCGTGACGGCGATCATCGCGGGCACGAAGATGAGCAGGATGGTGAAGGCCGCGCCGGACGTGATTTCGAAGAACAAGCCCTGCTGGGTCAGTTCGAGGGCCGGGACGAGGCTGAGGACCCAACTTGCGGCACCGGCGACAAATCCACCGACCAGTGCTGCCTTGAGCCACAGCATCGTGAGGTCTGCGCCGTCCTCGGCTTCCGGGAACTGACGGCGATCACGAATGCCGTCGATTCCGCCCCAAATTGCCGCCGCGACGATGACGATCAGCAGCGACAGCCATCGCAGGGTGGACCCCTGAAGTGGCCACTGCGAGATAGCCGCACCGAGCAATGCACGAAAGACAACATGTATCAGGGCCATGCCGAGGCCACGTACCAACCACGCGTTCATACCTACAGCCTAACTAGAACAGATTCCATTATGTGGTCTAACCCACAACTATTGCTGTTACCGCGTGTTGCGGGGTGGGGAACCCGCCGCCGCGAACGGTAGGTTCGAGTCATGTCAGCTGATCACCGGTCCCGTCGTCAAGCGCTTCGCGAACTCTTGATCGCGCGGGAACTCGACGCGATTCTCGTCACAGATCTCATCAACATCCGATACCTGACGGGATTCACCGGTTCCAATGCCGCACTGCTGGTGAGCGCCGCGGATTCGGCAGTTGACGAGAAGGCGACGGTCATCTGCACCGACGGCCGCTATGTCACTCAGGTGGCGGAGCAGGTGCCGGATCTTCGGGCCGAAATAAACCGTTCGAGTGCCAACCATCTGATTTCGACGTTCTCAGGCGAAGTGTTGGCCTTCGAGGCTCACATTGCAACATTCGCGGAACACCGATCCTGGACGGAGGCCGCCCCGTCCACCCGGTTTGAACCGGTGAGCGGACTCGTCGAAAAGTTGCGGATGGTCAAGGACGAACACGAGATCGACTTGCTTCGCGCCGCGTGTACCGCTGCCGATGATGCGTTGGCGCAGTTGATCGCTCGCGGCGGACTGCGACCGGGGCGAACCGAACGCGAAGTGGGCCGGGAACTGGAAAACCTCATGTTCGACAACGGCGCCGACGGCATCTCCTTCGAGACCATCGTGGCGGCCGGCGCAAACTCGGCGATTCCGCATCACCGGCCGACCGGAGCAGTGTTGGCGTCGGGAGACTTCGTGAAACTGGACTTCGGTGCACAGATCGGTGGCTACCACTCGGACATGACACGAACATACGTTTTGGAGACTGTTTCCGATTGGCAACGGGACGTGTACGAGCTCGTCGCACAGTCTCAGGCAGCCGGCCGCGCGGCACTGATCCCCGGCGCAGAATGTGCAGCGGTAGACGCCGCAGCGCGCGCAGTGATCGACGATGCCGGGTACGGCGAGTTGTTTCTGCACGGCCTCGGACACGGCGTGGGGCTGGAAATCCATGAAGCACCGGGAATCGGCAAGCTCGGCACCGGTACACTTCTTTCCGGCGCGGCGGTGACCGTCGAGCCGGGCGTGTATTTCTCCGGGCGCGGAGGCGTACGGATCGAGGACACGCTCGTTGTTCGTGAGCAGGGGCCAGAGCTGCTCACACTGACCGCAAAAGACCTTACCGTCGTCTAAGACGGTTCCCGACCCCCTCTAGGAGACGCGAAGCAAGTGGCTTCCACCAGTGATTTCAAGAATGGTCTGGTTCTGCAGATCGAAGGCCAGCTGTGGACGATCATCGAGTTCCAGCACGTCAAGCCTGGCAAGGGCCCCGCTTTCGTTCGCACCAAGCTCAAGAATGTTCTCTCGGGCAAGGTAGTGGACAAGACCTTCAACGCCGGTGTGAAGGTCGAGACCGCCACGGTCGACCGTCGTAGCATGACCTACCTCTACCACGACGGTAGCGATTACATCTTCATGGACGGCGACACCTTCGACCAGGTTCCGGTCAGCGAAGCAGTCGTCGGCGACCAGTCGCGTTTCCTCCTCGAGAACATGCTCGTCCAGGTTGCGACCCACGAAGAGGTTCCCCTCTTCGTCGAGCTCCCGGTCACGGTCGAGCTTGTTGTTCAGCACACCGATCCGGGCCTGCAGGGCGATCGTTCCACCGGCGGCACCAAGCCGGCGACCCTCGAGACCGGCGCCGAGATCAGCGTTCCGCTGTTCATCAACACCGGTGACAAGCTCAAGGTCGATTCGCGTGACGGCAACTACCTCGGGCGTGTGAATTCCTAAAGTGTCCGGCACACATAAGAAACTCGGTGCGCGGCACAAGGCGCGGAAGCGTGCCGTCGACTTCCTCTTCGAAGCCGAAGCACGTGACCTCGATCCGGTTGCACTGACATCTGAGCGTTCCGACCTGTCAGTCAAGGACGATTCGGTGGCTCCGGTTGCTCAGTACACGGTCACCTTGGTGTCCGGTGTTGCAGAAAACCTGGATCGAATCGATCAGGTCATCTCCTCGCACCTGCAGGAGTGGACGCTCCAGCGTCTGCCGGCAGTGGACCGCGCGATCCTGCGTATCGCCGTGTGGGAGCTTTTCCATGCGACGGACGTTCCGCCGGTTGTGGCCGTCGACGAGGCCGTCGAATTGGCGAAGCAGCTGTCCACGGACGATTCACCGGGGTTTGTCAACGGCATCCTCGGCCAGGTCGTTCTCGTGGCGCCGCAGGTTCGTTCGGCTGCTGCCGCGACGTCCCAGCGCGCTCAGGAAACTGATTCGGAAACCGAGTAGTTTTCAGTTCCACCACCCGCCGTGCGAGCAAAGTTGTGTGTCTGAACACAACCCGTCTGAGGACGCGTTCGCACGGCGGGATCAGGTCTGTCGGCTGATAGGGTGGGGACCGTCAGACATCCTTTAACGATCCGTCCAGTGAGGCGGAGAAGGAGGTCGCTGTATGAGCGTGCCCGAAGGGTCTCGCCCATCCGATCTTGCAGGTCCAGATAGCGCTGCAGAAGCTCGTGATGCAGAAGTCCGTGAATTGTTGTCCGCCCAAGATGTGGGCCGGACCGTCGCGCGTATCGCTCACGAAATTATCGAGAAAACCGCACTCGACGGACCCGAGGGAACTGCGCCTCGCGTCGTCCTGATCGGCATCCCGACTCGCGGCACCATTCTCGCGACACGTCTTCGCGACAAGATCGAAGAATTTTCCGGTGTGCGCACTCCCATCGGATCTCTCGACATCACGCTGTACCGCGACGACCTCCGCACCAAGCCTCATCGCCCACTCGAGCGGACATCCGTTCCCGACGGTGGAGTGGACAACGCTCTGGTCGTTCTGGTCGACGACGTCCTCTTCTCGGGACGTACCGTCCGCTCCGCTCTCGATGCGCTGCGCGATCTGGGTCGTCCCCGCGCTGTGCAGCTCGCTGTTCTGGTTGACCGCGGTCACCGTGAACTCCCGTTGCGTGCCGATTACGTCGGCAAGAACGTCCCGACCGCGAGGTCCGAGGACGTCAAGGTTTTGCTCCAGGAGCACGACGGCCGGGATGCAGTCATCATTTCCGGAGGTAAGAGCGCGTGAAGCACCTCCTCTCCATCGCGGACCTCAATCGTGAATCCGCGCTAGAACTTCTCGACGAAGCCGAGCGCTTCGAGCAGGCACTTCTCGGACGTGAAGTTCGTAAGCTTCCGACGCTGCGTGGCCGCACGATCATGACGGTGTTCTTCGAGAACTCCACCCGCACCCGCGTCTCCTTCGAGGTGGCCGGTAAGTGGATGAGCGCCGACGTCATCAACGTCAGCGCGTCCAGCTCTTCGGTGTCCAAGGGTGAATCGCTGCGCGATACGGCTATGACGCTGCGCGCCGCGGGCGCCGACGCCCTCATCGTGCGTCACCCCGCGTCCGGCGCAGCTCATCAGATCGCGAAGTGGACCGGCGAGGCCGAAGACGGCGGCCCGGCGATCATCAATGCCGGCGACGGAACGCACGAACACCCGACGCAGGCTTTGCTCGACGCGTTGACCTTGCGTCAGCGTCTCGGCGATATCGAGGGCAAGCGCATCGCGATTGTCGGCGACATCCTGCACAGCCGCGTCGCCCGCTCCAACGCGCTCCTGCTCTCGATGCTCGGCGCCGAGGTTGTCCTGGTTGCGCCGCCGACACTGCTGCCGGTCGGTGTACACACGTGGCCGGTCACGGTCTCGCATTCGCTGGACGCCGAACTGCCCGGCCTCGACGCCGTGCTGATGCTGCGTGTTCAGGCCGAGCGCATGAACGGTGGATTCTTCCCGTCGCAGCGTGAGTACTCGATCAACTACGGCCTGTCCGAGAAGCGACTGGGAATGCTGGCCGATCACGCGGTGGTCCTGCACCCCGGCCCCATGCTGCGCGGTATGGAAATTGCTTCCGCTGTCGCAGATTCGTCCAAAGCTGCTGTACTGCAACAGGTTACCAACGGCGTTCATATGCGCATGGCTGTCTTGTTCCGGCTTCTGGTCGGTTCCGAGGACGGTGCGCTGTGACCACGAATCAGAACGGAGAATCACCCGTGAGTGTCCTGCTCAAGGATGTTTTGATCTACGGAGAAGGGGATGCCGTCGACGTACTGGTCGGCAACGGCACCATCCTCGAGATCGGCGCAAACCTGGATCCGGCCACTGCATCCGAGGTGATCGACGGCAGCGGGCAGATTCTTCTTCCCGGCTTCGTCGACCTGCACACGCACTTGCGAGAGCCTGGCCGTGAAGACACCGAAACCATCGAAACCGGTTCCGCTGCAGCCGCTCTCGGCGGTTACACCGCCGTCTTCGCGATGGCCAACACCAGTCCGGTTGCCGATTCGGTAGTCATCACCGATCACGTCTGGCGACGCGGACAGGAAGTCGGCCTCGTCGACGTTCACCCCGTCGGCGCTGTCACGGTCGGTTTGAAGGGCAAGCAACTCGCCGAAATGGCGACCATGGCCGCCGGTATCGGCAAGGTCAAGATGTTCTCCGACGACGGCCACTGCGTCGACGATCCGTTGATCATGCGTCGCGCGCTCGAATACTCCAGCTCACTCGGTGTTCTGATCGCTCAGCACGCCGAAGAGCCTCGGTTGACCGTCGGCGCAGTAGCGCACGAGGGCCCGACCGCTGCTCGGTTGGGCCTGGCCGGCTGGCCTCGCGCGGCTGAAGAATCCATTGTCGCCCGTGACGCGCTTCTTGCTCGTGACGCCGGCGCTCGGGTTCACATCTGCCACGCATCCACAGCGGGAACCGTCGAACTCGTGAAGTGGGCCCGCAGTCAGGGCATCTCGATCACTGCCGAGGTCACGCCGCACCACCTGCTGCTCGACGATTCGCGTCTCGAGACGTACGACGCCATCAACAAGGTCAATCCGCCGTTGCGTGAGGCCAGCGATGTCGCTGCCCTGCGTAAGGGTCTGGCCGAGGGCATCATCGACTGCGTCGCCACCGACCACGCTCCGCATGCCGAGCAGGACAAGTGCTGCGAGTTCGCCGCTGCCCGCCCGGGCATGCTCGGCCTCGAAACCGCACTCTCGATCATCGTGCAAACGATGGTTCAGCCGGGCCTGCTCGATTGGCGCGGCGTTGCCCGCGTCATGAGTGAGCGTCCCGCATCGATCGTCGGACTCGACGATCAGGGCCGTCCCATCGCGGTGGGGGAGCCGGCCAACCTGACGCTGGTCGATCCTTCGGCCGAGTGGACAGTGCACGGCCCGGACCTGGCGAGTGTCGCGAATAACACTCCGTACGAGTCGATGACATTGCCCGCTCGGGTCACGACCACACTGTTACGTGGGCGCATTACCGCACATGACGGAAATGCACGGCTGCGGAACGAGGAGTAGGCGTCATGGAGATGGAAAGAGTTCTGTGGGTCGTAGGACTGGTGATCTTCTGGGTCGCCATGATCGGCCTCATGTTCATCGGGTGGCGCGGCCGTGCCCGACGTCAGAAAGACTCGATCGGCGAGTTGCCCACGGTACCGGCAACTTTGGGTGAATTGCTCGTCCTGCCCACCACGGGCCTGTACGTCGGCAGCACCATCGCGCCCAGTTGGCAGGACCGCATCGCCGTCGGCGACCTCGGGTTCCGGTCCACCTGCGAGATCAGCCGTTACTCCGGCGGAATCTTGCTGGAGCGCACCGGTGCGTCGGCCATCTGGATTCCCCAGAAGTCGATCCGCGCGATCCGCACCGAGAACGGTCTCGCCGGCAAGGTCATGAGCAAGGACGGCGTCCTGGTCATCCGCTGGGAGTTGCCGAGCGGCACCGAGATCGACACGGGTGTGCGCGGCGACGACAAGTTGGTCTACCCCGACTGGGTCAAGCCCTTAGATGTCTCGAACAAGACGAACAACAACGAAGACGCAAGCTCTGGCGAGATCGAGCAGAACGGAAAGAACGCATGAGCGGCTTTGACAACAGCCCCGCAGTACTGGTCCTCGAAGACGGACGGGTGTTCCGCGGAACCACCTTCGGCGCGGTTGGCCAGACCCTGGGCGAAGCGGTGTTCAGCACCGGCATGACCGGCTACCAGGAAACGCTCACCGATCCCAGCTACCACCGCCAGATCGTGGTCTCCACCGCTCCCCAGATCGGCAACACCGGCTGGAACGACGAAGACGACGAGTCCGTCGGACCCACCGGTGATTCCGCCGGAGCCAAGATCTGGGTTGCCGGCTACGTAGTCCGCGACCCATCGCGGGTCACCTCGAGCTGGCGCGCGACGGGTTCGCTGCAGGCCAAGCTCGAAGAGCAGTCGATTGTCGGCATCGCCGGCATCGACACCCGCGCGCTGGTCCGCCACCTGCGCACCCGCGGTTCCATGAAGGCCGGAATCTTCTCCGGTGACGCACTTGCAGCCGACGAGGTTCTGGTCGAGCGGGTCAAGGATCAGCCGACCATGCTCGGTGCCGATCTCGCCAGTGAGGTCAGCACCACCAGCGGCTACATCGTCGAGCCCAAGGGCGGTGAGGCTCTGTACACCGTCGCCGCCATCGACCTCGGCATCAAGACCAACACCCCGCGCATGTTCGCCGAGCGCGGTATCCGCGTTCACGTCTTGCCGTCCAACGCGACGCTCGAGCAGATCCTCGACCTCAAGGCCGACGGAGTGTTCCTCTCCAACGGTCCGGGTGACCCGGCCACCGCCGACGGTGCTGTTCACCTCACCAAAGAGGTCATCGGACAGGGCTTGCCGCTGTTCGGTATCTGCTTCGGCAACCAGATCCTGGGCCGTGCGCTCGGGATGAGCACGTACAAGATGAAGTTCGGCCACCGCGGCATCAACGTCCCGGTCATCGAGCATCAGACGGGTCGCATCGCGATCACCGCTCAGAACCACGGCTTCGCGCTCGAAGGTGAAGCCGGCCAAGAATTCGACACACCGTTCGGCCGGGCCGTGGTCAGCCACACCTGCGCCAACGACGGAGCCGTCGAAGGCGTTCGCCTGCTCGACGATTCAGCCTTCTCGGTTCAGTACCACCCCGAAGCTGCCGCCGGCCCGCACGACGCCGCGTACCTCTTCGACCGCTTCACCAGCCTGCTCTCCGCACGGAAAGAAACCGGAGTCAAGAACTAATGCCACGCCGTACAGATCTCAAGCACATCCTGGTAATCGGCTCCGGTCCGATCGTCATCGGTCAGGCCTGCGAGTTCGACTACTCGGGCACCCAAGCCTGCCGCGTCCTGCAAGAGGAAGGCCTGCGCGTCAGCCTGGTCAACTCCAACCCGGCGACGATCATGACGGACCCCGAGTTCGCCGACGCTACCTACGTCGAGCCGATCACGGCCGAGTTCCTCGAGAAGGTCATCGCCAAGGAAGCCTTGCAGGGCCACAAGATCGATGCCGTCCTCGCGACGCTCGGTGGCCAGACCGCTCTCAATGCCGCAGTGGCACTGCATGAGCAGGGCATCCTCGAAAAGTACGACGTCGAGCTGATCGGCGCCGATTTCGACGCCATCCAGCGCGGCGAGGATCGCCAGAAGTTCAAGGACATCGTTGCCAAGGTCGGCGGCGAATCCGCGAAGTCTGCTGTTTGCTACACGATGGACGAAGTACACGCCACGGTTGCCGAACTGGGCTACCCGGTCGTAGTTCGCCCGTCCTTCACCATGGGTGGCCTCGGCTCCGGCATGGCGTACAACGTCGACGACCTCAACCGGATTGCCGGTGGCGGTCTCGCTGCGTCGCCGACGGCCAACGTCCTCATCGAGGAATCCATCCTCGGTTGGAAGGAATACGAGCTCGAGCTCATGCGTGACAGTCGCGACAACGTCGTGATCGTCTGCTCCATCGAGAACGTCGACCCGGTCGGTGTCCACACCGGCGACTCGGTCACCGTCGCACCCGCGATGACCCTGACCGACCGCGAGTACCAGGACATGCGCGACCTCTCCATCGACATCCTGCGTGAGGTGGGCGTCGACACCGGCGGCTGCAACATCCAGTTCGCGATGGACCCCGCCGACGGCCGCCTGGTTGTCATCGAGATGAACCCGCGCGTGTCCCGCTCGTCGGCTCTGGCGTCGAAGGCGACCGGTTACCCGATCGCGAAGATGGCCGCCAAGCTGGCCATCGGGTACACGCTCGACGAAATTATCAACGACATCACCGGCGAGACCCCGGCCTGCTTCGAGCCGACGCTCGACTACGTCGTCGTCAAGGCTCCGCGGTTCGCTTTCGAGAAGTTCCCCGGCGCCGACGGCACCCTGACCACCACGATGAAGTCGGTGGGCGAGGCCATGAGCATCGGCCGCAACTTCACCGAGGCCTTCGGCAAGGTCATGCGGTCGCTCGAGACCAAGCGTGCGGGCTACTGGACCGGCCTCGAGGTAGAGGCTGAGAGCCTCGAAGCTCTGCTCGCCGACCTGAGCGTTCCGCAGGACGGCCGCATGTACGGCATCGAGAAGGCTTTCGCGATGGGCGCCACCGTCGAGCAGCTTTTCGACGCCACCAAGATCGATCCGTGGTTCCTCGACCAGTTCCTGCAGATCCACGAGCTCGGCAACAAGATCCGCGCTACCGAGTCGTTCGACGAGGCTGCGCTGCGTCAGGCCAAGTACCACGGCCTCTCCGATCGCCAGATCGCTGCTCTGCGCCCCGAATTGGGCGGCGACACTCACGCCGGTGAAGATGCAGTTCGCGCTCTCCGCGACGAGCTCGGTGTGCACCCGGTCTACAAGACCGTCGACACTTGCGCCGCAGAGTTCGAAGCCAAGACGCCGTACCACTACTCGACGTACGAGCTGGATCCCAACGCCGAGTCCGAGGTTGCGCCGCAGACCGAGCGTCCCAAGGTCCTGATCCTCGGATCGGGTCCCAACCGCATCGGCCAGGGCATCGAGTTCGACTACTCCTGTGTCCACGCAGCGCAGACGCTGTCCGAGGCCGGCTACGAGACCGTCATGGTCAACTGCAACCCCGAGACCGTCTCCACCGACTACGACACCGCTGACCGCCTGTACTTCGAGCCGCTCACGTTCGAGGACGTGTTCGAGGTCTACCGCGCAGAAGCTCAGTCCGGCACCGTTGCCGGCGTCATCGTCCAGCTCGGTGGCCAGACCCCGCTCGGCCTGGCCAAGCGTCTCGAAGCTGCCGGCGTTCCGATCGTCGGAACCAGCCCGGCCGCAATCGATTTGGCCGAGGACCGTGGCGAATTCGGTCGCGTGCTGAACGAAGCCGGTCTGCCGGCACCCAAGTTCGGTACTGCCACCACGTTCGACGGCGCCCGTGAGATCGCTGCCGGAATCGGCTACCCGGTCCTCGTTCGTCCGTCGTACGTGCTCGGTGGACGCGGCATGGAGATCGTCTACGACGAGCCTTCCCTCGCCAACTACATCTCGCGCGCCACCGAGATCTCGGACGACCGCCCCGTGCTGGTCGACCGTTTCCTCGAAGACGCAGTCGAGATCGACGTCGACGCATTGTGCGACGGCACCGAGGTGTACCTGGGCGGCGTCATGGAGCACATCGAGGAAGCCGGAATTCACTCCGGTGACTCCGCGTGCGCACTGCCTCCCATCACCCTGGGCCGCGCAGACCTCGAGAACGTCCGACGCTCCACCGAGGCACTTGCCAAGGGAATCGGCGTCAAGGGCCTGCTCAACGTGCAGTACGCACTCAAGGACGACATTCTCTACGTCCTCGAAGCGAACCCGCGTGCCAGCCGCACCGTCCCGTTCGTCTCCAAGGCGACGGCCGTTCAGTTGGCCAAGGCCTGTGCTCGCGTCATGCTCGGTGAGTCCATTGCGGACCTGCGTGCCAGCGGCATCCTGCCTGCCGTGGGCGACGGCGGAAACACTCCCGCCGGTGCACCCATCGCGGTCAAGGAAGCAGTTCTCCCGTTCAACCGGTTCCGTCGCGCCGACGGAACCGGCGTCGACACCCTGCTGAGCCCGGAAATGAAGTCCACCGGCGAGGTCATGGGTATCGACTTCGACTTCGGCACCGCATTTGCCAAGTCGCAGACCGCTGCTTACGGTTCGCTGCCCACCGAAGGCGCCGTGTTCGTCTCGGTCGCCAACAAGGACAAGCGTTCGCTGATCTTCCCGGTCAAGCGTCTCGCCGACCTCGGCTTCACGATCCTTGCAACCGAAGGCACCGCAGATGTATTGCGTCGCAACGGTATCGAGTGCAAGAACGTGTACAAGCAGTCCGGTGAAGAGGTTCCTGAGGGTGCTGTCACCATCGTCGATCAGATCAAGAGCGGCGAGGTCGCCATGGTGATCAACACGCCGTACGGCAACTCCGGCCCGCGCGTCGACGGCTACGAGATCCGCAGCGCCGCAGTCGCGTCGAACATCCCGTGCATCACCACTGTGCAGGGTGCTTCGGCTGCCGTTCAGGGCATCGAAGCCGCAATCCGCGGCGACATCGGCGTTCATTCCTTGCAGGAACTGCACGCCGGTCTGCGTCAACCGTCCACCCAGTCGTGACACACAGCTGGGGTCACCGTCTCCGGTCCGCAATCGCGCACCGGGGGCGGCTGTGTGTGGGCATCGACCCACACCCGGCGCTACTCGACGCGTGGGGCCTGCCCCGCTCGGCTGAGGGTCTCGAAACTTTTGCCGAGATCTGCGTCGAGGCATTCACCGGCGAAGTTGCCATCGTGAAGCCTCAGGTCGCGTTCTTCGAGGCGTACGGCAGCGAAGGTTTTGCGGTCCTCGAGCGCACCATCTCGGTGCTGCGCGACGCCGGAACACTGGTTGTCGCGGATGCCAAGCGCGGCGACATCGGTTCCACCATGGATGCGTACGCGCAGGCCTGGCTCGGAGAATCGCCGTTGACCTCGGATTCGGTGACGGTGTCGCCTTACCTCGGTTTCGGAGCCTTGGCTCCGGCCTTGGAGCTGGCTCGCGAGAATGCGCGCGGAATCTTCGTCCTCGCACGCACCTCCAACCCCGAGGGCGGGGGACTGCAGCAGTCTTCGGCCGACGGTGTGTCCGTTGCCCAGTCGATAGTTGACGACGCAATCGCCGCAAATGCCGACGGCCACGACACCGTCGGACTGGTGGTGGGTGCCACCCGCGATCACGGACTGGACCTGAGCAACTTCAGTGGTCCGATCCTGGCTCCCGGACTGGGCGCACAGGGCGCGACGGCCGCGGACCTGGCGGAGATATTCGCCGGTTCCACGGAACTGCTTCTGCCCAACTCTTCGCGTGGCATCCTCAAGCACGGCCCGTCGGTGACGGCTCTGCGTGAGGCGGCCATGCGTGATCGGGACGAGATCGAAGCAGCATTGGCGAACTGATCCGTGAGTGATAACGACGTTTCGAACGCTGTCACACCCCGGTGGTACCGTCCGGCGGTGAACGGATCGGGTGGGGCGTCGAAGCGTCGTTGGTGGGCTGAGCGTCGTTGGTGGATGGTCGCGATGCTTGTTGTGCTGTGCGCCGTGCTGGCCACGGTATTTCAAGCAGTGACCGGAGTACACGGCGACGATCTCGCGGTGTATCGGACGGCCGGGCAGGCAGTTCTGGACGGTTCGAGTCTGTACGACTCCACGTTCAATGCCCGGCTTCCGTTCACCTACCCACCGTTCGCAGCGCTCGTTGCAGTTCCGATTGCGATCGGAACGTGGGGGTTCGTGCAATGGGAGTGGACTTTTGTCAGCCTCCTGATGCTGGCTGTCATCATCGTGTTGAGTTATCGCGGCGTTCCGCTCACCCGTAAGCGCCCCTCGCGGTGTACGCAGGGTTCCTGATCCTGTGGACGGTGGCGTCCCCGATTTCGGATCATCTCGGATACGGGCAGGTCGGGTTGTTTTTGACGATGCTGTGTCTGATCGACGTACTCGCGCGGCCCAAGTGGTTGCCTGAAGGCGTCCTGGTCGGCATTGCCGGTGCCATCAAGCTCGTGCCGATCGTGTATCTCGGTTACTACCTGATTACCGGAAAGTGGAAGGCGCTCGGCGGCGGACTGGCCGGTTTTGCCGGCGCAACCTTGTTGGGCTTCGCGGTACTGCCGCGCCAGACCATCGACTACTTCGGCGACATCGCTTCACTGTCGGGCAAGGTCGCGGTGGGGGACCCGGCGGTCTTCGGGAACCAATCTCTTCGCGGAATGGCGTTGCGTGAACTCCCGGATGCCCTGGTGGGGCCTGTATGGCTGGCTGCCTGCGCAGTGTTGGCCGTACTGGGGATTCTCGCTACCCGGCGCGCTGCGCGCTTACGGGGGGATCTGGCAGCCTTCACCGTCGTTGCACTGCTTGCTGCGGTGGTCACTCCTATCGCGTGGACCCACCACTTCGTGTGGTTGGTGCCGGCCGTGGGTGTGCTGCTGACACCAGTGGTCGGACGACGGGGGATTCCCGCGTGGTCTGCGGTGGCGGCAGCGCTCACCGCCGTCGTAGTGCTTTTCCGATTGCCACGCGTGGGCGCCGATCTGAACATCCCGATTCTGGGATTTGTGTTGGAGAATTCTTTGCTTTGGGCGGTACTGGTAGTCGTTGTGGCCCTGGCCGTACCGGGTTCGACACAAAAAGCCGATGCAGAATCCGGCGTCGACGACCCGAAATCTTCGCTTCCGGCCTGAAAATCGGCCGCGACACGCGCATACGCGCCGAATTGCACCGAAAACTTTGACTGTGTCGACAAGCACGTTTGTCGAACTGATGATCGAGGTTCCAAGTAGTTCGGAGCGGTGCACTGTCTCGAACTTGAAATCTGTTGTGCTACAGTAGCTTTCGCAATCGTACCTACGTAAGTGCCGTTTTGTTTCGGCCGCGATCGCGCCGTCGAAGGCGTCGATTCTCGGACTTGATTCAACACGCATAACCCACCGTGATCTGCACCGGACCGCGGGGGGCGGGTTAGCAATTCGCGCCAGGCGTGAGTACGGTCGCTATCGCTGCTGGTTATCCAGCGGAATAGACAAATTTGCACACGATGAGACGGAGGAACCGTGGCCCTTCCCCAGTTGACGGATGAGCAGCGCGCTGCTGCTTTAATGAAGGCAGCAGCTGCCCGCAAGGCCAGGGCTGAGCTCAAGGAGCGCTTGAAGCGCGGCGGCACCGACCTCAAAGAGGTCCTCAAGGATGCCGAAGACAACGAAATCTTGGGCAAGATGAAGGTTTCGGCTCTGCTCGAGGCTCTGCCGAAGGTGGGCAAGGTCAAGGCTCAGGAAATCATGACCGAGCTGGAGATCGCTCCGACCCGTCGCATCCGCGGCCTCGGTGATCGTCAGCGTCGGGCTCTCCTCACCAAGTTCGACTTCGAGGTCTGAGTCGAACCGTGATGAAAACTGGCGCAACAGTAATGATGAGTGCTGCAAAAACAGTTTCTTATGAGTGCTGAGGCTGTGTCAGAGAGCAAGACTGCAGTGCGGAGGGGTCGGCTGGTTGTACTAGCCGGCCCCTCGGCTGTCGGCAAGTCGAGCGTGGTCCGCGAACTCAGAACTCGGTTGCCCGAGCTGATGTTCAGCGTGTCGGCAACGACCCGCGATCCTCGCCCCGGCGAGGTGGACGGTAAGGACTACCGCTTCACCACTCGAGACGAGTTTCAACGGATGATCGATTCCGGTGAACTCCTCGAATGGGCTGACATTCACGGCGGACTACAGCGATCAGGCACCCCAGCGGCACCCGTCGAAGAAGCTCTCGAAGCAGGACGGCCCGTGTTGGTCGAGGTCGATCTGGCCGGAGCCCGTGCGGTTCGCAAGGCAAAACCCGAAGCACTCCTGGTGTTCATGGCTCCGCCGAGTTGGGACGTTCTCGTCCAGCGGCTGACCGGCCGTGGCACCGAAACCGAAGACGTTGTCGCGAGGCGGCTCGAGACCGCGCGAGTGGAATTGGCAGCCCAGGACGAGTTCGACACGGTCATCGTGAACGAAGATGTAAGCCGTGCTTGCGATGAGTTGGTATCCTTGTTGGTCGGGAACTGATTTTCATCCATTTCGATGCATACAGTCGATTCATGTAGGCCTTCATTGCACGATCTAATTCAGGAGACACAAGAGTGAGCAGCACTTCAGCCGCGTCCGCCGCAAGCCAGGGCGCTCTGCCTGCCTACGACACTCCGCTCGGCATCACCAACCCGCCGATCGACGAGTTGCTCGAACGCACCTCCTCGAAGTACGCCCTGGTCATCTACTCGGCCAAGCGTGCTCGCCAGATCAACGATTACTACAACCAGCTCGGTGACGGCATCCTCGAATACGTCGGCCCCCTCGTCGAGCCGGGTCTGCAGGAAAAGCCGCTGTCCATCGCGCTGCGCGAAATCCACGCTGATCTGCTCGAGCACACCGAAGGCGAGTGAGCACGTCGTCGGCCGCTCCCGAATCTGTTTCGGGCACCGGGGGAGCAGCGGAAACCCCCGGTTCGGCGCGTAAGCGCATCGTTGTCGGTGTCGGTGGTGGCATCGCGGCGTACAAAACATGCGCGATCATCCGTAGCTTCACCGAGAGTGGTCATCACGTCCGCGTGATTCCCACCGAGTCAGCACTGGAATTTGTCGGACGAGCCACTTTCGAGGCGCTCTCCGGCAATCCGGTGCATACCGGCGTTTTTGCCGATGTGCCGCAGGTGCCGCATGTCCGTCTCGGTCAAGAGGCGGATCTTGTGGTCATCGCGCCGGCAACAGCCGATTTGATGGCGCGTGCCGTCATGGGCCGTGCCGACGACTTGCTGACCGCCACTCTGCTGACGGCTCGTTGCCCCGTTGTCTTCGCTCCGGCGATGCACACCGAAATGTGGGAACACCCCGCAACGGTGTCCAATGTGGCGACGCTCCGTTCGCGCGGAGTTCACGTCATCGAACCGGCGTCCGGACGCTTGACCGGAAAAGACACCGGTGCCGGCCGTCTGCCCGAACCCGAAGAGATCGTCGGACTTGCGTCGTTGCTCCTCGAGCGCGTCGACGCATTGCCTCGTGATCTCGAAGGTCGTCGGGTGCTCGTCACTGCCGGTGGTACCCGTGAGCCCCTCGATCCCGTTCGTTTCCTCGGCAACCGCAGTTCCGGCAAGCAGGGATATGCCCTCGCGCGTCTGGCTGCTCAGCGCGGAGCGAAGGTCACTCTGATTGCGGGATACACGTCGGATCTCGCGGATCCCGCAGCAGTCGATGTGGTTCACGTCAAGACTGCCGAAGATCTTCGATTGGCCGTCGAGAAGCATGCCCCGGGGCATGACGGCATCATCATGGCTGCGGCGGTCGCCGATTTCCGGCCCACCACGGTCGAAGGCAGCAAAATCAAGAAGGGCGCTAACGAGCCCGACTCGATCAGCCTGACTCGAAACGTGGATATCCTGGCCGGACTCGTCGAATCTCGTCGCGCCGGTGATCTCGATGAGCACACCGTCATCGTCGGATTTGCTGCGGAGACCGGTGACGCTCATGGCGATGTCCTGGATTACGCCCGTTCCAAGCTTGCTCGCAAGGGCTGCGATCTCCTCGTGGTCAACGCGGTGGGTGAGGGCAAGGCTTTCGAGGTCGACCACAACGATGGTTGGCTTCTGGGTTCGGATGGATCCGAATCAGCCCTCGAACATGGTTCCAAGGCTTTGATGGCCAGCCGAGTTCTGGACGCATTGGTGACGTTGTTCCCTTAAGCGTGAGACCTATCACACCCAATTCGGGTGAGCATAAGGGTGTTGCGTTGATTGTGCGGCGACTATGGTCGGCGCAGTTATACATAAGTACGGCAAAACGGCCACCGACGGTGGTCCGAATATTTCCATAAGCTGTAGTCAAAAGAACTCAGGCGTCGAGAGGGAGATCTGTGAGCAAGTCCGGCAGTCGGCTATTCACCAGCGAGTCCGTGACCGAGGGGCACCCGGACAAGATCTGTGACGCGATCAGCGACTCCATTCTCGACGCGATCCTGACGCAGGATCCGCGTGCTCGCGTCGCCGTGGAAACTCTGGTCACCACCGGCCAGGTGCACGTCGCCGGCGAGGTCACGACCACCGCCTACGCCGACATTCCCAAGATTGTCCGCGATACGGTCCTCGAGATCGGTTACGACAGCTCGGCCAAGGGATTCGACGGCAACTCCTGCGGTGTCAACGTCGCGATCGGTGCGCAGTCCCCGGAAATCGCTCAGGGCGTTGACCATTCGCACGAGGCTCGTGTCGACGGAACGCTCGACGACGAGATCGATCGTCAGGGCGCCGGCGATCAGGGCCTGATGTTCGGTTACGCCACCACCGATACTCCGGAACTGATGCCGCTCCCCATCGCGATGGCGCATCGATTGGCCCGTCGCCTCACCGAGGTTCGCAAGACCGGCATCCTGCCGTACCTGCGTCCCGACGGCAAGACCCAGGTCACCATCGAATACGACGGTGACAAGCCGGTTCGCCTCGACACCGTCGTCATCTCGACGCAGCACGCTGCCGACATCGATCTCGACAATCTGCTGACCCCAGATCTTCGCGAGAAGGTACTCAACTCGGTTCTCGCCGACGTGAACCTCGCGAACCTGGACACCACCGACGTGCGCCTGCTGGTCAACCCGACCGGCAAGTTCGTCCTCGGTGGACCGATGGGTGACGCCGGTCTGACCGGCCGCAAGATCATCGTCGACACCTACGGCGGAATGGCTCGCCACGGCGGCGGCGCATTCTCCGGCAAGGACCCGTCCAAGGTGGATCGAAGTGCCGCCTACGCCATGCGCTGGGTTGCCAAGAACGCAGTTGCTGCCGGCCTCGCCGACCGCATCGAAGTTCAGGTCGCCTACGCTATCGGCAAGGCCGCTCCGGTTGGTCTGTTCGTCGAGACGTTCGGCACCGAGAAGACCGATCCGGCTCGCATTCAGCAGGCCATCACCGAGGTCTTCGACCTGCGTCCGGGAGCGATCATTCGCGATCTCGATCTGCTGCGTCCGATCTACGCGAAGACCGCTGCGTACGGCCACTTCGGTCGCACCGATATCGATCTCCCGTGGGAGAGCACGGATCGTGCAGACAAGCTGCGTAGCGCAGCCGGTCTCTGATTGCTCAGTGATATAGCGGGGTGGACATAGCGGGGTGGGCGCGGAAAGAGTAGCGGCAGAGGTTGATCCGGTTGCCCGGGTTCTACCGATGCTTCCCCTCGCTCACCTCGATCGGGAGTTCGACTATCTCGTTCCCCGTGAACTCGAAGCGGATGCGCAACCCGGTGTACGGGTGCGCATCCGCTTTGCTGGTCGTCTGGTCGACGGCTTCATTGTTTCCCGTGAGGCGACCAGCGACCATCAGGGCAAGTTCGGCTGGCTCGAGCGTGTCATCTCCGCCGAGCGCGTACTCACCGCCGAGATAGCGCAGTTGGTCGATCGTGTCGCCGAGCGTTATGCCGGGACGCGTGCCGATGTCCTGCGATTGGCCGTGCCCCCTCGCCATGCAAAAGTTGAAGCTGAGCCCTGGGAGCCGTGCGGTGACATCGCGGCGCCCACCCTGGACGAACGAGGCTGGCACCTCTATCAACACGGCGAAGCGTTTGTCACCGCCGTCCGTGAATTTCGCGCTCCGCGTGCGGTGTGGCAGGCATTACCTGGCGAAGACTGGCCGATGCGTCTCGCCGAACTCGCGGGATCTGTTGCAGCCGTAGGGAAGAGCGCTGTCATCGTTGTCCCCGATCAGCGCGATATCGATCGGGTGCTTGCGGCCTGTGAGGCCGTGTCCGGCGCTGAAGCGGTAGTGGGACTGTCAGCAGGCTTGGGCCCGGCCATGCGCTATCGACGGTGGTTGGCGGCGCTCCGCGGAAGTGCGCGCATCGTGGTCGGCACTCGAAGTTCCGTTTTTGCGCCGACGCCCGACACTGGACTCGTAGTGGTGTGGGACGACGGCGACGACAACTTGGCGGAGCCGCGCTCGCCCTATCCGCATGCCCGCGAATCCGCAGTTTTGCGAGGCCATGTCGCTGGATGTGCCGTGGTGATCGGCGGTTTTTCACGGACCGCGGAATCCCAGGCGCTCGTCGATTCCGGTTGGGCTCATGATTTGGTGGCAGCCCGCGACGTCGTCCGGCATTGCTCGCCCAAGATCACCGCGTTGGCAGATAGCGATCAGGCCTTGGCCCGCGATCCCGGTGCCCGGGCGGCACGCTTGCCGGCCATTGCTTTTGCCGCGGCACGACGCGCATTGCGCGAAGGCCACGGCGTGTTGGTTCAGGTGCCGCGTCGCGGTTACGTGCCGACGCTTGCATGCGGGAAATGTCGGGCACCGGCGCGCTGCCGACGATGCAACGGGCCCTTGGCATTACCGTCCGCTGCCGGTCCGGACGGTGCCGGAATTCCCGAGTGCCGGTGGTGCGGCGTCGCCGATGCGGCGTACCGGTGTCATGCCTGTGGTGCGAAGGCGTTGCGGGCGGTTGTCGTTGGCGCAGGTCGTACCGCCGAGGAACTCGGCCGGGCGTTCCCCGGAGTGAAGGTTGTGTTGTCCGGTGGCGGCGATGTGGTCAAGGAAGTTCCCCAAGGTCCCGCTTTGGTGGTTTCGACCGTCGGCGCAGAACCGGTGATGACTGGAGGTTATGGCGCGGCTCTGTTGCTCGACGGCTGGGCGTTGCTCGGCCGCGCTGATCTGCGAGCCGAAGAAGAGACGCTGAGGCGGTGGATGTCGGCCGCGGCCTTGGTGATTCCGCTGTCCGAAGGCGGCGAAGTGGTGGTGGTCGCGGATTCGGGAATCCCGACGGTTCAGGCGTTGGTGCGCTGGGATCCGATCGGTCACGCCCGCAATCAGTTCGACGAACGTGAAGAGGTCGGGTTTCCGCCGGCTGTACACCTGGCGGCCATTGACGGTGGCAGCGCAGCGATTGCGGAGTTGGTGGCGTCGGCGGAATTGCCGAGCAGCGCTGTACTTCTCGGTCCGGTGGAATTGCCGGCGGGGGAGCGGCTTCCGTACTCGGGCGAAGATGAAGCCGGAGTGGCGCCGGAGCGGATGCTGATTCGGGTACCGCGTAAGGACGGGCGTGCGTTGGCTGATGCGCTCGCTCACGCACGTGCAGCTCGGAGTGCGCGGAAGTCCTCGGGTCCGGTGCGGATACAGATCGATCCGCGTCGAATCGGTTGATTGCCAGAGCTCACTCGTCGAGGGCGCCGGTGAAGAAGTCGACGAGTGAGAATGGTGCTCGGTCACCGAGGCAGAGATCCAGGATGACGTGTGCGTCTTCGGCTTCCGACGCGCTGCGCGGGAACAACGCCTGTTCATAGGCGGCGAGTGCCACCTCGATGTCGTTGGGATGTGCGGCAATCGCTTTCCCCAGTTCAGCGCCGTCGAACATCGCCAAGTTCGCGCCCTCGCCGGACGGCGCCATCAGGTGCGCCGCATCACCGAGGAGTGTCACGCCGGGAATTCGATCCCAGCGATGGTTGTCCGGAAGCGCGTAGATCGCGCGGGGAACCGGTGGGGTGTCGGCATCGGCGATAAGCGCGATGAGTTCTGGTGCCCACCCGTCGAACTCGGCCGCAATTCGAGTACGTGCCGCGGCGGCGTCGGTGAAGTTGATTCCGGCGATCCACTCGGCGGAGCGGTTCAGTTGGACGTAGGTGTGAACGATGCCGCCTGCTTCGCGGTGCGCGGTGATGCCTTTTCCGGGAGTGAGTGCGTACATTGCACCGTCGCCGACAGCTTTGGCCGTCGCGGCGTGCCGCTCATCCGCGTCGTGCAGATAGGTCTCGATGAATACGGTGCCGACGTAGTCGGGCTTGGCGCCGGAGAGCAGCGGGCGGATCTTCGACCACGCGCCGTCGGCACCGACAAGAATGCTGGTCGATACGGTCGATCCGTCGGCGAAGGTCAGCTCGTGTCGTCCGTCGCCGAGGGGACTGGCGCCCGTGACTTTGTGTCCCCACTGGATCGTCTCGTCGGGCAATGAGTCGAGCAGGATCCGACGTAGGTCTCCACGGAGCACCTCGGGTCGCGCGCCCGTGCCGTCGTCGGGTTCGTCGAGCAGCATCGTGCCGTGCTGGTCGAGTATGCGCGAAGCCGCGCCGTCCTCGTGAATGATCGCGCGGAATTCGTCGGTGAGATCGGCAGCTTCGAGTGCCAGTTGTCCGTTGTGCTCGTGGATATCGAGTTGGCCGCCCTGGGTGCGGGCTTCCGCAGAGGGCTCCGCCTCGTAGATTGTCGCGGGGATGCCGTGGACGTGGAGGACGCGTGCGAGGGTGAGGCCGCCGAGGCCGCCGCCGATGATCGTGACTGGTGTTGTCATAGAGTTTCCTTTCGAGACGATTGGAACGGTGTTCCATTGACCATCTTGGAACGGCGTTCCAGATCTGTCAAGATGGAGCGCATGGACACCGAGTCACAGCGGAGCGAACGGCGTACGGACGCACTCTCGAAGGAACGAATCGTCGAAGCTGCGATTGAGATCCTTGACGCCGAGGGGGAGAAGGCGCTCACATTCAGGGCTCTCTCGGCCCACCTCTCAACGGGGAGTGGGGCGATCTATTGGCACGTCGCCAACAAGAACGAACTGCTAGCCGCGACGACCAACGATGTCATTGCTCGCGTTGTGATCGAGACGATCGAGGGGCTGGCGCCCCGGGAAGCGATTCGAGCAATTTCCCTCGGACTGTTCGACGCGATCGATGCACACCCTTGGGTGGGCACTCAACTCTCACGTGAGCCCTGGCAGTGGGCGGTGCTGCAGATATTCGAAAGCGTCGGCGGGCAACTTCAAGCGCTCGGCGTTCCGGAAGATGCGCGGTTCGATTGCGCGTCCGCGCTCGTGAACTACGTCCTCGGCCTCGCCGGGCAGTATGCCGCGGGAGCCAGACTTCTTGCGCGCGAGACGGATCGAACGGCCTTCCTCGGAACCGTCGCCGCGCGATGGGAACAACTCGACGCGGCGGAGTATCCGTTCCTGAGTAGTGCGGCGACCCAGTTGCGCGAGCATGACGACCGCGAACAATTTCTCGCGGGGATCGACCTCATCCTGGCGGGAATTGCGACCGTTCGATAGGTCATGGTGCTCTGTAGAGAGAATTGCACCGCCTCGGATGGCGATATATCGTCGAACTATCAACGATAGTGATGGAGGTCGGACATGGATAGACATTTTCCAGACGGCGAGCGCGGACACGGACGTGGTCGGGGCCATTTCGGAGCTGGTGGGCCGGGTTTCGGGCCGGGTGCGCATCTGGGTCGAGGACGTGGCCGCGGTGGTCGGGGTCGACGTGGTGACGTCCGGGCGGCAGTCCTCCTTCTCATCGCTGAAGAACCGATGCACGGGTATGAGCTGATCCAGCAGATCGTCGAGCGCAGTGGCGGCGTGTGGAAGCCGAGTCCCGGCTCGATTTACCCCGCCCTGTCGCAACTCGAAGACGAAGGCCTCGTCATCATCGACAAGGTCGCCGGCCGAAAAACCGCCCGGCTCACCGCAGACGGTGTTGCCTACGTCGCGGAACACAAAGCCGATCTGGGTTCGCCGTGGGACGACGTTCGCGACAGCGTCGGTGCGCCGGAACAGGATTTGCGTGAGCTGATCGGACAACTCATGGGTGCTGCCGGTCAAGTTGCCGCCGTGGGAACGCCGGCACAGGTCAAGGCCGCCGCCGATGTTCTGATCGAAGCTCGTAAGTCTTTGTATCGCGTACTTGCCGAGGATGGATCGACAGACGCGGGAAGTTGAGTGCGCCCGACACTTTGTGCGTCCAACCACGAGTGCCGGCGAAGTATGAACTAGCTTGGGTAGCAAGATAATCACTTCGATAACCGGGAGAATTTATGACTGTCCACAACTTCGCCGTCAAGGCTGCCGACGGATCCACCGAGGATCTGAGCCAGTACAAAGGCAACCTACTGTTGATCGTCAACGTGGCGAGCAAGTGTGGATTCACACCGCAGTACGAAGGCCTCGACGCCTTGTACCGCGAGAACAAGGACCGCGGTCTCCGAGTAATCGGATTCCCGTGCAACCAGTTCGGTGATCAGGAACCCGGTCAGGACGCGGAGATCCAGGAATTCTGCAGCACCACCTACAACGTCACGTTCCCCGTTCACGCCAAGCTCGAGGTCAACGGCGACAACGCAGACCCGCTGTACACGCACCTCCGCAGCGAAGCGCCGGGTGAGTTCGGACCCGAAATCGGATTCCTCTTCGACCATGTCAGCAAGACTCGCCCCGAAGCGATCGGTACCGACGAGGTGAAGTGGAACTTCACCAAGTTTCTCGTAGATCAGGACGGAGCGGTTGTCCGCCGCTTCGAGTCGACCGTGACACCGGAGCAGATCGGCGCGGAGATTTCGGAGCTGCTGTAAATAGTTGAGACAGATATCCATTCCCGGGAGCAACTGCGCGGAGTTCCCGGGAATGGAGGTCTCAGGCGAATGTCCGGGCGGCGGCGATCAGTCTGTCGCGGCCCGGGCCGCTCCGGGTTCCGGCGTCGAAATTAGTTTGACGGTGACTCTCGAAATGGTCGATATTGTTGAATCAATAGATTTGTTTGTCGACTAAATTCAGAGAGTTCGTAGCAGCGCATGCATATTGAAGAGACAGAAGCTCAATCGGACGCGGTTCACGCGGACGATCTTGACCGCGGCAGCAAATTGTTGATCGGCGTGTTGGTGGTCGCCGCATTCGTCATGATCCTCAACGAGACGATCATGGGCGTGGCGCTGCCGCGTCTGATGGTGGATCTCGACATCACTGCCAGCACCGCGCAGTGGCTGACCACCGGGTTTCTGCTGACCATGGCGGTCGTCATCCCCACGACGGGCTACCTGTTCCAGAGATTCACACTCCGGCAAGTTTTTGCGGCAGCCATGACGCTCTTCAGCGTCGGCACGTTCCTGGCGGCAATCGCACCCGGATTCGAACTGCTTCTGGTGGGTCGTGTTGTCCAGGCCGGCGGTACCGCCATCATGCTGCCACTGCTCATGACCACAGTCCTGCGTGTTGTCCCCGTACACAAACGCGGCGCCATGATGGGCGTCATCTCCATCGTGATTGCCGTCGCTCCGGCTGTCGGCCCTACCCTTTCCGGTGTGATTCTGCGCTCACTGGACTGGCGCTGGATGTTCTGGATCGTATTGCCGATCGGACTCGTCGCGTTTGCCATCGGCTCGGTGTTGGTCAAGAACCTCACGACAACCGGCGCGGCTCCGTTCGACGGCCTGTCAGTTATCTTGTCCGTCTTTGCATTCGGTGGCATCGTCTACGGACTCGGCAGCATCGGACACTCTGCCGAAGGATCGGGTGTGCCGGTGTGGATACCGCTGGTGGTCGGCGTCGTCGCTCTGGTCGTGTTCGTTCTGCGTCAGCTCTCTCGGCAGGAGAGTGGACGCGCACTGCTCGACTTGCGGCCCTTCCTCACTCCCACGTTCAGCATCGGACTCGCCATGTTGGCGATCAGCATGATGGCACTGTTCGGTGCGCTGATCCTGTTGCCCTTGTACCTCCAGAATGTGCGTGGCCTCGACACCTTGAAGACTGGTTTGTTGCTACTTCCCGGTGGTCTGCTCATGGGAGTTCTGGCGCCGTTCGTGGGACGCGTATTCGACCGTGTCGGTCCGCGCCCGTTGGTCATCCCCGGTGTGGTTGTGGTCAGTGGCGCATTGTGGCTGATGACGCTCCTCGATACGGAGACCGCCCTTCCGGTGGTTGTCGGCATCCATTCGATGCTGATGGCAGGTCTCGCCTTGGTCATGACGCCGTTGATGACGTCGTCGCTGGGGTCGGTTCCGTCCGAGTTGTATTCGCACGGCAGCGCGATCTTCAATACCGGGCAGCAACTGGCCGGGGCAGCCGGCACAGCGCTGTTCGTCACGATCATGTCGAACACAGCTGCTTCACAACTTGCCGACGGTGCTTCCGATATTGCAGCGCAGCAGTCCGGCATCCACACCGCATTCTTGTGGGGTGGCGTCATTTCCCTACTTGCGGTGGCAGGTTCGGTATTTATCAAGAAACCGGCAATAGTAGGGTAACCGGTCGGTTCGCACCTTATGATCTGTTTCTACACAGTGGTTATCAAGGTGGGAGTATCGAGTTATGACGGTTGTGACCAGGTCCGCGGGACTGGTGTTTTCGATGGCGGCCGCACTTGCGGTGGCAGTGCCCAGTGTCGCGGGTGCCGTCACTCCGACGGTGGTCGGGCCACCGCAGACTACCCGTCACGCGGCCACCGGATATGCCGAGGGACATCCGGATTTGGCCCCGGCGGGGTCCAACAATTTCGACTGCAAGCCCAGTGCTGCGCATCCGCGGCCGGTACTTCTCGCGCACGGAACCGATACGCAGGCCTACACCGATTGGGCGGCCGTTGCACCGGCACTCGCGGCTGACGGGTACTGCGTCTTCGCGCTCAACTACGGCAAAGATTCTGAAAAAGATACCTACGGCGTCGGCGATATCGTCTCCAGCGCCGGTGAATTCAGTGCATTCGTTGATCAGGTGCGATCAGCGACCGGGGCTGATCGCGTCGACGTCGTCGGGTATTCGCAAGGCGCAACCGTGACTCGGTACTACATCAACAAGCTCGGTGGATCACAGTTCGTCGACCAGTGGGTCGGGCTGGCGTCGCCCTCGTATGGGGGCGTGATGTTCGGACTCGTACCGATCATTCGTGCGATCCCTGGCGCCGACGAGTTTGTCCGGGACACCTTTTCCGTCGCTGTCAGTGAACAGATGGAGGGATCCGATCTGCTGCGCAGCCTCAACGACGGCGGTGACACGGTGCCGGGGGTGCATTACACCACCATCGGTTCGCGGGTCGACGAGATGATTCAGCCGTCCAGCAACATCGCCTTGCGGGGTCCCGGAGCGGAGAACATCGTCCTCCAGGACGTGTGCCCCCAGAACCTGACCGGTCACTTCCGGATGCCCTACGACCCGTACGTGATCGACATCATTCGTACGTCACTCGATCCGACTGCCGAGCGGCACGCATCATGCACGGCCGTACCGCTCGGCGCGGATATTCTGCAGGTGGTCATCGACTCGAACTCCTGAGGTCGGCTCGACCACTGCGGTCAATCTCGACTACTCAGCGAGTTTGGCCGCAGCCTGCGCCCACAGGAAAAACTTGTTGGTACCCAGATCGCGGACCGTCTTGATATTGAATGCAGCCTTCAAATGCTCTGCATCCGAATCACTTACGCCGTTCAAGGCTGCCACTGGCGCATCGGCCAAATCTTCGACGGACTTGCCTGCATATGCCTTGTCGAACTTGCTGTCGATGCCTGCCATGAAGTACCTCCGTGTGGTCGGTGCATGTGCTTCTTGCTTCTCGACGCCAAGTGGTGGCGACAGGGACAGTCAATACCGTCTAAGGGTGAATCTGCAGCGTTCTCACCAAAGAACTTGCTGAGAATTGTGTTCGATGTGCCGCGCGGTACAAACCGGCGGCAGCACTCCTTAGACTGACAGTTCCATCCACACAAACATTCGGGAGCGCTTTCGTGAGTTGCAGTCCACCACGTTCGATAGGCCAGCGGGCTGATCACAGTCTGACCAGCCCTGAGAATCGGGAGGGCTGACATGCGCGTCGTCTTCGCCGGAACCCCGGAACCTGCCGTTCCCTCACTGCGTCGACTCATCGAGTCGGCCAACCATGAGGTTGTTGCCGTAGTGACGCGTCCCGACGCCGTCGCCGGTCGTGGCCGTAAGGTCACCCGTTCGCCCATCGGACTGCTTGCCGACGAATACGGAATCCCCGTCTTGACGCCGGCAAAGGCGTCCGACCCCGAATTTGCGGCTGAACTCAAGAGTTTCGAACCGGATTGCGCACCTGTCGTGGCGTACGGAAACCTGCTGCCACAGAGCATTCTCGACATACCGAAATTCGGCTGGGTCAACCTGCACTTCTCACTGCTTCCCGCCTGGCGCGGCGCCGCGCCGGTGCAGGCAGCGATCAGTGCCGGCGACGAAGTGACCGGCGCGAGCGCGTTTCGCCTCGAAGCCGGTATGGATACCGGCCCGGTCTACGGAGTGATGACGGAACGTATCCGCGACACCGACACTGCGGGCGATCTGCTCGGGCGTCTGGCCGCAGGCGGAGCTGGCCTGCTCGAATCCGTGCTGGACGCTATCGAAGCCGGTGAGATCAACGCGGTTCCGCAATCCGTCGACGGCGTTTCCTACGCTCCGAAGGTAACTGTCGACGCGGCTCGCGTGCGCTGGAACTTTCCCGCCCTGACGGTGGACCGCCACATTCGGGCTGTCACGCCGGCTCCCGGTGCCTGGACGATGATCGGCGACCTCCGGGTCAAAGTCGGACCCGTCACGGTAACGGACGAGGTGTTGGACGTCGGCGAGATCGCAGTGCGCAAGGATGGTCTTTACATCGGTACCGCGACGACTGCGGTACGACTCGGGCAGATACAGCCCCCGGGCAAGAAATTGATGTCGGCAGGGGACTGGGCACGCGGTGCCCGACTCGACGCGGAGGTAAAGGCAGCATGACCGAATCACGACGACCAGCACGGCAGACGCAAGGCCCGGGCGGCAAGCGCAACGGGTCCCGGAACAACAAGCCCAAGCAGGTGGAGCGGCCCGATCCGACGGCTGGTCTCGACAAGCCGCGTTTGGCAGCACTCGACGTCCTGCGCGCAGTTCGCGAGCGCGACGCCTACGCCAACCTCGTTCTGCCAGGCCTCTTGCGTGACCGCAAGCTGGACTCGCGCGACGCTGCCCTGGCCACGGAATTGGCCTATGGCGCAGCCCGCGCTCAGGGCCTTCTCGACGCCGTGATCGTGCATGCGTCCGGGCGGCCCGTCGAGGAAATCGACGGCAACCTCCTCGATGTGCTTCGTCTGGGCTCGTACCAATTGCTGCGTACCCGCGTCGCCCCGCATGCCGCTGTAGCGACGTCCGTTGATCTCGCGCGGGCCGAATCAGGCCAGGGCCGAGCAGGATTCGTCAATGCTGTTCTGCGCCGCGTGTCCGAGCGTACGCAGGACGAGTGGGTGGAACTGCTGGCGCCGAAGGACCCGATCGGGCACCTCGCCTTCGAGCACGCGCACCCGATGTGGATCGCGCAGGTCTTCGCTGATTCGCTCGGCGCGGCCGCCGGCGAGCTCGAAGACGTACTGATCGCGGACGACGCTCGTCCGGCTGTGCACCTCGTTGCGCGTCCCGGTGAGATCTCGGCCGAAGAACTCGCACTGGTCACCGGCGGCGAGATCGGCGCCTATTCGCCGTACGCCGTCCACCTCGACGGGGGCGACCCCGGACAGCTCGACGCAGTCCGTCAGGGACTGGCCGGCGTGCAGGACGAAGGCAGTCAGTTGGTCGCCCGCGCTCTCACGCTCGCCCCGCTCGAAGGTGACGACGCCGGCCGCTGGCTCGACCTCTGTGCCGGCCCCGGCGGCAAGGCGGCACTCCTCGGTGCCCTTGCCGGTATCGAAGGCGGACGCCTCGACGCCGTTGAGCCCGTTCCGCACCGCGCTGAGCTGATCCGCAAGACCACGCGCGAGCTTCCCGTCGACGTGCACGTTGCCGACGGCCGTGAATCGGGACTCGAGCCCGGATACGACCGCATCCTCGTCGACGCACCCTGCACCGGACTGGGCGCACTGCGTCGTCGCCCGGAATCGCGGTGGCGTCGTCAGCCGTCGGACGTGGCTCCGCTGGCGAAGCTGCAGCGCGAATTGCTCGCAGCGGCAATCGAATTGGTTCGTCCCGGTGGCGTGGTGCTGTACTCCACCTGCTCGCCGCACCTGACGGAGACCCTCGCAGTGGTCGCTGATGCCGTACGACGCCACGGCGTTGTCGAACTCGACACCAAGGAACTGGTTCCCGGAGTTCCGAACGTCGGCGACAACAATTCTGTTCAGCTGTGGCCGCACCGCCACGGTACGGACGCGATGTTCATGGCGGCGTTGCGCAAGCCGCTGGCCTAGCTCGTTGTGCGCCTTTATCAACCGCCCGCGGGTGATAAAGGCGCACAACGGTTTGCTTCCCGGCACAAGAGTCGTATGGTTCTCTCCATGGTTACGTGGGAACAGGTTGCTGTACTGGGGTCGAAGCTTCCTTGTGTGGAGGAATCGACCGCGTACAACACCCCGGCACTCAAGGTGGCAGGCAAGACTTTTGTTCGCCTGCGCGCCGAAGCCGAAGGCGCATTGGTTGTGATGTGTGGTCTGGACGAAAAAGAGGCGTTACTGGCCAGTGGTCAAGCGCCGTTTTTCACTACCGACCACTATCACGGCCACGGTTCGATCCTGGTTCATCTCGAACTGATCGACGAGGTTCAGCTGGCGGAAATGCTCGAGGACGCGTGGCGAATCAAGGCTCCGAGCAAGGTCCGCAAGCTTCGCACAGCAGTCAATCACTGACAGTCGTCTCCGCCGCCGACGTGCATGCACAGTGGGCGCGGCATCACCGCTAAACTCGGGCACGTGGCTTCCCCGATGATCGCACCGTCCATTCTGTCCGCAGATTTTGCTCGCCTAGCCGATGAAGCGGCCGCTGTTGCCGGCTCCGACTGGCTTCACGTCGACGTGATGGACGCGCACTTTGTTCCGAACCTGACGCTGGGTCTCCCCGTCGTCGAGAGCCTGCTCAAGGCGACGGATATTCCGCTCGACTGCCACCTCATGATCGACAACCCGGAGCGCTGGGCGCCGCCGTACGCCGAGGCCGGCGCGTACAACGTCACGTTCCACGCCGAAGCTACCGACGATCCGCGTTCGGTCGCTCGCGATATCCGCGCCGCCGGCGCCAAGGCCGGATTGAGCATCAAGCCCGGCACCCCGATCGACCCGTACCTCGAAATCCTCAAGGACTTCGACACACTCCTGATCATGAGCGTCGAGCCCGGTTTCGGCGGACAGTCCTTCATGCCGCAGGTACTCGACAAGGCGCGGACAATCCGCAAGCTCGTCGATTCCGGTGAGCTCAAGTTGCTCGTCGAGATCGACGGTGGCATCAACGCGTCGACCATTGAGCAGGCAGCCGAAGCGGGCATCGACTGCTTCGTCGCCGGTTCCGCTGTGTACGGCGCCAGCGATCCGGGTGAGGCTGTGCGCAAGCTCCGCGCACAGGCAGCGTTGGCGTCGCACCATCTGACCCTGTCGGTCTGACGAATATGGCAAAAAGCGCTCCGGCATCGAGTGCTGACCTCGACGCCGCGATGCAGATCGCGCTGGCCGCAGCTGATTCCGCGCGCGGATTCACCAGCCCCAATCCGCCGGTAGGTGCTGTGATTCTGGCGGCGGACGGGACTATTGCGGGCGTCGGAATGACGCAGCCGCCCGGCGGTCCGCATGCCGAAATCGTGGCCTTGACGGAAGCCGGTACTGCCGCGCGCGGTGGTACCGCCGTTGTCACCCTCGAACCTTGCAACCATCAGGGGCGGACCGGGCCCTGCTCGCAGGCGTTGATCGACGCCGGTATCTCAGCCGTGGTCTATGCCGTCGGCGATCCCAATCCTGAAGCGTCCGGCGGTGCTGCGACGCTGATGCGAGCGGGAATCTCCGTCACGTCAGGATTGCGTGAGGCCGAGGTCGAAGCCGGCCCGCTGCGGGCGTGGCTGCACAAACAGCGCACCGGGCGTCCGCACATCACCTGGAAGTACGCGGCCAGTCTCGACGGTCGCAGCGCGGCGCAGGACGGGACCAGCCAGTGGATCACCGGTCCGGCGGCACGCGCCCGGGTGCATGCGCAGCGCGCCCAGATCGATGCCATTATCGTCGGCACCGGCACAGTTTTTGCGGACGATCCGTGGTTGACGGCGCGTCAACCGAACGGAGAGTTGGCTGCCCACCAGCCGGTGCGAGTTGTTGTGGGTAAACGTGAAATCCCTTCGACAGCAGCCGTTCTCGACGATACGGCGCCCACTCTGGTGCTCAACACCGACAACATCGACGAGGTTGTCGAAGCGCTCGGCGAGTACACGGACGTATTGCTCGAAGGTGGCCCGCGCCTGGCCGGCGCTTTCCTCGCGGCCGGCTATGTCGACGTCATCGAGGCGTACATCGCACCGATCCTGCTGGGCGCCGGAGCTTCGGCACTGGTCGACGCCGGGGTGCACACCATTGCCGACGCGCGCCGGTTCCGTTTGGAGTCCGCGGTAACGATCGGTCCCGATATTTTGTTGAGTCTGGTTCCGGAGAGTTCTGCTCCGGGGAACGAGGAGTAGAAAAGCGTGTTCACTGGAATTGTGGAAGAGCTCGGCGAAGTTGTCGCAAAGGAAGACTTGGTGGATTCCGCACGCTTCACGGTGCGTGGACCATTGGTGACTTCCGATGCGGGTCACGGTGATTCGATCGCAGTCAACGGTGTGTGCCTGACCGTTGTGGACGTCCTGGCGGACGGTTCCTTCACTGCCGACGTGATGCAAGAGACGTTGAACCGCTCGAGTCTGTCGAAGCTGGGTGTCGGTAGTCGCGTCAACCTCGAACGCGCGGCAGCCTTGAACAGTCGTCTCGGCGGGCACCTCGTGCAGGGCCATGTCGACGGTACGGGTCACGTCATTTCGCGTTCGCCTTCCGAGAACTGGGAGATCGTGCGGATCTCGCTGCCCGACTCCATTTCGCGTTATGTGGTGGAGAAGGGTTCCATCACGGTTGACGGTGTTTCGCTCACCGTCTCGGCGTTGGGTGGCGACCGTGGTTTCGAGTACTTCGAGATCTCGCTGATCCCCACCACCTTGGAGTTGACGACGCTCGGCGCCGCGACGGTCGGTACGCCGGTCAACCTCGAGGTCGACGTGATCGCGAAGTACGTCGAACGGCTGCATGCTGCCGGTCGATAGGACCTCCCCTGATCGGACCCGTCCGATTGGTCGTAGGGTTGTGGTGCACCCGCTCGGGTGCACTCGTTGTATTCGATGATGTGAAAAGTCAAGACTTTGGAGTGCGAGCACGTGACAAGGTTCGACAGTATCGAGCGCGCAGTAGCTGATATCGCTGCAGGTAAAGCTGTTGTCGTTGTGGACGACGAGGATCGCGAGAACGAGGGCGACCTCATCTTCGCCGCCGAGAAAGCCACCCCGGAACTGGTGGCGTTCATGGTTCGCTACACGTCCGGTTACCTGTGTGTTCCGCTGGACGGCGAGGATTGCGACCGTCTGGGCCTGCCCCCGATGTACGCCACCAACCAGGACAAGCACGGCACCGCCTACACGGTGACCGTCGACGCTCGCGAAGGCATCGGTACCGGCATCTCGGCGTCCGATCGCGCAGCGACCATGCGTCTTCTGGCTGATCCGGAGTCCGGTGCCAACGATTTCACTCGTCCCGGACACGTCGTTCCGCTTCGCGCCAAGGAAGGCGGAGTTCTCCGTCGCCCCGGGCACACCGAAGCTGCTGTCGACCTGGCCCGCATGGCCAACCTCCGCCCCGCCGGCGTCATCTGCGAAATCGTCAGCCAGAAGGACGAAGGCGCGATGGCTCAGACAGACGAGCTGCGAGTTTTCGCCGACGAGCACAACCTGGCGCTCATCTCGATTGCCGACCTCATTGCCTGGCGTCGTAAGCACGAGAAGCACGTCGTCCGGATTGCCCAGGCTCGCATTCCTACGCGTCACGGTGAATTCACCGCTGTCGGGTACACCAGCATTTACGACGAGGTCGAGCACGTTGCGTTGGTGCGCGGCGATCTCGCGGGCCCCGACGGCGACGGCAGCGATGTACTGGTCCGCGTGCACTCCGAGTGCCTGACCGGCGACGTCTTCGGTTCACTGCGCTGCGATTGCGGTCCTCAGCTCGACGCTGCTCTGGACATGGTGGCGCAGGAAGGCCGCGGCGTCGTTCTGTACATGCGTGGCCACGAGGGCCGCGGGATCGGTCTGATGCACAAGCTGCAGGCGTACCAGTTGCAGGACGCCGGATCCGACACCGTCGACGCCAACCTCGAACTCGGTCTACCGGCCGACTCTCGTGACTACGGTATCGGCGCGCAGATCCTCGTCGACCTGGGCATTTCTTCGATGCGTCTGCTCACCAACAACCCGGCCAAGCGCGTCGGCCTGGACGGCTACGGACTTCAGATCACGGACCGTGTGCCGATGCCGTTGCGTGCAAATGCGGAGAACCTCACGTACTTGCGTACAAAGCGTGACCGGATGGGCCACGATCTGATCGGTCTCGACGAGTACGAGGCGAGCCAGAAGGACGGTGCGGTGTGAGCGGCGAAGGACAGCCGACGCTCGCCATCTCGGAGGCAAAGGACCTCAAGCTGGCAATTGTCGCCGGCCAGTGGCATCCGACCATCTCCGAGGCTTTGATCGCTGGTGCTCAGCGGGTGGCGGCCGAGGCTCAGATCAAGGACGTGACTCTGGTTCGTGTTGCCGGCGCCATCGAATTGCCCGTCGTCGCACAGGCTTTGGCGCGGACGCACGACGCCGTTGTTGCGTTGGGTGTTGTTATTCGCGGCGGCACACCGCACTTCGAATACGTCTGTGACGCCGTTACCGCCGGTTTGACGCGAGTATCGCTCGACGAGAGCACTCCCGTCGGCAACGGAGTTCTGACCACCGATACCGAACAGCAAGCCCTTGATAGGTCCGGTTTGCCCGGTAGTGTCGAAGACAAGGGTGCGCAGGCTTGCGCCGCCGCTCTCGACACAGCAGTCACACTGCGCCATCTACGACAGCCATGGACCGAGGATTCGTTTCGATGAGTACACCTGACGACAACTGGGAACTTGTCGCAAAGTCGCACAAGTCGGCGCGGTACGCGATCGGAGTCGCAGTTCTCCTGGTCATCGTTCACGTCGGCCTCGCATTGTCGTTGCACCATGGAGAGACCGGCGTGTACTTCCGTGCCGCCGATCAGATCGCGATGGCCACCATCGGATGCGCGCTGGCCGGCGGAGTGTTGTTGCTCACCAGACCGCGTGTGCGAGTAGGCAAGCGGGGCGTCGCGGTGCGCAACATTCTGGGCGAGAAGATTATCGACTGGGATCTGTTCGAAGGATTGTCCTTCCCCGACGGCGCAGCGTGGGCTCGCGTCGAATTGCCCGACGACGAGTACATGCCGGTGATGGCGATTCAGTCCAACGACGGTGAGCGCGCCGTCGACGCAGTGGTGAAGTTTCGCGACATCGCTGAGCGCTACGCGCCCGCTGCGAACAGGAACAACTGACGTACGACACGGCCGATTCGGGGCACACATCAGTGTGGTTTCCGAATCGGTCGGTGGCGACGGCTAACGTGGAACTGTGCCGGATCCTTCGACTTACCGCCCCGCTACCGGAACTATTCCGGCGGCTCCTGGAGTGTACAAATTTCGTGATCCGCATGGTCGGGTCATCTATGTGGGCAAGGCCAAGAGTCTTCGCTCGCGTCTGAACTCGTACTTCGCGGACGTCACCACACTTCATCCTCGGACCCGGCAGATGGTGACCACCGCCGGCAGCGTCGAGTGGACGGTTGTCAGTACCGAAGTCGAAGCGCTGCAACTCGAATACAACTGGATCAAGGAATTCGATCCGCGGTTCAACGTCCGTTATCGGGACGACAAAACGTATCCGGTTCTGGCCGTCACTCTCAATGAAGAGTTCCCGCGGTTGTTCGTCTACCGGGGTCCGCGGCGCAAAGGTGTTCGGTATTTCGGCCCGTATTCACACGCCTGGGCGATCCGGGAAACACTGGACCTGCTGCTGCGCGTCTTTCCGGCCCGGACGTGTTCCACTGGAGTGTTCAAGCGTCACAACCAGATCGGCCGTCCCTGCTTGCTCGGATACATCGACAAATGCTCGGCGCCGTGCGTCGGACGGGTCAGTCCCGAGGAACACCGTCAGATCGTCGAGGACTTCTGCGATTTTCTGGCCGGCCGCACCGACAAGTTGGTCCGAGACCTCGAGAAGAAGATGCAGCAGGCATCCGAGGAACTCGATTTCGAGACTGCAGCACGCTTGCGTGACGATATCGGGGCTTTGCGTAAGGCACTCGAGAAGCAGGCTGTGGTGCTCGGCGACGGAACCGACGCCGACCTGGTCGCGTTTGCGACCGACGACCTCGAGGCTGCGGTTCAGGTATTCCATGTGCGTGGCGGACGTGTGCGTGGTCAACGCGGCTGGGTCGTGGAGAAGGCCGGCGACGCTATCGACTGGGCGGCGCTCGATGCCGAGTCCGACCTCCCGATCCTGGTGGAGCAGTTCCTGACCCAGTTCTACGGCGAGCAGGCTGCACTCGAACCCGGTTCTGATCCCGATATCCGGCTCAGTGCGGTACCCAAAGAGGTACTCGTCCCGGTTCTTCCACCCAACGCCGCCGAGCTTCAGGCGTGGCTCAGCGGGCTGCGAGGTTCGCAAGTGCAATTGCGGGTTCCGCAGCGCGGCGACAAGAAGGATCTTGCCGAGACCGTGCAGCGCAACGCGAAAGAGGCTCTGGCGCAACATAAACTCAAGCGTGCGGGCGACTTCACGTCCCGTTCGGCAGCGTTGCAGGGAATCCAGGAAGCCCTCGATCTGGATTCTGCGCCCCTGCGAATCGAGTGTGTCGACATCAGCCACGTGCAGGGAACTGATGTGGTCGCCTCGCTCGTCGTCTTCGAAGACGGCCTGCCGCGCAAATCCGACTACCGGCACTACGCGATTCGTGAAGCTGCCGGCGACGGTCATTCCGACGACGTCGCCAGCATCGCCGAGATCACGCGTCGACGCTTCCTGCGGCACAACCGGGACCTGGGGATTTTGGCGAACTCCGCCGCCGGTATGGACGCTGACGGCGGCGATCTTGCGCCCGAAGCGGCACTCGACCCACAAACCGGCCGGCCACGGCGATTCGCCTATCCACCCAACCTTTTTGTCGTTGACGGCGGCTCACCTCAGGTGAATGCAGCTTCGGCGGTCCTCGAGGAACTCGGCGTCACGGACGTCGCAGTTGTCGGACTGGCAAAACGTCTCGAAGAAGTCTGGGTACCGGGCGAGGAAGATCCGGTGATCTTGCCGCGCACCAGTGAATCGCTGTATCTGCTGCAGCGGATCCGCGACGAAGCGCACCGCTTTGCCATCACCTTCCACCGGAGCAAGCGTTCACGGCGGATGACGGCGTCGGTGCTCGACGCTGTGAAAGGGCTGGGGGAGACGCGGCGTACGGCCTTGGTGACACACTTCGGATCAGTCGCGAATCTGAAGACGGCCACCGTCGAGCAGATCATGGAGGTCCCGGGCATCGGCGCGACCACGGCACGCGCGGTCCTCGACGCATTGGGCTCAGATTCCACACCGGCAGACTTGGAAGCCGTCGCACAGTCCGGCTCGGTAGGGGATGATAAACAGGCCGTAGAGTTCGTAATGTCGGATCAGTCGGTCCGGCACGTACCGGATTCTGCGTCGAGCGAATCATCCAGGCCGACGACGGGGCAGAGTGCCGAGTGATCACAGACAGCGCAAACGACAGTCGGACCATGGACGTTCTTCTGGTGACCGGGCTTTCGGGCGCCGGGCTCAGTACGGCGGCCAAGGTACTCGAGGATCTCGGCTGGTATGTCGCGGACAACCTGCCGCCGGAATTGATTTCGCGGATGGTCGGACTGAGTCTCACGTCCGATCCGCCGGTTGATCGCCTCGCGGTCGTACTCGACGTGCGTAGCCGACTTTTCACCGGAGATCTGGGCTCGGTTCTCACCCAGTTGGAAGCCGAACCGATTCACACTCGCGTCCTGTATCTGGAGGCGTCGGACGACGTCTTGATCCGGAGGTTCGAGCACGTCCGTCGTAGTCATCCACTGCAGAACGAGAGCAGCGACGGCACCCTGTCCGAGGGCATTGCTGCGGAGCGTCGGCAGTTGGCAGTGGTCAAGGCTGCTGCTGATCTGGTGATCGATACGTCATCGCTCAAAGCACATCAGTTGCGGCAGAAGATCGAGACGGCTTTCGGTAACGCCGGCAATCGAACCATGCAGGTCACGGTTGAGTCGTTCGGGTTCAAATACGGCTTACCGGTCGATGTGAATCTGGTGTGCGACGTTCGTTTTCTGCCGAATCCGCATTGGATTCCGGAACTTCGTGATCACACGGGCCAAGATGCCGACGTCCGCGACTACGTCCTCTCACAGGACGGCGCCGAGGACTACCTCGATACCTACTTGCATCTCCTCGAGCTGACGATTGCCGGATATCGTCGAGAAGGAAAGCGCTACATGACAATTGCTGTGGGTTGCACCGGTGGAAAGCACCGAAGTGTGGCTATGACCGAAGCTCTTGCCCGCAAGTTGGGGCGTGAAGACGACCTCGCGGTCAGCATCGTGCACCGAGATCTGGGCCGCGAATGACCGAATCGACACAGCAGAATCCTCGGCAGCCTGCGGTCGTCGCCCTCGGCGGCGGGCATGGATTGTTTGCGACGCTTCAAGCTGTCCGGAGGCTTACGTCCGATGTGACGGCCGTGGTCACCGTCGCCGACGACGGCGGATCCTCGGGCCGATTACGGGCCGAGTTGGGTGTGATTCCGCCGGGTGATCTCCGGATGGCGCTCGCAGCGTTGGCTGCCGACGAACCCGAGGTCAGAGACTGGACTCGTACCATTCAGCACCGCTTCGGCGGTGTCGGCGCGCTTGCCGGTCACTCGGTGGGCAATTTGATCCTCGCTGGTCTGACCGAGGTGCTCGGGGATCCTGTCCTCGCTCTCGACGAGATGGCGAGGCTGTTGCGTGTGCGCGGGCGCGTACTTCCGATGTCGCCGATCGCGCTCGAGATCGAAGCCGACGTCCAAGGTTTGGAAGAGGATCCACGCGTCAGCCGGTGTATTCGTGGTCAGGTGGCCGTCGCGACCACTCCGGGCAAAGTGCGACGCGTGCGCCTGTTGCCGGCGAGTCCGCCTGCCAGCCCCGACGCTGTCGCCGCGATCGGGAAAGCTGACCTGGTGGTGCTGGGTCCGGGTTCGTGGTTCTCGAGTGTCATTCCGCACGTGCTTGTCCCCGAACTGGTGGAAGCTCTCGCGACTACCTCAGCGCGGAAAGTGCTCGTTCTCAACCTCGCGCCGGAACCGGGGGAGACTGCCGGATTCTCCGCAGAGCGTCACCTGCACGTACTCTCCCAGCATGTGCCCGATTTCCGGGTCGACTACGTAGTTGTCGATTCTGCATCGGTTCCGGCGGGCCGCGAGCGTGAACATTTGGCTCGCGCAGCCAATCAATTCCACGCCGAGGTCGTTTACGCCGAAGTCGCAGACCCCGCAGCCGGGGCAGCGCACGTACACGATCCGGTGCGGCTCGCGGAGGTCCTGGCCGAACTGGCCGGGCGCGCAGGCACACTCGACTCCCTGAACGGGGAGTCCACAGACCATTCAGCAGCAGAACAGAGGGAGAACACTTCGTGGCAATGACAGCGGAGGTCAAGGACGAACTGAGCCGGTTAGTGGTGACTCAGGTCAGCTGCCGCAAGGCTGAGGTCTCCGCACTGCTCCGATTTGCCGGTGGGCTCCACATTGTCGGTGGGCGGGTCGTCGTGGAGGCGGAGGTCGATCTGGGTTCCACTGCGCGTCGGCTTCGCCGTGAGATTTTCGACTTGTTCACCTACAGCGCTGAAGTTCACGTACTCAGCGCCGGCGGCCTGCGGAAGTCTGCCCGCTACATCGTGCGCGTCGCCAAGGAAGGAGAGGCGCTCGCACGTCAGACAGGACTCCTCGATCTGCGGGGACGGCCCGTACGCGGACTGCCCGCCCAGGTGGTGGGCGGAAGTGTCGGCGACGCCGAAGCAGCGTGGCGCGGTGCGTTCCTCGCTCACGGTTCCCTGACCGAACCCGGCCGTTCGTCGGCGCTCGAGGTCAGTTGCCCCGGCCCCGAAGCCGCACTTGCCCTGGTCGGTGCAGCTCGTCGCCTCGGAATCTCCGCGAAGGCCCGCGAAGTGCGCGGAACCGATCGCGTCGTCATCCGTGACGGCGAGGCTATCGGCGACCTCCTCACGCGAATGGGCGCTCAGGACACCCGACTCGTGTGGGAAGAGCGTCGGATGCGCCGCGAGGTGCGTGCCACAGCTAATCGCCTTGCGAACTTCGACGACGCAAATCTGCGACGCTCCGCCCGAGCTGCAGTAGCTGCTGCCGCGCGCGTCGAGCGGGCCCTGGAAATCCTCGGTGCGGATGTTCCCGATCATCTGGCCGCTGCGGGCGCTCTGCGCGTCGAACATCGGCAGGCTTCACTCGAAGAGTTGGGTCAGCTGGCAGACCCGCCGATGACGAAGGATGCCGTCGCCGGACGGATCCGCAGGTTGCTGTCGATGGCCGACAGAAAAGCCAAGGAGACGGGTATCCCCGATACCGAATCCGCGGTCAATTCGGACTTGCTCGAAGAGGGCTGACCAGCCCGTCACCTGCCCCTCTTCAGGGTGGGCTGCGCGCGCTCGAGGCGCGCGCATTAGGGTAAGAGACACATCGACCGATGAACCCCACGTCCGTGTCGTGCACACACGAGCTCGGATCATGCGTGGGTCAAGTTGCACACCAGAATCATCCTCTAAGGAGCGAATTGTGACTGTCCGGGTTGGCGTTAACGGTTTCGGCCGTATCGGACGTAACTTCTTCAGGGCGGTGGATGCACAGAAGGCGCTGGGCACCACTGATATCGAGATCGTCGCGGTCAATGACCTCACCGACAACGCGACTCTCGCTCACCTGCTCAAGTACGACTCGATCCTCGGCCGTTTGCCGTACGACGTTTCGCTCGACGGCGACGACACCATTGTCGTCGGCGATCAGCGCATCAAGGCACTCGCGCACCGCGGCCCCTTGAACGAGCTTCCCTGGGGCGAGCTGGGCGTCGACGTCGTCGTCGAGTCCACCGGCATCTTCACCGACGCTGCCAAGGCCAAGGGACACCTCGAAGCCGGCGCGAAGAAGGTCATCATCTCGGCTCCGGCCAAGGGTGAAGACATCACCATCGTGATGGGCGTCAACGACGACAAGTACGACGGCAGCCAGAACATCATCTCCAACGCGTCGTGCACCACCAACTGCCTCGGCCCCATCGCCAAGGTTCTCGATGACGAGTTCGGCATCGTCAAGGGTCTGATGACCACGATCCACGCGTACACGCAGGATCAGAACCTCCAGGATGCTCCGCACAGCGACCTCCGTCGCGCCCGCGCAGCTGCCCTGAACATCGTCCCCACCGGCACCGGTGCAGCCAAGGCAATCGGCCTGGTTCTCCCGCAGCTCCTGGGCAAGCTCGACGGCTACGCACTGCGCGTGCCGATCCCTACGGGTTCGGTCACCGACCTCACCGCACAGCTGCGCAAGCCGGCTACCGCCGACGAGATCAACGCCGCGATGAAGGCTGCAGCCGAGGGTCCCCTCAAGGGCATCCTCAAGTACACGGATGCTCCGATCGTCTCCTCGGACATCGTCACCGACCCGCATTCGTCGATCTTCGACTCGGGTCTGACGAAGGTCATCGACGACCAGGTCAAGATCGTTTCCTGGTACGACAACGAGTGGGGCTACTCCAACCGTCTGGCCGACCTCATCGGCCTCGTCGCCAAGTCACTCTGAGCGGAGTTTCGATAACAGTGGCAGTTCAGACGCTGAAGGATCTGCTGGACGCTGGGGTCGAGGGGCGCACCGTACTGGTGCGTTCCGACCTCAATGTCCCGTTGGATGGCGGAGAAATCACGGATCCGGGTCGCATCGTTGCATCCGCTCCCACCCTGCGGGCACTTGCCGAGGCCGGCGCGAAGGTCATCGTGACCGCGCACCTCGGACGTCCCGACGGTCAGCCCGATCCCAAGTTCTCGCTCGCACCCGTCGCCGCCAAGCTGGCCGAGATCCTCGGTCGCAACGTGCAGCTTGCCGGTGACGTTGTGGGACAGGACGCTTTGGCTCGTTCGGAGGGACTCACCGACGGTGACGTTCTGATGCTCGAGAACATTCGTTTCGATCCGCGTGAGACCAGCAAGGACGAGGCCGAGCGAGTCAAGCTCGCCAAGGCTTTGGTCGAGTTGGTCGGCGACGACGGCGCATTCGTGTCCGACGGCTTCGGTGTTGTTCACCGCAAGCAGGCTTCGGTCTTCGACGTCGCGAAGCTGCTTCCGCACTACGCGGGCTACCTGGTGGGTGCCGAGGTCGAGGTACTGGCCAAGCTCACTCAGGAAGCGGAGCGTCCGTACGCGGTCGTTCTGGGCGGATCCAAGGTTTCGGACAAGCTCGCTGTCATCGAGGCGCTCGCGCCCAAGGTCGACACTCTGGTGATCGGCGGCGGAATGTTCTACACGTTCCTCGCGGCTCAGGGTCTGTCCGTGGGCAATTCGCTGTGCGAAGAATCCATGATCGACACCTGCAAGGATCTCCTGGACCGGTACGCGGACGTCATCCACATCCCTCAGGATGTTGTTGTCGCAGACTCCTTCTCGGCTGATGCCGAGTCGAAGGTCGTGCCGTTCAACGAGATTCCCGACGGTTGGATGGGCCTCGATATCGGACCCGAGTCGGTCAAGCGCTTCGCGGCGATCCTGACCGGAGCCAAGACGGTGTTCTGGAACGGTCCGATGGGCGTGTTCGAGTTCCCGAAGTTCGAGGCCGGCACCCGTGGTGTCGCCGAGGCCATCGTGGAAGCAACCAGCAAGGGTGCGTTCAGTGTTGTCGGCGGCGGCGATTCAGCTGCGGCCGTTCGTCAGCTCGGCATCCCGGACGAAGGCTTCTCGCACATTTCCACCGGCGGCGGCGCTTCCCTCGAATACCTCGAGGGCAAAGAGCTTCCCGGCATCGCAGTACTGGAAGGCTGATCCGACATGGCACGTAAGCCGTTGATCGCCGGCAACTGGAAGATGAATCTGAATCACCTCGAGGCTATCGCCCTGGTGCAGAAGATCGCTTTTGCCTTGCCTGCAAAGTATTTCGACAAGGTCGACGTGACGGTTATCCCGCCGTTCACCGACATCCGTAGCATCCAGACGCTGGTCGACGGTGACAAGCTTCTGCTCACCTACGGAGCACAGGATGTCTCGGCGCAGGACAGCGGCGCATTCACCGGCGAGATCAGCGGTTCCATGCTGGCCAAGCTCGGATGCACTTACGTCGTCGTCGGGCACTCGGAGCGCCGCACCCTGCATGGTGAGACCAACGAGTTGGTCCTCGCCAAGGCAAAGGCTGCGCTCAAGAACGGCATCACGCCGATCGTGTGCATCGGTGAAGGCCTCGAGATCCGCGAAGCCGGCGATCACGTCGCTTACAACGTGGAACAGCTCAAGGGTTCTTTGGCAGGTTTGAGCGCGGAGGAGATCTCCAAGATCGTCATCGCGTACGAGCCTGTCTGGGCCATCGGCACGGGTCGTGTCGCTTCGGCTGCGGACGCTCAGGAAGTGTGCGCGGCTGTTCGTGCAACGCTCGTCGAGCTTGCCGACGCCGAGGTCGCTGCCGGCGTCCGCGTCTTGTACGGCGGTAGCGTCAGCTCCAAGAACGTCGGAGAGATTGTCGGCCAAGCCGACGTCGACGGCGCTCTTGTCGGCGGTGCTTCGCTCAAGGCGGACGAGTTTGCCACGCTGTCTGCAATTGCAGCCGGTGGGCCACTGCCTAGCTGAGACACTGCCTAGCTGAGAATTCTCTAGCTAGCTGATTGTCAAAGACTGTGGGCGCGTAACCATTTCGGTTACGCGCCCACAGTCGTTTGTATGCTCGGTCTTTGTATGCTCAGCCGATGAGCTTGGCCTCGAGGGCTTCGATGGTGTCGGCGGTGAGCCCCAGTCCGGAGTGCAGGTAATTCTCGATCGACGAGTAATCCGCTTCGACCTGCTCGAATGCGGCGCCCAGGTAGCTCTCGTCGACAGTGAGCATGACGCGAACCACATCTGCCCGTCCCATCACGGCTGTCTTTGCGATGCGTTCTGCCGTTGCCTCGACATAAGCGCCGGAGTAGGTGTTGGTCAGGAGGTAGTCGTCGAAGATGGTTTCGCGCGGCACACCGGCGAGCGTTTGCAGCAGTGCCGACGCCCATCCGGTGCGATCCTTCCCGGCCGTGCAATGGAAGAGCTGAGGCCCCGGAGTTGTTGCGAGAGCGGTCAATAACTGTCCGAACCCTGCCCGGGTGACGTTGTCTGTGATGAAACTTCGATTAAGGAGCCGCATGAAATCCTGTGCGGCATCGATGGTTCGGATGGACATCGCGGAGTCTTGAATTGTTCCCGGCAGGATCGGAATATTGGTGTAGGTTGCGGCGGACGGCACGGTATCCGGGGTTTCGGTGACCTCCGCTTCGGAGCGTACGTCGTAGATTGCGGTCAATCCCAGTGACTCGACGACAGCCAGGTCCGCCGGCGTCGGTGTGATGACGTTGGCCCGGTAGAAAACGCCACGCCGCATGGTGCTTCCGGTCTCTGTCGAATACCCATGTCCGGCGACGTCACGGAAGTTGTGGATGGATTCGAGGCGAGGGGTGCTGTTGCCGCTCGCGGTTGCCGTCGGGGTGGTGGTGTTGGGGAGCATCAAAACAAGCCTTTCGGAGGTAATATCGCGTCAACTCGAAACTAGCGGGCGATAAGCTTCGCGATGTGTTCGGTACCACCGAACGAGATTTTCGAACGTGACGTGGGTGCGCTCACAGTGTGGAAACATGCCCGAGACGGGTATGTGGTCGGGTTAGCTGCGTGCGCCTGTATGGTGTTATCGGTTGTAGTTGTCCCTATTGGATTGGTGGACGTAGACAGACATGAAACTGTTCTTGGATATCCTGCTGGTCGTCACCAGCTTGCTCCTTATTCTGCTGGTGCTGCTGCATCGCGCTAAGGGTGGCGGTTTGTCGAGCCTGTTCGGTGGCGGTGTCCAATCCAGCCTGTCCGGATCGACTGTTGTCGAGAAGAACCTTGATCGGTTGACGGTCTTCACCGCCCTGATCTGGCTCATTTCGATCATCGGAATCGGCCTGGAGATCAAGTTCGCCTGATCTCTTTTCCGCATCACGTTTTTGCCGCAGAACCCCGCCATCGAGCGGGGTTCTGTGTTTCGGCCGATAATTGAACAATGACCGAATTTTCCGCCCAGCGCCCAGACCATCCGCGTGAAACACCACGTGAAGCCACTGAGCCACTGCGCGAGGACATTCGGCTTCTCGGGGGAATTCTGGGGAAAATTGTTCGGGAACAAGCCGGTGATGCCGTCTTCGATCTTGTCGAGCGTGCCCGGGTGGAATCGTTCCGGGTTCGTCGTAGCGAAATTGACCGCGCAGAATTGGTATCGCTGTTCGCAGGAATCAGCACCGATGATGCAATCCCGGTCATTCGAGCGTTCAGCCACTTCGCGTTGCTCGCCAATCTCGCCGAGGACATCCACCGTGAGCGTCGCCGCGCTATTCATATCAACGCCGGTGAACCTCCGCGTGACAGCACTCTTGCCGCCACCTACACAAAGCTCGACGGTGCAGATATCGATTCGGCGACCGTCGAGAACGCCTTGCGAGGGGCGCTGGTGTCGCCAGTCATCACTGCTCATCCGACGGAGACCAGGCGCCGGACGGTGTTCGAGACCCAGTCCCGCATTACGGAGCTGATGCGGTTTCGTGAACGCACTGCCCTGAGCGTCGACGAAACCGCGGACGTTGATCTGGATTTGCGTCGCCAGATCCTCACACTGTGGCAAACCGCGCTGATTCGCCTCTCACGCCTGCGTATTCAGGATGAAATCGAAGTGGGCTTGCGCTACTACGACGCGGCACTGTTCGAGGTCATTCCCAAGATCAATGCCGAAGTGCGCAAAGCACTTCGAGGTCGCTGGCCCGACGCAGATCTGTTGCGTGAACCGATACTGCGTCCCGGTTCCTGGATCGGCGGCGACCGCGACGGTAATCCGTATGTGACGGGCGAGATTGTTCACCGCGCTACCACTCGGGCTGCGGCCACCGCGATCGAGCACCACCTGGCTGAACTCGAGCATCTCGAACGTGAACTGTCGATGTCGGCTCGGTTGGTTTCGGTGACACCGGAACTGGATCTCCTTGCCTCGAAGTCGGGTGACGATTCTGCCTTCCGCGCTGATGAGCCCTACCGCCGTGCAATTCGTGGTATCCGGGGACGGCTCAGCGCCACCGGCATTTCCGTGCTGGGGGAGTTGCCGGACCATGGGTCCGACGACGGACTCGACGCGTACACCGAACCTGCGCAACTGCAACGCGACCTTTCGATCATCGATACGTCGCTGCGCCGCAACGGTGATGCGACCATCGCCGATGATCGACTCGAACGTCTACGAGAAGCCGTGGAGGTGTTCGGGTTTCACCTCTCCGGATTGGATATGCGTCAGAACTCCGACGTTCACGAAAGTGTCGTAGCGGAACTGCTCGCGTGGTCGGGGGTTCATCCGGACTACACGTCGCTCTCTGAACCGGAGCGTGTGGAACTTCTGTCCACCGAGCTCACCACGAGACGACCGCTCACTTCTCCGGACGCGGAGTTCTCTGAACTGACCACCAAGGAATTGGCGATCATGGCTGCCGGCGCCAACGCGGTGAGAGTTCTGGGAGCCGGCGCGGTTCCCAACTACATCATCAGCATGTGCACCTCCGTCAGCGACATGCTCGAGGCTGCGGTCCTGCTCAAAGAGGTGGGCGTGCTCGACCCCGGCGTCGGAGGCGCCCCGTCCTGTCCCATCGGCATCGTTCCGCTGTTCGAGACGATCGAGGACTTGCAAGGCGGCGCCGCGACTTTGTTGGCCACGCTCGATATTCCCATCTACCGAGCCATCGTCACGTCACGGGGTGAGAGTCAGGAAGTGATGCTCGGATATTCCGACTCGAACAAGGACGGCGGATATCTCGCTGCCAATTGGGCGTTGTACCGCGCTGAACTCGATTTGGTCGAGGCCGCCCGGAAGAGTGGAATCCGGTTGCGCCTCTTCCACGGCCGCGGTGGAACCGTCGGCCGCGGCGGTGGACCAAGCTACGAGGCGATTCTCGCTCAGCCTCCCGGGGCTGTTGCCGGTTCGCTGCGCATTACCGAGCAGGGCGAGGTGATTGCAGCCAAGTACGCGGAACCTCGATTGGCGCATCGCAACCTCGAAACGCTGATCGCTGCCACTCTCGAATCAACCCTGCTTGATGTCGAAGGACTCGGCAGCGACGCGGACGCCGCCTATGCGGTCCTCGACGAACTGGCGGCCTTGGCTCGTACCGCGTACAGCGAATTAGTCCACGACACACCGGGATTTGTTCAGTACTTCGAGGCGTCGACGCCGGTCGCCGAAATCGGCGCCCTCAATATCGGAAGCCGGCCGGCTTCACGTAAGCAGACCAAGGCGATCTCCGACCTGCGTGCGATTCCGTGGGTGCTGTCCTGGAGCCAGTCACGCGTCATGCTCCCCGGCTGGTACGGCACGGGTGCGGCTTTCGAACGATGGATCGACGGCGATCCGAATCGCCTGGCGACGCTCACTCGTTTGTACGAGCAGTGGCCGTTCTTCCGCACTGTGCTGTCCAACATGGCGATGGTGATGTCGAAATCCGATCTGGGACTAGCTGCTCGATACGCCGAGTTGGTTCCCGACGTCGAACTGCGTGAACGGGTTTTCGGAATGATCACCGAGGAGCACGAGCGCACCATTCGTATGTACAAGTCGATTACTGGGTACGACGACCTGTTTGCCGACAATTCTGGTCTCGAACGTTCGGTTCACAACCGCTTCCCGTATCTGGAACCGCTCAATCACCTGCAGGTGGAGTTGATCAGACGCTACCGATCTGGTGATGAGGGTGACCAGGTCCGGCGCGGTATTCAGTTGACGATGAACGGTTTGGCGACGGCGCTGCGAAACAGCGGGTAGGTGGGCGGTCGGGTGTTCATCCCGCCAACGATTGCCGGCGCAGAGGGACTCCGATACGACGGACAGCTTTGTCGATCCACCGGGTAATTTCACCGCTACTCCACCTGGATCCGGCGGGATAGTTCGTTCGATTACTCATTGGTCCATTTCACAGTTGGACATTCGTTCATGTGGTAGACATCACAACGCCTGGCGCAATCGGGCACGGCGGACGTTAGCGGCGAATGGGTCAACAAATTCGTTCATCGCAGCGGGTTCCGCACTCCGTAACGCGCCGAGCCGCTGGCCACCGAGCCACGCGACGTACCTGTCTAGAGGAGGCCCGCCCGCAATGTCCCCTGCTCTGCTGAACACCCCTGCGCTGCTGAACACCCCTGCGCTGCTGAACACCTCTGCGCTGCCGAACACCCCGGGGCCGCTCATGCTGGGGGGTAAACCCGCCTCCACAGCTGTTCGCGACTTCGCCCCGCTGGCGGCCCAACTTGTAAATCACTTCTCCCGCGAGAATCCGAAGTTCAAGTCCTTCCACATGGAATCCGTGCAGGAGGACCTGGTAGCGGTGACCGCGCAGGGTCTACAACTGGCGATCCGGCTCATGGACCACAAGAAACTACCGACCGACGACGACCTGGACAGCATTCACACTCTTACCGTCCGGCAGGCACGCAAAGGGGTCCCGCTCAGTGCCATTCTCGCCCTGACGGACGAGGGCGTTACCGCTTTCCGCAACCTCATCCTCAGCCGGGCGGAGGCCGAGGATTCCGCGAATCTCAAGGAGCTCAATCAACTCCTGTTCGCACTCGCGCAGCGCCTTCACTCGTTCGTGTCGGTTAGCTACCTGGCTGCGATGCCCACCGGTGTGGAGCTCGAGGAGTACTCGGCGGGCGCTCTCGTCAAGGCGATGCTGGAAGGAAATGATCCAACTCAGCTCGCGTTGCAGATGGGTATCGAGCTCACACCCAGCTATCTCGTACTGCGGCTTCTTGTGAGTTTGCCGCGGCCTCGGCCGGGGGCCAAGGACGGCGCGCACCACCGACTACAGGCCTACCGCGGTCTGGCGGCGGTACAAGCCAAGATCGCCGCCCACTTCGGGGCGACTCTGCTGGAGGCTCCCGCGCCGCAACGTGGTCTGGTGCTCATCGAGGGAACGCCCAATTGGGGATCGGTGTGTGCGGTGATCCGTCAGGCGAAGGACGAGATCGGGGTGGAGATCACGGCTATCGGCGAGAACGCGGCTCTAGAGGACATCGCAGCCGCCGAGGTCACCACCCGCGAGTTGGCGCACCTCGTCCGGCGCCTGAGGCTTCCGGCCCGTCCGTACCGGATGGAGGACCTTGCGCTGGAGTATCAGCTGACTCGGAACGGACCAGGCCGTGACAGCCTGATCAACCTACTCAAGCCGCTCGACAGCAACCCGGAGCTGCTGCAGACACTTTCGGTGCACCTGGCGAACGATCAGCACAGGCAGCGCACTGCGTCCGCGCTGGGACTGCACACAAACACCGTTGACAACCGCATCAAGCGCATCGCCCACCTGACCGGATTGGACCCGACTCTGCCCTCTGAGCTGCTCAAACTGCGGGCTGCAATGATCTCGCTGTCGTTTGCCAGCACCGATATGGACATTCGTCCAGCGAAATTGTGAAACCTCACATAACTCACTAGTAACTATCCACTTTTGGTGCTTCTGCCCCACTTTCCCGCCCGGAAACGGGCTATAAAAGTGTGGTGCGAATCACCGCGCAAACCGGTAACAATAAAGGGGATCTACATGAACAACGGCCAGTCAAACGCACTCCTCGGCGCCTTCCTCAACACCATCTTTCAGGTATTTAATGCTGGCAGCAGCAACACCGCCTCGGTAGACGGTGGCGGCGTAGCTTAAGTACTGCTCGCGGGGTCCTGTGCAGAATTCTTCGCACGGGACCCCGCTCCAGCCCCCCAACTTGGGGGGTGGCCGTACCACGGCCCCCGCTGAGACCAGGAGCAAACTTATGATTTCCTCACCAACCACAGGCGCATTGGCCGTCGTTATGAACACTGTCTTGCAGGTGTTCAACGCGGGCAGCAGCTTCCTGTACACCGATAATTCGGATCTCTTCGGCGGTGGCGGCACCACCACACCGCCCGCACCCTGATCGCTTCACCCGCTCGTATCACAACGCCGCGGCGCAGACAGGAATCAACGTGAACAACGGCACTCCATACCTCCAGGGAAGCCTGGCCATCGACTTTGGCTCTCTTTCCCGGGCGCTCGGCTTTGGCAACGGCTCAGTCGTGTCATTCGGCAGCGCCGGAAGTGTTCAATTCAGCAGTCTCGGCGGATCTTGACAATTACCGCCGTTCCACATTAATCGCGAAACAGAAAGCAGGTCACCCTGTGCCCACAATTCCGCTCACCGGCGACCCCGTTGTCATCAACATAATTGTCCAGCTCTTCAGTGCGGGCAGCAGTAACGCACTCGCTATGGGCGGCGTCGGCAGCAGCGGTCTCGGTAGCACCGGGCTCGGCAGCTTCGACTCAGCGAGCCTGGGCAGCGCTGTCTAGGAACACATTCGAAAAGGGCCTGAATCCGGTATTGCACCGGGCGCAGGCCCTTTCGTGATTCTGAAGGCTATTGTTCGCTCACCGAGCGAAATCCTTCAGGATCACATCAGCTGACGCCTACCGGTTGATCTTGCGTACCTGTGAGGCAGAGAGAGCCTTCACCTGCAATGGTGTCGCGAAGGGACCTTCGACCACCGGCCGCATTCCGGCGAACACGATCTCCAGGTGACGCCGCCAGGCTTCGGGTGCAACGGAATGCGATGTTTCACTGATCCCTCGCAATGCCCAGAACAACATGCTGATGTCGGTGGGAGTTACATCGCTTCGGATGCGGCCACACTGCTGGGCGCTAGCGAGAAGCTCGGCGGTGCGGGTGCGAAACTCTTCGAGGGCATCCGGTTCTGCATTCGAGTGATCCCATAACTGGGGCAGGCACGCCCACTGCACTGAATGGAGTTTGCCGGTCTCGAGCACCAGAGCTTCGAGGCCCGACCCGTCCTCGCGACCTGTCGCCTCGCGAGCCGCAGCAGCCAAAACCAGCCTCATCTCGCCGACCAATTCATCGATCAGAGCCTGCTTGCTGGGGAACCGTCGATACAACGTGCCGACGCCGACCCCGGCAACGCGGGCAACTTCTTCAACAGCTGCGTCGAGGCCGGATGCGAAGAACACCTGAGCCGCGGCGTCCAGGATTCGTCGACGGTTTTCTGCCGCGTCCCTGCGGAGCGGTTTATCGCTGCGGAGCGGTTTGTCGCTCGGAGTCTTCTGTGTCGCCATGTCAGTTCGAAATAGTAGCGGTGCTCGTCGCGTGCGCGAGTTGCGCGTCGTTCGGAATCACGATGGGCGTGTGCTTGTTCGGAATGAGTAGTGCCGCGGCGCCGCCGAGTGCGCTGGCGACGGCCAGGACGGCAAACCCTGTGGTGTAACCGGATTCAGCGGGAAGTCCGTCCGGTAGTAGGTGCGCGGTTACGACGCTGGCCATCATTGCTGAACCTATCGCTCCACCGATTGTGCGAATGTTGGCGTTAGTGCCGCTGGCCGACCCCGTCTGATGTGAGGGAACTGCATGCACGATGATGCCTGACATCGAGGAGAAGGCGAGGCCGAAACCGGTGCCCATCAGCAGCATCGACAGCACAACCTGCCAAATCTCCGAGTGTGCGAACGCCAGGATCAACAGCGACACAGTTGCAGCTCCAGAACCGGCGACCAGTACTGCCTTCGCTCCGACACGATGCGAGAGGGGACCGGAACCGATTCCTGCGAGAAGGAATGCCATGGACAGTGGCAACACGATCAAGCCGGATTCGGTGATCGATGAATTGAACCCGTAGCCGGCTTCGGGTGTTCCTTGGAGGAAGGCCGGTACGAATGCGAATATCGAATACATTGCGATGCCGATCAGCAAGGCCGCCAGGTTGGTCGTCCACACGGCGGGGATCCGCATCATTGCCATGTCGATCAACGGACTGGCACTGCGTAATTCATTCTTCATCCAGAGCACGGCCAGAATTGCGGCCAGCACGAGCAGGCCGAGAACTGGACTCGACGCCCAACCCCACTTGGGAGCCTCACTGATTGCGACGAGCAATGCAATTAACCAGGACGAAAGCAGAACGGCTGCAATCCAACTCACGCGTCCGGGAGTTCGTACGGGAGACTCGGGAATGATCAGGTGTGTCGCGATTGCGGCGACACCGATGGTGATAGCGGGAATCCAGAACAGCCAGTGCGCGTTGAGTGTATCGACGATCGGGCCGCCCAGAACCAGGCCCAGGCCGCCTCCGACGCCGATCAACGCAGAAATGACGCCCACCGCTCCGGTGACTTTGTCTCGTGGGAGTTCGTCGCGAATGATTCCGAACGCCAAGGGGATGACGCCGCCTGCGATTCCTTGAATTGCTCGGGCCACGATCATGAGGGTGATCGATGATGCCAATGCTCCCAGAATGGAACCGATACAGGCGATGATCAGTACTGCGGTCAGCACCTTTTTCTTGCCGATCATGTCACCGATGCGACCGAGGATGGGGGTGGCGACGGCTGCGGCGAGGAGGTACGCCGTCAGGATCCAGGTCACGGTATTTCGATCGGTGTGTAGGTCTTGCTGTAGCAGTGGCAGCACCGGTGCGACCAGTGACTGCAACAACGAATAGGCCGTAATCGCAAGCGCGAGTACCAGATAGATCAGCTGGTAGGGAACGGCTGCATACTTTTGTGGCGGCGACTCGTTCAGTGCACTGGTCCTTCCCCTAGAAGCGGAATTGAGATTCCGCTTCACGGAGATTAGCACGTTAAGCGGAATCTTCATTCCGGTACTTGTGGCAGTTGTCGCGTGCATCCGTGTGAATCGAGGATTGAGGAGGCGCGATGTGAATGCAGAAAGGTGCCGAAAGTAGGTTCGCAGTTAATGTTCCGAATCAGTTGCAGCAGTTGGGATCCAGAACGAGGCGGAGTGCTTCCAGGGCGTCGGGACGCGCTCGGTAGTAGACGTTCATTCCCCGTCGCTCGGCGAAGACCATGCCGGCCTTTTTCAGCTGACCCAAATGGTGACTGACTGTCGATTCGCTCAGGCCGACACTCTCGGCGAGGTCGCAGGTGCACACCTCGCCGTCGGAGTGTGTCAGCAATATTGACATCAGCTTGATGCGTATCGGGTCTGCGAGCGCCTTGAGTCGCACGGCCACCTGTAGTGCGGCGTCATCGGAGATCGGGCCGGCCGCGACGGGGGAGCAGCAGATCGGCGCGGTGGTGTCGATGACGGGCAGGGCCTTGGGCATGCGTCCATCATGCGCCACCTTCTTGACATACGTCAAAGAGGTGGCGCATGATTGTGAGGTAATTCGACATATGTCACACAGGTGGAGGTTTTCATGTCCCGCGTACAACTTGCCCTCAATGTCGACGACCTTGATCAGGCCGTCACGTTCTACTCGAAGCTCTTCAACACCCAGCCTACGAAACTGAAGCCGGGCTACGCGAACTTCGCGATCGCCGAGCCGCCGCTCAAACTCGTCCTCCTCGAGAACCCCGGAACGGGCGGGACCATTAACCATCTCGGCGTCGAGGTGGAATCCAGCGAAACTGTGCACAGCGAGATCGCCCGGCTGACGGATGAAGGCCTGTTCACCGACGAGGAAATTGGCACGACCTGCTGCTTCGCGACGCAGGACAAGGTGTGGGTCACAGGACCGGCAGGGGAAAAATGGGAGGTTTACACGGTCCTGGCTGACTCCGAGACCTTCGGTTCCAGTCCAGCACATCTCGACATCGTTGCTTCAGGTACCGCGTGCTGCGTCACCACCGAAGATGATGCACATGCTCCCACAGGCTCGGCCTGCTGCTGATCTGCTAGTTGGTTGCCTGCGCTCGGATGAGTTGCGCAACCGTCGATGCCGAAATGCAGAGAACGATCGCCGAGGCGCCTACCAGCCACAAGCCCCATCCAATTGACGTGAGGACGGCGATCCCGGCAATGTCGATTCCCCGTTGAAGGATGGTCGCGGCGTTGGCCCCGGTGACGATCAATACCGCAACCCCAGCCAAGGGACCTACCCAGTGATTCTTCACTTCAGGAGTGATGCCGCGGAAAAGGTGCGTGAGCAGAGCAATTCCCGCACAGATGCCGAGCACGAGGGTGATCGAGCCACATTCGTCAATACCGGTCCGGTTCGACGTGTGGTTCGTCATCCACGGCCCGACGCTTCCGAAAATGATGCCCGTGCATGCCCAAATCGAAACGATCAGATTCGGCCGAAAATTGCTGGGCATGGTCGAAGGGGATTCCCGCGGAATTCTGACGGCATACTGCTCATACGGTCGATTCGGTGAGTACGTCACTCGGTGGACCATCCATTTCTTACGCCGCGGTCGAGCTTCTCTCGAGCGTATTTCGGAGTTTAAAGTCAACCCAGCTCGTTGTGATCGTATTGGCAATATCCGCTGAGCTGCATCGACATTCACGTACTCGGAACCCGCGATTATTGTTTTGTCGAGTGGATGGTGTCAGCGAGCGAAATTCAGTGCTTCTTGGATCCAACCTTCGAACTCGATACCGGAACTTGTGCCGGTTCGATCAACTTCCAGCCAACCTTTGCTCATCGGCTTACCCCGCATTTCGGCCCACTGTGCACCTTTGTGCGTCAGCAGTTCGTCGACGCGGTCCGGTTCGCATCGGACCATGAGGTTTCCGTGTGAATTTGCGCTGACCGCCAACTGTCCGTCGACCATGAAACTCAGGCCACCGAACATCTTGACCTCACTGACGCCGGTCTCGTGCTCGAGAGCGTCGCGGATGCGTTCTGCGAGAGCTTTGTCGTATGCCATGGGGCTGCTCCTGGGTTGTGATGTAGCGCATAACCTCATCGTGCTCAGCCCAGGCTAGACCGGGGGATGAAGGAACGGCTTCGGGCAACTATTGATTTCATGCAATTCTCTGCAAATTTTCACTATTTCCGGCCAATTCTCGGCAATGATCTGCTTGCGTAGCAATGATTCTCGGATCCTGCGGCGCGTCCAGCGTCGGTGACATCCTGCGAATTCTCGGCGACCTCGCGTAGGCGGTTCGGTCCGGACGCCGGAATCCGGGCAGCGGAGCCTAGAACAAATCCACCGGTTACCGCCACCGAGTGACCGTTCGGTAGCTGCGATGTCTCGAGATTCGCTCGATGAGGGACTTCGGCAGTGTGGGTGACGGTGCCGTCGCCAGTATTCGCCTCCGATGCGACGACTATCGCCACTGTGTCGTGCATTGTGGTGTAACCGTCAGGGATGCAGCAACTTTGAGAAAGATCGTGCGCTCGACCGCGACTCGCGACAAGGTGAAGTCAGTGGCAATGCCACCGAAACTCGCGTCGCTACGGCCAAGAGAACAGGCGGACAGGCGCCGGGGCGTAGTTGGCGCTCGAGAATCGCGACAGTGGTAGCCAGGCTCGGGGGAGTGGCGATGAAATGGCTCGAAGTCTGCGCAGGCGGGTCGAATCAGGACGACCGATGTTGGCGATTTGCAGGCATTTCAAGCGAGTTGCACCAAAAGATGGACGGATGTCCAAAATGCAGTTATTGTCTAGCAGCGTCGGGCAAAAAGGTCATTGGGCCTCAATCTGGCAATTGTCGGAACTCTTGAAAGGCCCTACATGCGGACCCTGCTCACGCTGGTCACTGCTGCTCTACTCGCTGTTGGTGCGCCCGCTGTGGCCGTTGCGCTGCCGGTGCAGCCAACTGCCGGCATTGCGAACACGTTTAGCATCGGTTTGATCGATGCGCCCGGACAGCCGTATATCGTTGCGACGCCCAACCCGGGAGATACGGTCACCCGGCAGGTGCGGGTTACTAACAACACCGGTGCAGCCCAGGATATTTCCGTGTACGCCGGTCCCGCCACTATGGACAACGGAAAGTTCAACGTGGAAAACGCGGGAGAGACAAACGCGCTCTCCACCTGGACCAGCGTTGACAAGCCCACTGTCTCCCTGGGGAACGGCGCCGCGAAGGACGTGACGGTCACCATCAAGGTTCCGTCCACAGCTCCGTCTGCAACTTTGTACGGGTCGATCTGGGCGGCAATCGGCAATTCTCGGGTGGGCGTGCGCATGGACGTGACGGTGGGAGGCACAAACGGACCGGCGGCAGATTTCCTGGTCACCGACCTCATTCCGCAGCGTCAGTCGGATGGCACTGCCGAGGTGGTCGCTTCGGTGACCAATACCGGTAACCATTCCGTAGACATGACCGGCACGCTGCATCTGACCGGCGGACCGGGCGGCCAATGGCTTGACGCGGTGCCGGCTCAGCCGACCACCCTCGCCGCGGGGGCGCGCGGAACTGTGGTGTTCGTGATCCCGAACAGTGCAACGCTGCCCAACGGTCCGTGGACGGCAGATACCCGCTTGAAGAATGGGTATTTCACCCATGAGCTCAAAAAGCCCATCACATTCCCGAATGCGGCCTCGCCGGCGACAGGATCGCTCGGATCGCTCGGATCCGGGTCGCTGGGGTCGCTGGGATTTGGTTCGTAACTCCGACTTGACGCCGGGCTTTCCCACGACGTCGCGCGATTCGTTTCGTTGTGAAAATTAGTAAGTACTAGTTGCCCGCACATGGCCGCTCGGGTCGGCCGTAGGGGCGCGAAGATGAAGATCATGGCGACCCGAGCGCTCCACATCAGGCCTCCGGAGTTCTCCGGAATCGCCTAAGAGAAGAGGAAACATGCGTAAGACTCTCATCGCCGCGGCGGCCATTGCCGCCACCGCCGGCTTGCTGATCCCGGGCGCCGTCGCGAATGCTGCTACTGACACCCAGGTTGTCGACTTCACCGTGACAGCGGCAGCAGGTGGCGGCCTCTCGGTGACCATCGGCGGACCGGTGAGCACCCTCGCGCTTCAATCGCTCGGTACCACGGCGAAGGGTAGCCTGACCCTGTTCGGTATCGGAGACTCCCGCGGTGGCGCGACTGGTTGGAACGCTTCTCTCGCACTTGAAGACTTCGCCAATGTGTCGAATCCAGCCATGAAGATCCCGGCCACCAACGCGACCTATACGCCGAACAGCGTGCTCGGGCTGATCGGCGGAGGATCTGCTCCCGTCGTGAGTACTCAGCTCAAGAACACCCCCACGGTTGTCATCACGCGCTCGAACCGTATTCCGGGAGCTTGGTTGGAAGCGGCGACGGTGCCGAATGTAGATGCTCTGTCCGTCGAAATTCCGACGTCCGTCGCGCTGGGGCAGTACAAGGCCACGCTGACGCTGTCCGCGGTCTAGTTTCAGGACTGTCTTACTTGCCGTCGCAGTAATAGTCAGCGACGGTCAGAATCAACTGTTCGGGGCGCCGATCGTGGCGCCCCGAACAGCTATGGAAGGTGATGTATGCGTGCACTACTCGCTCTGATAGCCGCCGCCGTGCTGATCGTCGGCGCTCCCGCCGTGGCGCTTGCTGACCCAGGTCAGGGCGACGGTAGCGGTACGTCATCGGGCTCGGTCACGATTTCCCTTCTCGACGTGGCTACCAGTCTCAAAGACGACCCGCGCGCGAATATCTACATCACCGACAATGTGCCTCCTGGCAAGACGATCACGCATCAAGTTCGTGTCACCAACAACACCGGGGCGCCGACCACCCTGGACGTGTACGCCGGGTCTGCCAAGATCGTCGACAGTGCTTTCACTCCGGAGAATCGCGGCGTGGATACGGCGTTGACCTCCTGGATTGCCCTCGACAAGTCGGAACTGCAACTCGATGACGGTCAGTCCGAAGACGTCACGGTCACCATCGCTGTGCCCGCCGACGCTCCGGAGGTGGAACAGTTCGGCGTGATTTGGGCGTCTACCCAGCCGGCGTCCGCAACTGGTGATCAAGTCCAGGTTGTCTCCCGAGTCGGAGTCCGGGTTTACCTGTCTGTCGGTGAAGGGAACGGCCCGCCATCAGATTTTGCGATCGCCAGTCTCACCCCACAGCGTGATGCCGACGGCAACGCAACGGTGGTTGCGAACGTCGAAAACACCGGTGGGCGGGCAATCGATGTGTCCGGCACGCTGGACCTCACTGACGGGCCGGGTGGGCTCACGGCAAACACTGTGAGCGCGAAGACGACAACAATCGTGCCCGGTGACGGCGGCGAGGTTGTCTTTGCTTTGCCGAACAGTGCCTCGCTCCCTGCCGGGCCTTGGCAGGGAGTTGTGAAACTCGAGAGCGGCTTCAACAAGCATGATTCATCAGTAAAAATTACGTTCCCGGACAAGGGGATTGGTGATTCCGTCAGCGAATCCAGCTCGATGTCGTGGGGCGCAATTATCGGCAGCGTCCTCGTTGTACTTGCAGTGATCCTCGCCGCCGCATACCTCTTGATCCGTCGCCGCCGCGCGGCGGCCGGAAACCAGTCTGACCACAGCGACAGTTCGCCTGGGGCGGAGCTGCCGTGAAGCATTCCCACTCCGCACGCCGTTCCGTTTCATTTTTGGCCGGCCTCGCCGCCGCTGGGGCACTGGTACTTGCCAGTGCACCAGCGGTGGTGGCCGAGCCAACGCCGTCGACCAGCTCTGCGACGTCCACTCCGATCGAATCGGAGCCGGAAACTGCAACCCCCAGTACAACGTCGGCGACAACAACGCCGAAGGCCACACGCACTCGCGTGCCGACACCCGATTCCGATGAGCTCACCACAAGCGCCGACGAAGGCCCCACGACCACTGTGTCGCCGACCACGAGCGCGACACCGGTCCAAGGCGTCGACAAGCACGAGGGCACTGGCGGACTCACAGTGTCGACGGGTCCGCTGGTGTTGAATGCGGCACCGAAGCCGGGCGGCGTCGTGAGCGGACAGATGACGGTCCAGGTTGCGGACAACCGGCCCCTGTCCACGGGGTGGAATGTCGATGTCAAGACCACGGACGCGTACGGCAGCGGTGGTGGCAGTTTCACGCCCGGCCCAGATTCCTATTATCGTGCGTCCGACACCGCATGCAGTTCCTCGAATGGAACCATGCCGTTGACAGCGCAGGCCGCGACCGTGGCGACGTCCACACAGAGTTGCCCCGATGCACGCTGGACATCCGAGGTGGGGGTCGCAGTTCCCGCCGATGTGGCACCGGACAACTACTCCATGACCATCACGCACTCGGTGTACTGACCGGCGTTCCAGCGGTGTCAGGCGGTTCGCCAGAAATCGGGCCGTGTGCCGTCGACATCGGTGAAACCGTATTCGACGCCTAGTTCGCCGGAACTGGCCGAGCGCTGGTTCCATCGAGCGCGTTCTGGATCTGCGGCGAGGGCTGCGACCGCTCGGCCCACAAACCGCGGGGATTCCGACCGCGCAAAATCTGGGGGAGCAGTGGGTCCTTCGCGCTCCGGATCGAGTGCCTTTCGCCAATCCGATTCTGTGACAACGAAATTGTCGAGCATCATTTCCGACCTCAACCATCCGGGCGTGAGAGCTACTGCGGTGCAACCGAATGGCGCGAGTTCGTGACCCTGCGAGTACGCGAGTCGGTTCACCGACACTTTTGCCAAGTCGTAGAACACGGATATTCGATAGTTTGACGCGTTGTATTCGGTAGTGCCGTCGGTCATTTCGACCACCAGGCCGCCTGGTCGGTCGATCATCAGAGGCAAGAGATGGTGCGACGTGATGATGTGCGTGTCCAGGGCCAGGCGCAGGATCTGAAATCCTCGGTCCAGATCGTGCTCCCAGACGGGGGTGTTCCACTCTTCGGGGCCGCCCTTGAGTAGTTCAGCACCCCAGATGTCATTGACCAGAATGTCGATGTGGCCGAAGTCGGCGCGTAATCGTTCCGCCAGGTGCGCCACCTGAGTGCTCTTGAGGTGGTCGACAGCAATCGGTATTCCGATGCCGCCCACCTCGTCGACCAGCGTCGCAGTCTCTTCGATGGTTTCGCTACGTGGGTAGTCGGACTGAAGTATGCCCGTGGAACTACTCCGGCCGGTACAGATTACTGTTGCCCCGGCTTCCCCCAAGGCTGCGGCAATTCCGCGCCCGGCGCCTCGGGTTGCTCCGGCTACAACTGCTACTCGCCCGCGCAGGGCATCTGCATTCGGTGTCCACGTCATTGGTCGATTCTTCTCGCAGTAGCCGATTCGTTTCAAGGCCTCGTACGGTTCGAGGAACCGAATGGGCCGACGGCGCGTCAAAGTTTATGACTACTGAAAGAACGTGGACCGGGGGGAACATGAATCGTTGCGTGGGCAGAGTGCCCACTGGAGAAATGGTGTCTCGACGATGAGTTCGGTTGTGTCGCAGCGAAACTCGGGGAGACTCGCGGCATTACGATCGGCTGAAATTTGCCGCGCCGCGGACGTTCCGCCGATCTGGGAGTCGCCCGAGGACGACTCCCAGTCGGTGTGAATCGAAGATCAGGACAACTGTGATGCAGCGTCCGAATCGAGGAACCAGCGAGTGGCAACCAAGCCGGTGGCACCGGCGCAGGGCCAGTCCACAGCTGCGGCGCCGCCGACAGCGGCTGCAACAGCCTCGGCTTTTGCAGCGCCCGAGACCAGCAGCCACACCTCTTTTGCGCGCTGGAGCGCAGGCAACGTCAGGGTGATGCGAACCGGCGGGGGCTTGGGGGAGTCCGTGACCGCGACAACAAATCGAGATTCTTCGCGAACGGCGTCGGTATCGGGGAACAGTGAGTTGATGTGCCCTTCACCGCCCATCCCGAGGAGGTGGACATCGAACGTCGGAACCTGATTTCCGTGTGCCTGCGCGCCCAGCAATTGCTCGTATGCCGTTGCTGCGCCCTGCGGATCGCCCTCGTAGATTCCGTCTGATGCTGCCATCGGATGCACACGTTCCGGATCGACCGGAACGTGATCGAGGAGTGCTTCCCGCGCCTGAACTTCATTACGTTCGGGATCGCCGGCGGGAAGGAAACGCTCGTCGCCCCAGTACAGGTCGATCTGCGCCCAGTCGATGTCGCCGGGCGCTTTGCGCAACTTCTCGAGCAATGCGATGCCGGTGCCGCCGCCGGTCAGGACGATAGAAGCGAAGCCTCGAGCCTTCTGGGCGTCGACGATCGTTGCCACCAGGCGTTCTGCGGCAGCATCGACGAGCTGTCCTGCGTCCGAAAACTTCTCTACGACAACATCACTCATAGGTAACCTTCTCCAAACCGGCCAAGGCCTCTTCGTAGATTTCGTCGGGATCGAGTCGGCGCAATTCCTCAGCCAGGCAGTCGCGGGTTTCGCGGCGACCCAACGAGACAAGCGCATCCGGCTGCCCCGTCCGGATCAGGGTTGCCGTGGTGCCTTCCTGCGGCCTGCTGATGGAGATGCTGCGCGTTTCGAGCTTCATCTCGACACACAGTTCGCCCGTGCGGCGGTACACCGGACCGTCGATCTTGGCAGCCAACCAGCCGGCCAAGATATCCAGTGCCGGTTCGGTTTTCAGGCCGGAGACCACTGCCGAGACGATCTTCTCGTGCGGCGGCTGATCGAGCGCCGACGCCAGAAGTGCACGCCAGTACGTCACGCGACTCCACGCCAGGTCGGTATCACCCGCGGTGTACGACGCGAGTCGAGCCTTGATGGTGGCGGTGGGATCGGGTGCGCCGGTGGCGTCGGTGATACGACGGATCGCAAGCTTGCCCACCGGATCCTTGGCCGGAATCTCGGGAGCCTCGAGCGGCCACCACGCGACGACCGGTGTGTCGGGGAGCAGGAACGGGATGACAACGCTGCTCTCGTGATCCGCGAGGGGACCGTAGAGACGCAACACCACTACTTCCGACGCACCGGCGTCGCCGCCGACTCGAATCTGTGCGTCGAGGCGAGGTTCACTCTGCTCGTCTCCGCGCAGAAGCACGATGACGCGGCACGGGTGCTCGCGGCTTGCTTCGTTTGCGGCTTCGATTGCGGCTTCGGCGTTGCCGGTGTCGCGGGTGCAGACGACAAGCGTTAACACGCGACCCAACGTGACGGCGCCGCCGGTCTTACGCAGCTCGACCAGTTTCTTGCTGACCTGAACCGTTGTGGTGGACGGCAAATCGAGAATCACTAGGGTCGTCTCCATTCGCGTCCGGTGCGGTTCATCATCTCGTCGGCTGAGGGTGGTCCCCACGTGCCGGCCTCGTAGGGTTCCGGCTTGCCGCCGGCTGCCCAGTGTTCGAGGACGGGATCGAGGATCTCCCAAGACAATTCGACTTCGGCGTTCACCGGGAACAGTGACGGCTCACCGAGCAGAACATCGAGGATGAGACGCTCGTACGCCTCCGGCGACGACTCGGTGAAGGCCTGACCGTACGAGAAGTCCATGTTGACGTCACGGACTTCCATGCTCGATCCCGGAACCTTGGAACCGAACCGCATGGTGACGCCCTCGTCAGGCTGCACACGGATGACCAGTGCGTTCTGACCGAGGTCCTCGGTCATGGTCTTGTCGAACGGAAGGTGCGGCGCACGCTTGAACACGACCGCGATCTCCGTGACACGACGACCCAACCGCTTGCCGGTGCGCAGGTAGAACGGAACACCGGCCCAACGGCGCGTATCCACTTCGAGGGTAATGGCCGCAAACGTCTCCGTAGTGGAATCGGCTGCGAATCCGTCCTCCTCGAGGAGTCCGATGACGGGCAGACCTCCCTGCCAGCCGCCCGCGTACTGACCGCGGGCCGTGGTCTCGTCGAGTGGCTCGGCGAGACGGGTGGCTGAGAGGACCTTGATCTTCTCGGCCTGAAGGTTGAGCGGCTCGAAACTGATCGGCTCTTCCATTGCAGTGAACGCCAACAGCTGAAGCAGGTGGTTCTGGATGACGTCGCGAGCAGCGCCGATGCCGTCGTAGTAACCCGCGCGGCCACCGAGACCGATGTCCTCGGCCATGGTGATCTGCACGTGGTCGACGTAGTGCGCGTTCCAGATCGGATCGAACAACTGGTTAGCGAAACGCAGAGCCAGGATGTTCTGAACCGTTTCCTTGCCGAGGTAGTGGTCGATACGGAAGACCGTGTCCTCGGGGAACACCTTGTTGACGACCGCGTTCAGCTCACGAGCACTTTCGAGATCGTGACCGAACGGTTTCTCGATGACGACGCGTCGCCACTGACCCTCCTCGGCTTGGGCGAGCCCGGATGCCGACAACTGCTCGAGAACCTGAGGGAAGTCGTCCGGCGGAATCGCCAGGTAGAAACCGTGATTGCCGCCGATGCCACGCTCGGTATCGAGCGTCGCCAACGTGTTGGCCAGGTTCGTGAAACCTTCGGCGTCGTCGAAGTTGCCCTTGACGAAACGGATGCCGTCGGCCAGACGCTCCCACACGCTTTGACGGAACTTGGTGCGTGCACCGTCCTTGACTGCGTCCAGGACTACCTGGGCGAAGTCTTCGTCAGTCCAGTCACGCCGGGCGAACCCGACCAGAGCGAATCCGGGCGGCAGCAGTCCTCTGTTGGCAAGGTCGTAGATTGCCGGCATGAGCTTGCGTCTGGCCAAGTCGCCGGTGACCCCGAAAATCACCAGGGCGCAAGGCCCGGCGATATGCGGAAGACGTTTGTCCGTACTGTCCCTGAGGGGATTGACCCAATCTGCTGCCGCCGCGGAATCGCTCACCGGCTCAGCTCTTCTGGGTTGCTACGCGGAGCTGCTCGGCCGTGGCCTCGAGCAGTTCGTTCCAGGAAACCTCGAACTTGTCGACGCCCTCGGTCTCGAGAACGTTGAACACGTCCGTGAGATCGATGCCGACGGCTACAAGCTGATCGAAGATCGCCTGAGAAGCTGCAGCCGTGCCGGAGATGGTGTCGCCCGTGACGTCGCCGTGGTCGGCGAGCGCGTCGAGCGTCTTTTCCGGCATGGTGTTGACCGTGTTGGGTGCAACCAGTTCCGTGACGTAGAGCGTGTCCGGGTAGGCGGTGTTCTTGACGCCGGTGGACGCCCACAGGGGACGCTGCGCCTTGGCACCGTCAGCGAGGAGAGCCTGGAATCGCGGCGCGACCTCGAAAACCTGCTGGTACGCGTTGTACGCCAGACGGGCGTTGGCCAGAGCAGCCTTGCCGCGAAGCTCGAGAGCGTCCGGCGTGCCGATGGCGTTCAGGCGGTTGTCGATCTCGGAATCCACGCGGGAGACGAAGAACGACGCGACGGACTCGATGGACGAGATGTCGCGGCCGGCAGCCTTGGCCGTCTCCAGACCGTCGAGGTACGCGCCCATGACGGCTTCGTAACGCTCGACCGAGAAGATCAAGGTGACGTTGACGCTGATGCCCTCACCGATCACCTTGGCGATGGCGGGAATGCCGGCCAGCGTCGCGGGGATCTTGATGAGAACGTTCGGGCGATCCACGATCTTGTGCAGTTCGATTGCCTGCGCGACAGTGGCATCGGTGTCGTGTGCCAGACGAGGATCGACCTCGATGGACACACGACCGTCGACACCATTGGAGGCCTCGAACTGCGGTGCCAGGATGTCGCACGCTGCGCGGACGTCGTCGGTGGTGACTGCCGTAATCGTGGCGTCGACATCGGCGCCGCTCTGGGCGAGTTCACGAACCTGCGCGTCGTAATCCGAGCCCTTGGAGAGAGCAGCCTGGAAGATCGACGGGTTGGTCGTGACGCCAACGATCGACTTGGTGTCGATGAGGTTCTGCAGGTTTCCGGACTGGATGCGATCTCGCGAAAGATCATCCAGCCAGATGGAAACGCCTGCAGCGGAGAGCTTTTCGGTGTTCACATTCTGTGTCATCGAGATCATCCCTTCACAGCTGCGAGGGAGCGCTGCGCGGCCGCGACAGTCGCGTCGGCAGTGATGCCGAACTCCCGGTACAAGGTCTTGTAATCGGCAGAAGCGCCGTAGTGCTCGATCGAGACGGCCTGGCCGGCGTCGCCGAGAATGCGCCACCACGGCATCGCGATGCCGGCTTCGACGGACACGCGTGCGCGGACGGCAGGCGGAATGACCTCGTCGCGGTACGCCTGATCCTGCTCGAGGAACCAATCGAGGCAAGGAACAGAAACGACGCGAGTGGCGACGCCCAGAGCTTCGAGGGTCTCACGAGCCTCGGTCGCGAGGTGCAGCTCGGAACCGGTGGCCAGCAAGATGACCTCGGGTGCACCGTTGGCGGCATCGGCCAGCACGTAGGCGCCACGCTTGACGCCGGCGGCTGCCTTTTCCCGGGTGCCTTCGAGAACGGGGACGTCCTGGCGGGTGAGTGCCAGAGCCGTCGGGCCGGTCTTGTGCTCGAGAGCTGCCTGCCAGGCGAACGAAGTCTCGTTGGCGTCACCCGGACGCACCACGGACAGGTTCGGGATAGCGCGCAGAGCAGCGAGGTGCTCGATCGGCTGATGCGTCGGGCCGTCTTCGCCCAGGCCGATGGAGTCGTGGGTCCAGACGTACGTGACCGGCGTCTTCATCAATGCAGCCAGGCGAACGGCCGGACGCATGTAATCGGAGAACACCATGAACGTTCCGCCGTACGGGCGGGTCGGGCCGTGGAGTGCGATGCCGTTGAGGATCGAGCCCATCGCATGCTCACGGATACCGAAGTGGAGCGTGCGGCCGTAAGGCTTCGCGTTCCAGTCGTTGGTGGAGATGGAGTACGGGCCGAACGAATCGGCGCCCTTGATGGTGGTGTTGTTGCTGCCCGCGAGGTCAGCGGAACCGCCCCACAGCTCAGGCAGGATCGGGCCCAGCGCGTTGAGCGCGGATCCGGAAGCCTTACGGGTGGCAACACCCTTGGCGTCGGGCTCGTACGTCGGGAGAGCGTCAGCCCAGCCCGCCGGGAACTCGCCGGCGTGGAGACGATCGAAGAGGGCCTTGGCCTCGGACTCACGCGCTGCCCAGGCGTCGAACTCGACCTGCCAGCTCTTGTGTGCGTCGGCGCCGCGGGCGACAACCTCACGGGCATGAGCCAGAGCGTCGGCGTCGACGTCGAACGACTTGGACGGATCGAAGCCGAGAGCTTCCTTGACTGCCGCAACTTCCTCAGCACCCAGAGCGGAACCGTGAACGTCACCGGTGTTCATCTTCTTCGGTGCCGGGAAACCGATGATGGTGCGCAGCAAAATGATCGACGGACGATCGACGACGGCCTTGGCCGCGGCAACTGCGTCGAGAATGCCGGAGACGTTCTCGCCGCCCTCGACATGCTGAACGTGCCAGCCGTATGCCTCGTAGCGCTTGCCGACATCTTCGCCGAGAGCGATGGCGGTGTCGTGCTCGATGGAGATCTTGTTGTCGTCGTAGAAGACGATCAGGTTGCCCAGTTCCTGGACACCCGCCAGCGACGACGCTTCAGACGTGACACCTTCTTCGATGTCACCGTCCGACGCGATCACGTAGATGTGATGGTCGAAAGGCGAGGCTCCGACCGGGGTCTCCGGATCGAACAGTCCACGCTCGCGGCGTGAAGCCATCGCCATGCCCACAGCGGACGCGAGGCCCTGGCCGAGAGGACCCGTCGTCATCTCGACGCCGACGGTGTGACCGAACTCCGGGTGGCCCGGAGTGAGGGCGCCCCACGTACGGAGAGCTTCGAGGTCCGCCAGTTCGAGGCCGTAGCCCGACAGGTAGAGCTGCGTGTACAGCGTCAGAGACGAGTGGCCGCAGGAGAGGATGAAGCGGTCGCGCCCGACCCACTCTGCATCCGACGGGTCGTGGCGCATGACGCGCTGAAACAGGGTGTAAGCCAACGGCGCCAAGCTCATTGCGGTTCCGGGATGGCCGTTGCCGACCTTCTGAACCGCGTCAGCGGCGAGCACGCGGGCGGTATCGACAGCCTTGGTGTCCAGGTCGGTCCAGTCCGAAGGATGGACTGGTTGCGTGAGGACGTGGATCTCGTCTGTGATCGACACTGGCAGATGTCTCCTGACATTGTGTACGTGGATTGCGAGGGGTGGGGTGTCCCTCCACTGCGTCACCTAGCCTAATGGTCCCAGCTGTCCGGGTCGATTCGGTTCCACGAAGGCCGCGGTCTACCATCGTGCGTAGTAGAAAAACCGATAGTCCATCAGAAGTGTCAGCAGTGTGTCGTGAAGAGATAGTGCGGTAACGCGTGGTGCAAGGAGAGAACGTGCGGACAGGGCAGCAGCCGAGCGGACATGGCTTCGGCAGCCCCGGAGCAGCCCCACGGGCGACCAATCAGAACTCGGTTCTAGGTCGCGCATTGGGCAAGGTTCTGGCGTACATCGCGCTCACGAAGCCGCGAGTCATCGAATTGCTGTTGGTAGCAACAATTCCGGCGATGCTCATGGCAGACCGCGGAAATGTCGACCTCTGGCTGGTGCTGAGCACCCTGTTCGGTGGATGGATGGGCGCCGCAAGCGCCAACTCCCTCAACTGCGTCGTCGACGCAGACATCGACAAGGTGATGAAGCGCACCGCCAAGCGTCCACTGGCACGAGAAGCCGTCCCGACGCGCAATGCGCTCATCTTCGGTTTGGTTCTCGGACTGGCGTCGTTCCTGTGGCTGTGGTGGCGCGCGAACCTGCTGGCGGCCGTGCTTATCGTCATCACCATCGCGTTCTACGTGCTGATCTACACGATGGTTCTCAAGCGTCGTACCTGGCAGAACGTCATCTGGGGTGGCGCTGCGGGTTGTATGCCCGTCATGGTCGGCTGGGCCGCTGTCACCGGTTCGATCAGCTGGGAACCCATTGTTCTGTTCCTGATCATCTTCTTCTGGACGCCTCCGCACACCTGGGCCCTCGCCATGCGTTACAAAGAGGACTACAAGGCTGCCGGCGTTCCCATGCTCCCCGTCATCGCGACCGAAGAGCACGTCACCAAGCAAATCCTGTTCTACAGCTGGGCAATGGTTATCACCAGCTTCCTCTTGGTTCCCGCTGCCGGCCTGGTTTACGCCATCGTTGCTCTGCTTGCCGGTGCCTGGTTCCTGCTCATGGGGCACCAGTTGTACCGCAGCGTTCGCGGCGGCGCCGAGGTCAAGCCGTTGAAGCTGTTCCTGCAGTCCAACAACTACTTGTCCGTGCTGTTCGTCGGCCTGGCCATCGACTCCGTACTCGGGCTGCAGACGATCGGCAACATGTTCAGCTGATCGCCTGCAGCATCTGAATCGACTACGGGATCAGCACGATCGATCCCGTAGTCGCTCGGCTTTCCAGATCGCGATGAGCCTGGGCAGCGTCTGCCAACCGATACTCGGCTCCGACGCGAATATTCAAAGTTCCCGCTGCAATGGCGTCGAACACTTCACCGGCTCGCCACAGCATTTCCTCACGGGTCCGGATGTAATGAGCCAACGTCGGACGCGTCAGGAAGAGTGATCCCGACGCATTGAGCCGCTGCGGATCGAGCGGCGGAACAGCGCCACTGGCAGCGCCGAAAAGCGCTACCGTTCCGCGAATTCGCACCGACGCCAGGCTGGCATCGAACGTCGTGGCGCCCACTCCGTCGTAGGCTACAGCCACTCCATCACCGCCCGTCAGCTCACGTACGCGGGCCGCGATGTCGTCGTCGTACCGCAGAACTTCCGACGCCCCGGCATCGCGTGAGAGTTGTTCTTTTGCATCCGAAGACACCGTCGTGATGACCCGTGCGCCGAGGGCTACTGCCATCTGGGTGAGGATCAAACCCACTCCGCCGGCACCGGCATGAACGAGGATGGTGTCGCCCGCTTGAATCGGGTACGTCGACTTCGCGAGGTAGTGCGCAGTCATTCCTTGTAGGAGTGCCGACGCGGCAACCGGGGCCGGAACACCATCGGGAACTTTCACGGCGACAGCGGCCGAGACAACCACCTTTTCGGCGTAACTTCCGGTGGCTGCCGCCCACGCAACCCTGTCGCCGACGGAGAATTCCGTCACATCTGTGCCCACTGCTTCGACGACGCCAGAGCCCTCGTCGCCCGGAATGTAGGGGAGATTTCTCGGATACATGCCCATCCGGAAATAGGTGTCGATGAAATTGATGCCGATTGCTTCGGTGCGAACGAGCAGATCGTTGGCGCCGGGTGTGGGGTCGGGTTGTTCGGACACAGTGAGAACGTCTGGTCCGCCGGTTTCTGAAACGTAGATGGCTTGCATGTTTTCTGTTCTACACCGGTTGGGTCGATGCCTCATGTTGCAGCTGTTCTACTGCCCAGTATTGTCGAGCTATGAGCACCGATACCGAGAAGTCGGACGCCACACCGTCCGCTGCTGCGCCGGAACTTCCGAAGTCCACGGTCAAGGCAATCACCAAATTCGTTGCTGAGCACGGTGGCTCCGCCAGCGCCGTCATTCAGCCTGTCGGCCTAGCCGGCGTTCGCATCACACTCGTGGGTGCCGACGGCAGCCTGGGCGACCAGGTAGTCGAGGACCTTGCCACGGCAAATGCCGTCGTCGCGTCCTTCGACACTGTCACTGTTGCCGAGTGGGAGCGTGAACTCACCAGCATCGTCACTCCGGTGGACGGTCACTTCAAGAAGATGGCCGGATGGGTCGCCAACCAGACGCGTTTCCCGAAGGCACGCAACGAATCCTGAAAACAGAAGTGGGGCGGTCAGAAACACCTTGTCGGTGTTCTGACCGCCCCACTTGTATCTGTAGGTATCAGGCCGGTACAGCCGCGGGTTCGTACTGCCTCGTCTTGCCCGCTGCCCAGACAGCTGCAGTTGCAGCTGTGCACAATCCGGCGCCGGCAACGTGGAAGATGACCAGGATCGCCGGGACGTCGGTGAAGTACTGAACAAGACCGATCAAACCCTGAGCAACGATCAGAACAAGCAGAACCTGCAGACGTTTTTTCACTGCACTGGACGCACCGACGGCGTAGACGCCGAACGCCAAACCAACCGAAAGTGCGAGGTAGGCGACCAACATCTGTGCGTGCAGATGGACGAGGGTGACGATCTCGATCTGGAGTCGCGGCACAATCCGGTCCAGGTTCTTGTCTCCCGCGTGGGGACCAGCGCCCGTCACGAGGGTGCCGGCCACCAGCACACCGGCGAGTGCGACACCGGACAGTGCGGCGAGCCAGCGCAGCGGCTTGGGCATGACGATCAACGTTGTCGCATCGTCGGGTTCCGCTATCTTGGCGTACATGACGGTGGCAATCCAGACCATCAGCATCGACGCGACCAGGTGAATGGCAACCGTCCACCAGAGCAGCCCGGTAAGGACGGTGATGCCGCCCATGATTGCCTGCAGAACCGTGCCGAGGGGGATCATCCACGCGTACACAAGAACCTCGCGACGACGACGCGCACGCGTCACAGCCAGCACGATTGCGGCAGCAACGATGACTACGACAAACGTGAGCAGGCGGTTACCGAACTCGACGATTTGGTGAACAACCGCAACCTCGCCGTGGCCGACCGGAACAAAGCTGCCCGGGAAGCATTGCGGCCACGTGGGGCAACCCAACCCGGATGCTGTCACGCGCACAACCGCACCCGTGACAGCGATGCCGCCCTGGGTCAAGATCACGATGAACGCGATGATCTTCTGTGTCTTCAGCGAGGGGAGAGGTAGTCGATCCACCAAGCTCAAAAATCCGGAATATGCACGATTCACCACGCCAACGATGGTAGTTGGCCATCAACTACGCAGTGTCGTTGGGGCAGCGCGATCGTGATCGTGATCGCACACAACTCGTGTCGTTATGGCTGGACCAACCGTCGCTGGTCGAGTTGCGTGCATCGACGCAAGGTTTCGACGAGGCGCGCCGGAGAAACTCCCGTAGTCGAAAGCGGTGAAATCGGAGGGAATCCATGACCGAAAGTCTGCGCACCCCGACAGGCCGCCGATACTGTGCCGGAATTGCGATCCTTGGCATTCTCTCGTTGGCGGGCGCACCCGCTGCTTCAGCGGCGCCGACCGATAGCGTCCTCGCCATACCGATCGCAGGCGTCGCCACCGGCGTGACAGGCCTTTACGGTGAGGCGTTCAGCCAGTTCATCACTGCCAGGACCGATACTGACACCCCGGGAATCACCCAGTTCCTCGGCGGGCAACGTGGTTGTGCCTGCGTCGTTCACTGGCGCAATCTGTCGACGGGGCTGACCGGCGACACCTTCGCGGGGTTCGACCCATCCCCGGTATGGGCTTCACCGACTGCGGGGATTGCAGCCACGGGCTCAGGAGTTCTGGTTGCCACGGCAACAGTCAGTGGTGCTGGACTGCCCATAACGGCGCTGCCCGGCGCCGGTGTGTGGACTGTCCCGTAGCCACAAGCACTGGGGGTCCTGTTCGTCCTCGGCTCAGGTGAACTTGAACCAACGTACTGCGCCGACGGTACCGAGTGCAGCCCAGACGACGAGGACCAGGATTGCGAACCAGTCCATGGATGTGGCGAGGGCTGCGTCGAGTGCGTAGGCCAATGCTCCGGATGGAACCAACCGCACCAGGGTCTGCACAGCGTCGGGAATGTCTCCACTGACAAAGACCATGCTGCCGATGCCTGCCATGGCGAACCACAGGATGTTGGCAAGTGCGAGAACAATTTCCGCCCGCAAAGTGCCACCGAGAAGAAGTCCGAGTGACGCAAATGTGATGGTGCCCAAAGCGATGACAACTGCGCCGAGCAAGAGTTCGGTAAACGTTGGGCGCCAACCCAATGCCAATCCGATCGCGCCGAGCAGTAGCGACTGCAGAGCGACGACGATGATGACGGATGCACTCTTGCCCGCGATGATTCCCCAACGTGGAAGTGGCGTCGCACCAAGGCGTTTGAGGGCGCCGTATCGGCGGTCGAAGCCCACGGCGATGGCTTGGCCGGTGAAAGCCGTCGACATCACAGCGACCATCATGACGCCGGGAAGTACGGTACTGACCCGGGAATCGCCGAGATCGCCGATCGGAAGGAGTGACAGTCCGATGAGCAGCGTGATGGGGATGAACATGGTGAGCAGCAATTGCTCACCGTTGCGCAGCAACAACGTCAGTTCGAGTTTGGTCTGTGCCGCCATCATTTTCGACGCGGAGTTAGCTCGAGGATCGGGGGAGAACGTCCCGGGCTCGAAGCGGTTCTCGGCCAATCGTCGGTCTCGGGCGCTGTTCTGACTGTTCGACACTGTTTCGTTCACGACCTTGATTCCCGTCATCCCCTCAGATCACGACCCGTCAACTCGAGGAAGACGTCTTCCAAACTACGTTGATCGACGCGAATGTCGTTGATCAGTACATTCTGCTCAGCGCACCACGTCGCCACCGTCGCGACTGTAGACGGCTCGATCGCACCCTCGATCAAATATGTTCCGGGGTTGGATTCGGCGACGCGGAATCCCGCCAGGGACGTCGCCAAGGAGTCGACGCTCAACCCGGCGGTCGTGGTCAACCGCAATTGTCCTTCGGCACCCTTGCTGGTCACCTCGGCCGGAGTTCCCGATGCGACGATGCGACCGTGGTCGATGATGACCAACTCGTCGGCAAGCGCTTCGGCTTCGTCCATGAGGTGAGTGGTGAGGAGGATGCTGACGCCGTCACGACGCAGTGCGTCGATCAATTCCCACACCAACAGGCGGGCCTGGGCGTCGAGGCCCGCCGTCGGCTCGTCGAGGAAGACAAGCTCCGGACGCCCGACGAGAGCGCACGCCAACGACAGTCGCTGTTGCTGGCCGCCGGAGAGGCGTCGGTACGGGGTTTTCCGGGCGTCGGTCAGTCCGAGCTTCGACAGGAGCCACGTGGGATCGAGGGGATCAGCGGAGTAGGCAGCGACGAGGTCGAGCATCTCGCCGGCCTTGGATCCGGGATACGCACCGCCGCCTTGGAGCATCACGCCAATCCGGGAACGAACTTCTCCGGAGTCTGCGATGGGATCGAGGCCGAGAACGCGCACAGTGCCTGAATCGGGTGTGACAAAACCTTCACACATCTCGACGGTGGTGGTTTTTCCGGCACCGTTCGGTCCGAGCAGGGCAACGACCTGCGCGGATTCAACGGTGAGATCGATACCGTCCACGGCGCGCACGCCGTCGAACGATTTGACGACACCTTCGATGCGCACGGCCGGCGTCGACGATCTTGAAGCTCTCGAGGTCACGGGGAATCAGCGTAAGCCCCCGGGGAGCCGACTTGGTCCGCTGGCCCGGATTTCGTGATTTCCGCTACTGGTTTGTCGATGCGCCAGGGAAGTGACTTTCGGGTGATGTAGATCAACAATGCTGCGGTGATGATGGTGGCGACAACTGCTTGCACGATCATGAACGGCAGGTATTCGGCGCCGTTCGACATCAGCATGACGCTGACGATCGACGTGAAAACAACGGCCGGTACTCGGAAGATCGGTGCGGTTGCCCAGGCTGCGAGGGGGAGTATCGCCCACAGTAGGTACCACGGCTGGACAACCGGGAACAGCAGAACGATGGCACCCAGCGCGATGCCGAGTCCACCGACCGCGTGGATGCGGCCCATGTAGACGGCCATCATCATTCGGGCCGTGATCAGAACTGCGACCAGGTAGGCGATGGGTCGGGTGATGGTGAGAATCGCCGTCGTATGGTCGCCGAGTCCGAGGAGTACGCCGACCAAGCCGGTGCCGACGCCCAGGATTGTGGGTATCGACATCCAGCTGCGAACGACCGTCGCGGTATTGAGCGTGTTGACCCAGCCCATACCCAGACCGCTGGCAACACTGATGAAGCCGATCACGATGACGGTGACCGCAGCCAACAGCGCCGCGGCCGAGAAGAACGCCTTCCAGTTCGCGCCCCAGCGGCGGGACAAGGCCATTCCGACAAATCCGAGCGCCAGCAGGGACGGAATCTTGACGGTCGCTGACAATGCGATCAATCCGGATCCGGCGATCAGTAACGCCAGTGAGCGTCCACGGATGGGGCCCGTGCCTTCGACGGCTCGAAGCGCCACCTCGATTCCGGCGAGCATGAGTCCGAGCATGAGGGCTTCGTTATGGATTCCGGCCACAAGGTGGAACAGCAGAAGCGGATTGGCCGCACCGAGCCACAGGGAGCTGACTGCGGAGACCCCACATCGTTTGGCCAACCGAGGCAGGGCCCACACGATCAGTGCAACGCCGAAGAGGACGAGGAGGCGATGAAGGAAAATGCCGGCGACGATGTTGTCACCGGTCAGCGAGCTGATTCCGCGTCCGAGCCACAAGAAGAAGGGCCCGTACGGAGCTGGTGTGTCTCGCCAGATCGTGGGAACAGTGCGAGTGAGAACGTGGTCGACACCGAGAGCAGCCTTGGGGCCGATCAAGTAGGGATCGAGTCCACGCGCCGCGATCTCGCTCTGCGCGAGGTACGAGTACACGTCCCGACTGAACATCGGCGGTGCGACGGACAGCGGAAGGATCCACAGCAGGAGCGTCCGGTCGAGCTGGGATCGGCTCATTCTCCGCGGCGCACCCTTGCGGCTGCGTAGATCGCCGACGGCAAACCGGCCCATCATCAACCACGCGAGTACAACGAGAACGGTGCCGGTCATCGTCATCGTGAGAGATACGGTCGGCATGCGGCCGGGAAGGCTCAACACCCGCAGTCCGGCGGTCGGGTTCTGGAGGACCGGCTGCGCGCCGGCGCCCAGGGCGCCGATTGCCATCAGTACCGAGCCGGTGGCTCCGAATCGCCGAATCCCGCGTAGCTGCGCGGTTTCCTTCTCGTTGAGTCCGGGGCGCTCGTCTTCGTCGCCGTGAAGTGCGGCCGTCATCGACTGCCGCGGCTTCGACCCGAAGGGACGGACGCCGAGAACGGAAAGGGCTAGATGCTTGGGTTTGTCCAGCAGGATCGCGCGGGTGGACTGCGCGGTCGTCGTCTGCGTGGGGGTCTGTGGCACCCAGGAAGCGTAGCGGCTCCCTCTTAATGCCTAGACAACTGCGAACAATGCGGGCAGTCCGACTATTCCGAAATGTAATGCAGGTTGCCCTTAGTGGACCTGCGCGGGTAATTCCGTCACACTTGTGTTGTGAAAGAAATGCGACAGGTACTCGAAGCAAGGAAGATGCAGGTCAGAATGCTGCAGCCTCCTCGCAGAGTGCTGTCGCAGCACCGGTAACGGTGAGTGTCGAGGGGCAGACCCGTGCTGCAGTAGTCAAGTTGCTGCTCGAAGAGGGCCCCATCACAGCCTCCGAAATCGGTACTCGACTGGGCCTTAGCGCTGCAGGTGTCCGACGTCACATCGACGCATTGATCGAATCCGGTGAAGCTCGCGCTGCATCGGCGTCGTCGCTCCGTCAGCGTGGACGTGGACGCCCGGCCAAGCAGTTTCAGATCACCGCCACCGGACGCGGCCGTCTCGGTCATGCCTACGACGATCTTGCCGGAGCCGCAATGCGTCAGCTCCGCGAAATCGGCGGAGATGCGGCAATCGAGGAGTTTGCGAAGCGTCGAGTCCAGGCAATCGTGGGAGACGTCGAACCGGCCGATCCCACCGACGTCGCGAATGTGGAGGCGACAGCAGACGCTATCGCCGAAGCATTCAACTCCGTCGGATTTGCCGCCTCGACCAGGCCGGTGGGTAACGGCGTTCAGATCTGCCAGCACCACTGCCCCGTTTCGCATGTGGCAGAGGAGTTTCCGGAGCTGTGCGACGCCGAACAGGAAGCGTTCCGTCAACTGCTCGGCACGCACGTTCAACGTCTCGCGACCATCGCGAACGGTGACTGTGCCTGCACGACACACGTTCCCCTCGTATCGAACGGGAGCAGATGAAACTTCTCGACCGTTAACCCCCAAATTTTCCCGTTAGTTCTTCACAGTCAGAATTGCTTGCCTCGCTTCGAACTCAGCCCTCGTAGCGAAGTAAGCAGCCGTCAAGAAACAAGACTCCGGAAGGAGCTCGCATGACCGTCACATCAGACCAGGCGACTACCACTGCAGCTGCAGGCACCGAGCCGCTCACGCAGGACGAGGCCATTGCTTCCCTCGGTCATTACGGCTACGGCTGGTCCGATTCCGACGTAGCCGGAGCCAGCGCCCAGCGCGGTCTCTCCGAGGCTGTCGTGCGGGACATCTCTGCGAAGAAGAGCGAGCCGGAGTGGATGCTCGACATCCGTCTCAAGGCTCTGCGCACCTTCGAGAAGAAGCCGATGCCGAACTGGGGCTCCGACCTCGAAGGCATCCACTTCGACAACATCAAGTACTTCGTGCGCTCGAGCGAGAAGCAGGCCGAGTCCTGGGAAGACCTGCCCGAAGACATCAAGAACACGTACGACAAGCTCGGCATCCCCGAGGCCGAGAAGCAGCGCCTGGTTGCCGGCGTCGCAGCTCAGTACGAGTCCGAGGTTGTCTACCACTCGATCCGTGAGGATCTCGAGCAGCAGGGTGTCATCTTCCTCGACACCGACACCGGCCTCAAGACGCATCCGGAACTGTTCCGCGAGTACTTCGGTTCGGTAATCCCGGCCGGCGACAACAAGTTCTCCGCGCTCAACACCGCTGTGTGGTCCGGTGGCTCGTTCATCTACGTCCCCCCGGGCGTGCATGTCGACATCCCGCTGCAGGCGTACTTCCGCATCAACACCGAGAACATGGGGCAGTTCGAGCGCACCCTGATCATCGTCGACGAGAACGCCTCCGTGCACTACGTCGAAGGTTGCACCGCGCCGATCTACAAGTCCGATTCACTGCACTCGGCTGTTGTCGAGATCATCGTGAAGAAGGGCGGCCACTGCCGCTACACGACCATCCAGAACTGGTCCAACAACGTCTACAACCTGGTGACGAAGCGCACCAAGGTCGAAGCCGGTGGATCGATGGAGTGGATCGACGGCAACATCGGTTCCAAGGTCACCATGAAGTACCCGGCCGTCTGGCTGATGGGTGAGTACGCCCGCGGTGAAGTTCTCTCCGTCGCATTCTCGGGCGAGGGACAGCACCAGGACACCGGCGCCAAGATGCTCCACCTCGCGCCGCACACCTCGTCGACCATCATCAGCAAGTCCGTCGCCCGTGGCGGTGGACGCGCGTCGTACCGCGGCCTGGTGCAGATCAACAAGGGTGCTCACGGTTCCAAGTCGACCGTCAAGTGTGACGCTCTGCTGGTCGACCAGATCAGCCGCAGCGACACCTACCCGTACGTCGACATCCGCGAGGACGACGTCACGATGGGCCACGAGGCCACAGTCTCCAAGGTCAGCGACGATCAGCTCTTCTACCTGATGAGCCGCGGCCTGACCGAGGACGAGGCGATGGCCACCATCGTCCGTGGATTCGTCGAGCCCATCGCGAAGGAACTCCCCATGGAGTACGCGCTCGAGCTCAACCGCCTTATCGAACTTCAGATGGAAGGGGCTGTGGGTTAGTGACCACGCCAGAAACCGGTGTAATCGGGGCAGTTGCAGGGGAAAACCCGGCCGCTCCAGTCAAGCGAGCATCTACAGGCTCACCCATCACCAACAAGGGTGAAGCATTCGCGTCGTACGACGTCAATGCATTCGAGGTTCCCGGCGGACGCGACGAGATCTGGCGGTTCACCCCGCTGCGTCGTCTGCGCGGCCTGCACGACGGCAGTGCTGTTGCCAACGCGGCAATCACCGTTGACGTCGAGGCTGGTGCCGACGTCACCGTCGAGACCGTCGGTCGTGACGACGAGCGTTTGGGCAAGGCCGGCGTTCCTGCCGATCGCATTGCGGCACAGGCGTACTCGAGCTTCGAAGCAGCAACGGTTGTTTCCGTTGGTGCCGAAATTGAGGTCGAGAAGCCGGTAGTCGTCACCATAACGGGCCCCGGCGTCGACAAGGTCGCCTACGGACACACCCAGATTCGTCTGGCTCAGTTCGCCAAGGCAACGGTCATCATCGATCAGCGTGGCAGCGGAACCTTCGCGGAGAACGTCGAATTCGTTCTCGGTGACAGTGCGCACCTGACCGTTGTCGCAGTTCAGGATTGGGCTGAAGACGCCGTCCACGTGACGTCGCATCACGCTCGACTGAGCCGTGACGCCGTTCTTCGCCACACCTCGATCAGCCTCGGCGGCGACCTCGTTCGCCTGTCGGCCACGGTCAAGTACGACGGCCCCGGCGGCGACGCCGAACTGCTCGGCGTGTACTTCGCCGACGACGGTCAGCATCTGGAACAGCGTCTGCTCGTGGATCATTCGCAGCCCAACTGCAAGTCCAACGTGGTCTACAAGGGTGCGCTGCAGGGCGATCCCCACTCGAGCAAGCCTGATGCGCACACAGTGTGGATCGGCGACGTTCTGATTCGTGCGGCAGCCGAAGGCACCGACACCTTCGAACTGAACCGCAACCTGGTTCTCACCGACGGCGCCCGCGCCGACTCGGTGCCGAACCTCGAAATCGAGACCGGTGAGATCGTCGGAGCCGGGCACGCCAGTGCCACCGGACGTTTCGACGACGAGCAGCTGTTCTACCTACGTGCTCGCGGTATCCCGGAGGATCAGGCGCGTCGTCTGGTCGTGCGTGGGTTCTTCCACGAAATCATCAACAAGATCGCTGTCCCCGAGGTGCGCGATCGCCTCGAAGCCGCGGTCGAAGCCGAACTCGCTGCCGTCGGCTCCTGACCGCCAGCTACTTCTCATCTTGAAGGAATTTCATGTCTACCAGTGAAAACACCAACTCCGTTCTCGAGGTTCGTGACCTGCACGTCCAGGTTGCCAACACCGACGCCAACGCTGAGCCGATCCAGATCCTCAAGGGTGTGAACCTGACGGTTCGCTCCGGCGAGACCCACGCCATCATGGGCCCCAACGGCTCCGGCAAGTCGACGCTGTCCTACGCCATTGCCGGCCACCCGAAATACCAGGTGACCTCCGGTTCCATCACCCTCAACGGTGAAGACGTCCTCGCGATGAGCGTTGACGAGCGTGCACGCGCCGGCCTGTTCCTGGCAATGCAGTACCCCGTCGAGGTTCCCGGCGTCTCCATGTCCAACTTCCTGCGCACCGCTGCTACCGCAGTGCGCGGCGAGGCTCCCAAGCTGCGCCACTGGGTCAAGGAAGTCAAGGAATCGCTGGCCGAGCTCGAAATCGATCCTTCGTTCATCGAGCGTTCCGTCAACGAAGGCTTCTCCGGCGGCGAGAAGAAGCGCCACGAGATCCTGCAGCTGGGCATGCTCAAGCCGAAGATCGCGATCCTCGACGAGACCGACTCCGGCCTCGACGTCGACGCACTGCGTACCGTCTCCGAGGGTGTCAACCGCTACAAGGAGCGCGAGAACGGCGGCGTTCTGCTGATCACGCACTACACACGCATCCTGCGTTACATCGCTCCCGACTTCGTCCACGTGTTTGTCGGCGGCCGCATCGTCGAGTCCGGTGGACCGGAACTCGCTGACGAGCTCGAGACCAACGGCTACGTTCGTTTCACCGCGGACGCTTCAGCAACTCAGGGAGCATAAGCGCGATGACCACCTCGGTGCGTGCGCTCGACGTCACCAGGATTCGGAAAGACTTCCCGATCCTGGGGCGTACCGTGCGCGACGGAAAACCCTTGGTGTACTTGGATTCCGGTGCGACTTCGCAGCGGCCTCTCCAGGTACTCGATGCCGAGCGGGAATTCCTCACCACGTGTAATGCGGCCGTCCACCGAGGTGCTCATCAGCTGGCCGAAGAAGCCACCGATGCGTACGAAGACGCACGGACTCTGATCGCAGAGTTCGTCGGTGCAGAATCCGACGAGCTGTCTTTCACGAAGAACGCCACCGAGGCACTGAACCTGGTGACGTACGTTCTCGGTGACGACCGGTTCGACCGGCATGTCGGACCCGGCGACGAAATTGTCATCACGGAACTCGAGCATCACGCCAACCTTGTTCCGTGGCAGGAACTTGCGCGGCGTACCGGTGCAACGCTGAAGTGGTACGGCATCACCGACGACGGACGGATCGATCTCGATTCGCTCGAGCTCACCCCGGCCGTCAAGGTCGTGGCGTTCACCCATCAGTCCAATGTGACCGGTGCGGTCGCTCCGGTGGAAGAGTTGGTCCGTCGGGCGCGCGCTGTGGGTGCGCTGGTAGTTCTCGATGCGTGCCAGTCCGTGCCGCACATGGCAGTCGACTTCCATGCTCTGGATGTTGATTTCGCGGCGTTCTCGGGCCATAAGATGCTCGGCCCCACCGGGATCGGCGTTCTGTACGGCAAGGCTTCGTTGCTGTCCGAGATCCCTCCGTTCATCACGGGTGGATCGATGATCGAAACCGTCACGATGGAAGCCAGCACGTATGCGCCGGCGCCGCAGCGGTTCGAAGCCGGAACGCAGATGACCTCCCAGGTTGTCGGCCTCGGCGCCGCAGTGCGCTACTTGAACGACGTCGGAATGGACGCTGTTGCGGCCCACGAACATGTGCTGGTCGAAGCGGCGTTGGAGAAGCTGTCGACAATCGCGGGTCTCCAGATCGTGGGTCCGAAAACCGCCGAGAATCGCGGCGGCGCAATCTCGTTCGTCGTCGACGGCATTCATGCCCACGACCTCGGCCAGATCCTCGACGACGACGGCGTTGCAATCCGCGTCGGACACCATTGTGCGTGGCCGCTGCATCGTCGCCTCGGTGTGCAGGCAACCGCCCGGGCATCGTTCGCTCTGTACAACACCGTCGAAGAAATTGACGTGTTGGTTGCGGCGATCAAGCGCGCGCAGGAATTTTTCGGTGTCACAGGGGAGTTGAGCTGAAGTATGCGTATGGAGCAGATGTACCAGGAAGTGATCCTCGATCACTACAAACATCCGCACGGCCGCGGTTTGCGTGAACCGTTCGGTGCCGAAGTGCATCACGTCAACCCCACGTGCGGCGACGAGGTAACCCTTCGGGTGCAGATCGCGGACGACGGAAGTGTCGCCGACGTGTCCTACGACGGCCAGGGCTGTTCGATCAGCCAGGCGTCGACGTCGGTACTCAACGATCTCGTGATCGGCATGCAGGTTACCGACGCGCTCGAAACCGTCGCCGCATTCAGCGAGATGGTCAGCAGTCGCGGCAAGGTAGAGGGCGACGAGGATGTACTCGGCGACGGTATTGCCTTTGTCGGAGTTTCGAAGTACCCGGCACGCGTGAAGTGCGCGTTGCTCGGATGGATGGCGTTCAAGGATGCAGTCGTTCAGATAGTGGACGGCAAAACCGAATTGGTCGACACGACTAAAGGACAGGGATAATGACCGAGACACAATCAGAGCAGGCGTCCGAGGTGACTGCACCGGTCAACCCGAACCCCGATTCCACGGCGGAATTCGGTGGCGCCCAGGGCACCGGTACCGTCCCGTCGCCGGAGCGCCTCGACGAACTCGAAGAAGCGATGCGCGACGTCGTGGACCCCGAACTGGGTATCAACGTCGTTGATCTCGGTCTGGTGTACGGACTGTACGAGGACGACGGAATTGTCACCGTCGACATGACTTTGACGTCGGCTGCATGTCCTTTGACGGATGTCATCGAGGATCAGGCGCGCGGTGCATTGGTGCGTAGCGACCTATGCACTGACATGAAGATCAACTGGGTGTGGCTGCCGCCGTGGGGCCCGGACAAGATCACCGAAGACGGCCGCGAGCAGCTCCGCGCTTTGGGTTTCACCGTCTGACGGAAGTTCTTCCTGCACGGACATTTTTGATGGCGAACGCCGGTACCTGATCCAGGTGCCGGCGTTTGTCGTTATGTCCGGTAACGCCGTTATGTGGTCGTGCGATGTTTACCATTGAAGCGCTCTGCCCGTCTAGTGACATACGTCCCGAGGGAGATTTGTGTGAAACGCAGTCCCGGTCGAAGAAGCGGATTCGGAACACCACCGGATCGCCAGATACTTCGATCGAGTGAATTGTGCGCGCTCACTCCGCTTCAACAAGCAATCTTCGATTCACAGCAACGCCGACCGGATGTTCCGCTGTGTGTCAGTCACTACGTCGATGTGGCAGGGACACCGGATATTACGAGCCTGCAAGCGTCGATCGCGCAGGCCGGCCACGAATTCGGCTCAGACCTGATCTTGCAGGCATCGCAGGGCGTCGTGATGACTCGGATCGGCAAGGACGGGCTGGACCGTATCGAGGTCATCGATCTGCGCGGCGAATCAGATCCAGAATCGGCTGCCCAGAACTGGATGGGCAACGAATCCGTCCGCCCCCTTGATCTACTGTCCGATCCGCTAACCGGTAGTGCAGTTCTGGTGATCGGCGACGCACGATGGTTGTGGTACACCCGAATTCACCAGATCGTGCTCGACGGGGCCGGAGCGCGTTCCATGACTGCCCGCGCAGCCCAGGTCTATACAGCCCTGGTTCGCAAGACGCCAGTTCCATTGACTTCGGCACGGTCGGTGCACTCGATGACCGATACCGAACAGGCGTATCGCGGGTCGACGCGATGGGATGCCGACAGGCAGTACTGGGATGCCAAGCTCGCAGGCGCTCCGGTACGAACGTCGTTGGCTGAGCCTGGTGAGCTTACCTCCGCGAAGCCGCTGGTCAGATCGGCTACTGTGCCGCCTGGTGTGACCGCGTCGCTGGTGCATCTCGCGGAATCGCAGAGTGTCACCTTGTCGACCGTCGTGACTGCGTCGTTCGCAATGTACCTTGCGCGGATGACGGGTTCCGACGACCTCATTCTCCGTCTTCCGGTCCCCGTAAGGACGACGCACAGCGTCCGGCAGTCGGGCGGAACGATGTCGAATATTGTTCCCCTACGGCTGATTGTCGATCCTCGCGTCGGTGTTGACGAATTGTTGCGGGCAGTCAAGTTCGAATTGGTTGGAGCGCTGCGTCATCAGAAGTACCGGGACCAGCGGCTACATCAGGGGCCGGTCCTTACTCTGAATCTGTTTCCAGTTGTACTCACCATCGGTGATGCTGAGGGTGTCCTGCACGGGTTCTCGGCCGGACCCGTCGAAGATCTGGACGTTGCGGTGAGCCAGGTTTCGCGGGACGCGGAACTCGAGATCAGTTTTGCGGCCAACCCTGATGCGTATACGGGCGAAGCGCTGACTGTTCATCATCGACGGTTCCTCGATTTCCTCGAACTATTCAGTGCCACCGAACCGCGGACCCAGTTGGTGGATGTGGACTCCCGAACCGGGATGGTCTGGGGTTCAGCTGTTCGGCATTCGCGCAATCTGGCCTACTGGAGCACCGTGCTGGCGTCACCCGCGCCGGAACTAGGATTGCTCGCCGCGCCTGTCGGCGAGCGTTCGTCAGCAGCGATCGTGATCGACCCAGAGTTGTACCGCGGGCTCGAAGCGTTGGCAGATTCGATGTGTACCAGCATGTTCGTGCTGCTGCAGGCGGCAGTGGCAGGTCTCTTGCGGCGGATGGGTTCGGCGTCGGAAATTTCGATCGGGATCTCGGTTCGTGGCTACGGAGCAACAACTGCAGACGAATTTGTGTCGATGTTTGCGAACCAACTTGTGCTCCGATCGGCGGTGGACACGAATGTGAGCCTGGCCCGGTTGATCGAGCAGATGGATGACGTCATCGTCGACGCCTTGATCCATGCTGATATTCGCTTGTCCGCAGTGATGGCACATGTCGGGGACGGGCGTTCGGTCGACTCCGGTCCACCGTTCCGCGTTCTGGTGTCTGCCCAAGATCCCATCGATACGCACCCACAGTTTCCCGAGGTCATGGTTGGAATTCCGGTCGGATTCGACCTCGCAGCCATGCCGGAAGTATATGTGGCGCTGCCAATTCCGCAGCGAAATTCCGATCGACATGTGCAACCGATCGTCGGATTCTTCGACTGCCTTTCGTCGCCGCAGCAGGTCGACGGCCTTGCATTTCGATTTGTTCGCATCCTTCGAGCGATGGTCGACAACTCACATACTGCGCTCGGTTCCGTCGATCTCCTGCGTCCGGACGAGCGGAAAGAACTAATGGCTGCGACGCAACCGAACCCGGTGATCGGGGACCTCTCGGAGCGATTTGTACAGGTCGCGCTGGAGAATCCGGACGCAATCGCGGTGACATCGGATGCCGATCGGATTACCTACGGAGAACTGTTCGTGAGGTCGAACAGGCTGGCGCACAAGCTGATCGGAATGGGGGTCGAGGCCGAGACTTTGGTTGCTATTCACCTGTCGGGGTCGGTCAACACAGTTGTCGCGATCATTGCCGTGCTCGAAGCCGGGGGAGCGTACTTCCTTCTCGACAGCAAGGGGCCCGCACTGCGACAGGCCTTCAAGCTGTGCGACGCGCAACCGCATTGCGTCATAGCTGATTCCGAAATTCCCGGCCAGGTTTTCGTGAGTACCGACGCGGACGGCTATTCGTCGGAGCGTCCCCAACGCACGGATCGGCGCGGTGCGAATGCTCTTGCGTACATCCAGTACTCGGGTCGCTCGTACGGATTGAGCGTGACACAGGGTGCCGCGATTGCGTCAGGGGCAGCGGGAATCTGGGGCGCGTTGTTGCACGGCCGAACTCTGATCCCCAGCAACGACTTCCATTATCCCGGCGAATTTCCGCCGGTTCGGGGTCACTCCGTCTATGTTCTGGACGACCACTTGTCGCCGGTGCCGATCGGAGTCCCGGGGGAGATCTACATCATCGACGGCCACCTGCCGCGCGGATATCTCCGCAGACCAGGAAAAACGGCGGTCGATTTTGTGGCAGATCCGTTCAATCGTGACGGGCGCCGCCTGTACCGCACTGGCGAACGGGGTCGTTGGACTGCAACGGGGCAACTCGAGCATCTGGAATACGGCGCGCGGACAGCCTCAGTGCGAGGCGTCCGCGTCGACCTCGACGAGATCGATGCCGTAGTGACTGCACTACCCGGGGTCGAAGATTCCATCACCGTCGTGGCGGCCACTCCGGCCGGTGGCGCAGTGATCACCTATGTCAGAAGTGCACACACCGATAGTTCGCAGTCCATCGTCGACCTCAACGCGTTAGCGGCACACGCAATGGATCATCTGCCGTCGTACATGGTTCCTGACAGCTTCCACGTCGTCGATTCGTTTCCCACCGGCGCCGACGGAAACATCGACATTGCTGCCCTTCCGTCGCCGATCCTTGCGCCCATACCGGCGATCAGGCGCGTTTCCGACTCTTCTCAGCGTTAGATTTTGCTTCGTCGACGCTGCGCTGCAAGGCAGCGACGAGGTCGACGACGTCGGCGTCCTCACCACCGTGATCGACTTCGGCCGGAGGTATGACCTTCTTGCCGCCATTCTCGATCATCTCGTCGAGCAGTCCGCGAAGTTGAAGTTGATAGTCGTCGGTGAATTCGGTCGGATCAAAATCCCCCGCCATGCTTTCCACGAGGGTCTGGGCCATCTTCAGTTCCTTGTCCTTCGGCTTTTCGACGCCGTCGAGTGAAGGGAACTCCGCGGCGCGCACCTCGTCGGGCCACAGCAACGTCTGGATAACCAGTACGCCGTCGCGGGCGCGCATCGCGGCGAGTCGAGTTTTCTGCCGCAAGGTGAAGTGAACGAGCGCAGTGCGGTCGCTCTCCGCCAGTACCGTCGAGAGAAGGACGTAGGCTTTCGGAGACGCCGAATCTGGTTCGAGAAAGTAACTTTTCTCGAAGAGGACAGGGTCGATTTGATCGTTCGGAACAAATTCGAGCACAGGGATTTCATGCTTTTCGGCGGCCGGCAGCTTGGTGAAATCCTCGTCGGTGAGGATTACACGTGAGCCGTCTTCAGCGTCGTACGCCTTGTCGATATCAGCGAATTGGACGGTGTTTCCGCACTCCGAGCACACACGGTTGTATTTGATCCGGCCGCCGTCCTTGGCATGGACCTGGTGAAACTTGATGTCGTGGTCTTCGGTCGCGGAATACACCTTGACCGGAACATTGACCAGACCGAACGCAATCGAGCCTTTCCAAATCGAGCGCATGGTTTCCATGATGGTCGCTGCCGGCCGATTGCGCGAGAGAAAGGAGTGGTTCACATCTAATTCTTCGAGTGAGCACAGGTTTCCTCGAGTGAGCACAGGTTCCAGTGCGATGCTGCCTGTGCTCACTATGCAGAAACGGTGCCGGCTTCACACTGAACTGCGGTCGGTAGCCATCACATCGAGACGATGCGAAGCACCAACGCGGCGGCCGACAGAAGGCCGAGCATTGCCGGCGGCGCGATCTGGTGGTCGCCTGCTTTGAGGTGGGCGACAACTGCGCCGATGAAGTACAGGGTCAGCCCGATGGCGGCAGCGATTCCGATCGCGGGGATCCACAACCCGACCAGTAGTCCGATGACTCCGGCCAACTTGATCAGTCCGAGTTGCGGGATCCGATCTTCGGGAACACCCAGTCCGGTCAAGCTCGCGACCAGCTTCTCTTCTCGGGTGAGATCGAGGTAGGCGGAACCGGCGAGGGTTGCGGTCAGGATCGCCGCGATAACGACATATGCGATGAACATGGTCTGGCTCCAACGGTAGATGCGGGATGATCGTTGAGAACTATAAACGATTTATCCAGATCTACAATATTGTCGCTGATACGGTAGGTGCATGTCAGCAGTATCGGAATCCGCGAACCTCACCGATCGGCTCGGGTTCCTCCTGGCCACGCGTGGTGATGCCACCAAGGCGCGGATACAGATTGCGATGGGCGCTGTGAACCTGCCGCCACGCCACGCCATGACTTTGATGCATCTGCGTGACGGCCCGAGGAGTCAGCGCGAGATCGCGGACATTCTCGAGATCGACCCGAGCCAGCTCGTCGCGATCCTCAACGACCTCGAGTGCCGCGGACAGCTCGAGCGTCGCCGCGATCCGATCGATCGCCGTCGTCACATCGTGGAATTAACCGAGGCCGGTGCGGCAACACTGGAAGCCATGCAGTCAGCTCTCGACGAAGCTGAGCGCGAACTGTTTTCCGGCCTGTCAGAAGCTGATCGGGCGTTGCTGCGCGACTTGCTCAATCGGGTGTCGGTGACGGTCGAGCATGGCGAGTGTTCCGGTGAAATGGTGCCGTCATCAGAGTCTTCCGCACCCGCCGCGGCGAGGAAGCCATGATCGACATCATCACCTTCGCTGTGGCGGCCACGTCGCGGCGATCGGACAGATAGGCCCGTTGCTGATCGACGGGTAGTGCAAAGAACCTCGCGAAGAACGCTTCGACGTCATCGGGATCGAGAGTGAGAAGCGCGTTCAGGCCGACTCGGCGAAGCGCAGCGACGCCCCTCGCAGAATGCGGCCAGAGTTCACGGTGTGGATCGTCTCCGCGCGCAATCGCCGACGCCACAACGTCAGCTTCATTCAAGGCAGCCGCGACGCTGTAACCGGTGCCCGGATGCATCAGACCGGCGCGTGCACCAAACCGGAAGATCGTTCCGCGTTGTCCTGGTGGTGGTTCGACGCCGAACCGGACGCGTTCTATCGCGGAGCCTTCCGGTGTGATCACTCCGCGATTGTCGAGTCGGATGTGCAATCGACGTTGCAGCTCGCTTAGCGGGATCGGCGGCCGACCTACCAGACAGGTTTCCTCGAGCAACATCCGTTCGGAGTCGAGTGGAACGGCGTAGAGGAACGACGGTTGATCGCCGCCGTGAGTTCCGTTGTCTTGACGCCAGTCCATGAACCAGGCGGCGCTGCCGTCGAGCGCCGGCTCGGCGGCAGCACGGTTCACGACGATTCCGAACGCGGTCTGTTGGGCCGATCGGGGAGTGATCGTGGTGCCGCGGGCATCGACAACCACTGAGCCGACGGCGTGTGTGCCGTCGGCGCAGAAAACCGAAGCACGGGTCAGGCGAATGGCTTTGGTGGCGATGACCTGCATTGATGAGTTTGACAGTAATGATTGCAGCAATGGTGTATTCAATACGCAATATGTGCGATCGAGGGTTGTGGCACCTTTGGCCCACGCTGACGGCCGTTCGATACGGGTAGACGCGACCTCGGCCGGCAACCAGGCCGGGAGTTCGTCCTCCCACGCCGCATAGGTCGCAGCCCATCGTCGCGACGGGTGCGGATCAACGAGAATCACCGACAGATCGTGAGCGATGCATCGCGTCGCCAAGGCCCGGCCGGCCGGCCCGCCGCCCACGATCACGACGTCAGCGGTCTGGATTCGAAGTGCCATCTGTCCACAATTGCATCGATTGCCTGCAACTCTCACTGTTAGCGGATTCACACGCTGCTGGTCGGCAGAGACGATTCCTCACGGTAAAATTGGAAGTTCTTGTGTCTGCCGTCAGGCATCCTTCACCCGTAGTAGCCATGTTCTGAGGAGTTCTGCTTGATTACCGCCACTGACCTCGAAGTTCGTGCCGGTGTCCGCACCCTTCTCACGGCGCCCGGCCCGTCCCTGCGCATTCAGCCCGGTGACCGCATCGGTTTGGTCGGCCGCAACGGCGCCGGCAAGACCACGACGCTGCGCCTCCTCGCCGGCGAAGGTGAGCCCTACGCGGGCAAGGTTGTTCGCACCGGTGACCTCGGATACCTACCGCAGGACCCCAAAGAGGGCGACCTGAGCATCCTCGCCAAGGATCGTGTCCTGTCCGCGCGCGGCCTCGACACGATGCTTCGCGACATGGAAAAGCAGCAGATCCTCATGGGCGAGGTCATGGACCAGGCCGAGCAGGACAAGGCCGTCAAGAAGTACGGACAGCTCGAAGATCGTTTCTCCGCACTCGGCGGCTACGAAGCCGAAAGTGAAGCTGCCCGCATCACCAACAGCCTCGGACTCGAAGACCGCATCCTCGACCAGCCGCTCAGTACCCTGTCCGGCGGTCAACGTCGACGCGTCGAGTTGGCACGCATTCTCTTCGCCGCATCCGACGGCAGCGGTGCGCGCTCCGATACGACCCTGCTCCTCGACGAGCCCACCAACCACCTCGACGCCGACTCCATCACGTGGCTTCGCGGGTTCCTCCAGAACCACGAGGGTGGCCTCGTGGTCATCAGTCACGACGTGGACTTGCTCAACGATGTCGTCAACCGCGTCTGGTTCCTCGATGCCGTCCGTAGTGAGGCCGACATCTACAACATGAACTGGAAGAAGTACCTCGACGCCCGCGCGACGGACGAGCAGCGTCGACGCCGTGAGCGCGCCAACGCCGAGAAGAAGGCCGGCGTTCTGCGTATCCAGGCAGCCAAGATGGGCGCCAAGGCAACCAAGGCTGTCGCCGCGCAGAACATGGCGAAGCGTGCCGACAAGCTGATGGCCAACCTCGACGCGGAACGTGTGTCCGACAAGGTTGCGCGGATTCGTTTCCCCGAGCCTGCGCCGTGTGGCAAGACCCCGCTCATGGGTAAGAACCTGACCAAGGTTTACGGCTCACTCGAAATCTTCACCGGCGTCGACCTTGCTATCGACCGCGGGTCACGCGTCGTCATCCTCGGCCTCAACGGTGCGGGTAAGACCACACTGCTGCGCATCCTCGCGGAAGCCGAGAAGGCTGACGCGGGCGAGCTCATCGCGGGTCACGGTTTGAAGGTCGGCTACTTCGCTCAGGAGCACGACACCCTCGACGACGACGCTTCGGTGTGGGAGAACATCCGCCACGCTGCGCCGGATACAGGGGAGCAGGAACTGCGTTCCCTCCTCGGTGCCTTCATGTTCACGGGCCCGCAGCTCGAGCAGCCCGCCGGTACTCTCTCCGGTGGTGAGAAGACGCGTCTGGCGCTGGCCGGTCTTGTGTCGTCTGCCGCCAACGTCCTGCTTCTCGATGAGCCCACTAACAACCTCGACCCGATCTCACGCGAGCAGGTCCTCGACGCACTCCGTAGCTACACCGGCGCCGTCGTCCTGGTGACTCACGATCCGGGTGCGGCTGAGGCCCTTAACCCCGAGCGCGTCATCCTCCTGCCCGACGGCAATGAGGATCACTGGTCGCAGGAATACCTGGAACTCATTCAGCTCGCCTGATCAGACCGACAACAATGCCGGCCAACTCGATACGAGTTGGCCGGCATTGTCGTTTCGGAGGACAGTCCGATGACGATTCAGATCTCGATCAGCCGGTCGGGGAAGCATCTCCAAGCGCGGGCCGTGGTATCGCGAGCCGTTATTGAACTCCTCGCTGTGGCGCGTTCTGAAATGTTCATGCCATCGGACGCGGCGCAGCACGAACTCAGTGCGTCCGGAGACGCTGCGCGGATTCCGGTCCTGTCCGAGCCAGTTCGCCGACGGTGTCACCGACCGTGATCGGGTACACGTCTAAGGGGCAGATTCGGAAAGGACTCGAGGATGACTGACAATCCACGATCGATTGTTGAACGGACCATGGCTGTACCTCCGGGCGACGGACAGGAACGCTTCGCCGGTTACGGGGTGATGGGCGAGCCGTTCGCGAGTGGTCACTACTTGGCGATGCGCCACTTTCCTGCCAGCTCTCTCGGTAGCGGGTACGACTCGGTATGGCATCGGGACCCAGCGGGAAGCTGGGTCATTTACAGCAGTAGCCCACCCGAGGCTAGTTGCGCCCGATACTTTGGCTCGGCTGTCGAGGAAGCACGAACTGCAGAGATCGCGGTGACGTGGAGCGGTCCGTTCGCTTTCACGGTGACGGTGGACAAGTGGCTCGTGTGGGATCTCGAATTGGGCCGGTCAGCTGCCACTGCCGCGATGACGACCCTGGGCGAACTCATGCCGGGCGCGTTGTGGCGGAGCAATGCCGTCCTGTCTGCGATGGGACGCGCCGCGGGGCCCTCGTTGGGCGTAGGTCGGGTACGGCTGACCGGCACGACCCCGAATGGCCAGCGATTCCGCGCCAACCCGCGGATGCTGTGGACTGTTGACGCTAGCCGCGCGACGATCGATGGGGTGGACGTCGGACCGTCTGGGCCATTGTCCGTTCAGGCGCGCCTCGGAGACTTCTGGCTGCCGCAGCGGGGAATGTTCGTCGTGGGTGAGTCGTATTTCGAGGCCTACGACGCCACCCGGCATCAGTCGGCCCGCCCGCGCGGCTGAGTTAACCCAGCTGAGGTCACTCCTGTAATCGAGGAGTTCCTATGCCAGCCGAGAGAGCGCGTGGCAGCGGCCATCATCCGGCGGGGTCGTCGACTGGAAAGGTCTATCTGACGTTTGATGGAATGTGCCCCGAATTTGCGAGGTGATGTAGCTTTTGGAGACCGTCGATCTGGCTCTCTCAAAGTTGGCATTCCAAAGGGCTCTGTGCCGTGGATGGGCGAGCTCAAGGTACTCGAACATGGCATTGGTCAGTCCGATGCTCGACTTCCTTCATTTCTGTTCAAGAGGGATTGCTACCCAGGGTTGCAGTTCAGGTTCTCGAGGTACGGGTCAGATTCGATCAGCTGGCCTGACTTCAGGACTGCGCAAATTATTCCGGTGCTGCGGACCTTTCTAGTGCGGGCTGTCCTGGTGATGTGATGGTGTTGCCGCCGATGGTGACGAGGATTTCGGAGGCGTCGAACGTCACCCCGCCGAAGTACCTCGACCGGGATGCCCGCCTAACTGCGCGCTGTGTGACTCTCGGCCTCGGGGGATTGGGCAATTAGGATGCTTGCTGATTCTGGCTCTGCGACGGGCGGTACTGCTGACGCAGAGTGTTTTCGTATTCTGTCAATCGTCGAACTGCGTCGTAGTTGCCCATACGCTCTGCTCGGGCGATGAGGACCTCGCAGTCGTACACCTGGTACTCGAGGGACATCATTTCCTTGTTCCTTTCGGTCGGATTCGAGTGACTCACGATCACCCACTCGAACCATGACATCGAAACGGATGATGCACACCGGTCTACATACCTGGATGTATACCTGCATTCCGACGGACGGACTCGAACTGAAGTAAGGGACCCAGTCGATGGCGGTGTTATCAGGGTTGTGTCGGCGGTTCTATCGCACCCCCGTTTCAGGTTAGGCAAACCCTCTCGAGATCGAAATACTATGCAAGAAGACAGGTTTGAAGAGTTCAGTGTGCTTCGTGGATATTGATTTGGCACCCGCCGAGTGGGATGTTGGTATGCTCCCGGCGTTCGGGAACTAATCCGAAGCCGGTCCGTCACGTCTACGATCGATGAATTCGTAGTGTTCTTCGTGCCACGAAATTCGAAGAGTGACACTGCAAATAGAGGAGTCCCACACGATGATCCTCCCCAAGATTCGGGACCCTCGCTTCGTGACGATCCGCCGCGGTGGGACCCTCACTGATTCGGATCACCATCTCCTCGCGCTCTGGGCGGCATCGTGCGCGGAGCATGTATTGGACCTCTTCGAGTCGGCTCGGCCTGATGATCCACGGCCGCGCCAGGGGATTGAGCATGCTCGCGCCTGGGTGCGCGGAGAGGTAAAGATGATGGAGGCTCGCGCTGCGGGCGGCCACGCAATGGGAGCGGCCCGAGACCTGAGTGGGGCACCGCGGCATGCTGCGTACGCTGCCGGTCAGGCCGGAGCCGTCGCGCACGTCGCAGCACACGAGCTCGGTGCGGCCGCCTATGCGATCAAGGCCGCACGTGCTGCTGCGCCGGATGGCGAGGGCGAAGCTGCTGGGCGACTGGAGTGCCAGTGGCAGCGTGACCAGCTTCCGGAGGCGATCCGCGAGCTGGTACTTGATGATCAACGGTTGCGAAACGACATCTGCTGGTCGGTGTTCGAATTCTAGGGCCTTCGGACCTGTGCGCCCTCTTGGTAGTCAGCACTACCAAAAGCGCGCACAGGGGCGAAGCCCCTAGTCCCGTCGCCGCACGGATTCTTCGACCAGATCGAGCACGGCTGACAGATTGTCTCCGGCATGGCCGGACGCGATGCGCGCGACAAGACCGTCCAACACCAGATCGAGGTATCCGATCAGGACGTCGGTGGGGACGTCGTCACGCAGCCGGCCAGCTGATTTTTGGCGAGCGAGACGTGCGCTGGTCGCTTCGGTGAGCTCAGCTGACCGCTGAGACCACTTCGCACGGAAGTCCGCATCATTCCGAAGTCGCCTGGCGATCTCCAGTCGTGTTCCCAGCCAATCGAATTGATCGGGCTGCGCGAGCATGTCGCGCATCACCTGAACAAGACCTTCTTCGGCGACGACGTCCGCCATACGGCTTGCGTCCTCACTGGCCAGGGCGAGGAACAAGCCGTCTTTGTCCTTGAAGTGATGGAAGATCGCCCCACGGGACAACCCGGTCACTTCTTCGAGTCGGCGGACGGTGGCGCCGTCGTAGCCGTATTCCGCAAAGCAGCGGCGGGCGCCGTCAAGGATCTGACTGCGCCGTGCCGCGAGATGGTCTTCACTGACCTTGGGCACGTTGTTGTCCTCGTCTCGCGCTTCTCTGCTCATCCGATTCGGCTCCCGCAGAATCGGTTTCACCCATAAACCGGTACCTAACGCACGCGGCGGACTCAGCAAGATCGCTGAGTCCGCCGCGCGGTTAAAGGCAGGCTGGCGAACTAGCCGCGGATCATGTTGCGGAGCACGTACTGCAGGATGCCACCGTTGCGGTAGTAATCCGCTTCACCGGGGGTATCGATGCGCACGACTGCGTCGAACTCGACCTTGTCGCCGTTCTCGCGAGTGGCGATGACCTTCATGGTCTTCGGGGTAACGCCCTCGTTGAGCTTCTCGACGCCGACGATGTCGAACGTCTCGGTGCCGGTGAGGCCGAGCGAGCCGGCAGATTCGCCGACCGGGAACTGCAGCGGGACAACGCCCATGCCGATGAGGTTGGAGCGGTGAATACGCTCGAACGACTCGGTGATGACGGCCTTGACGCCGAGGAGGCTGGTGCCCTTGGCTGCCCAGTCACGCGAGGAGCCGGAGCCGTACTCCTTGCCACCCAGGACTACCAGCGGGATGCCGGCTGCCTGGTAGTTCTGCGACGCGTCGTAGATGAACGCCTGCGGCGCACCTTCCTGCGTGAAGTCGCGGGTGTATCCACCCGAGACATCATCAAGAAGCTGGTTGCGCAGACGGATGTTCGCGAACGTTCCGCGAATCATGACCTCGTGGTTGCCGCGACGCGAACCGAGCGAGTTGTAGTCCGCACGCGCGACGCCATGGGAATCGAGGTACTGCGCGGCGGGGGTACCGGCCTTGATCGGACCTGCCGGGCTGATGTGGTCGGTGGTGACCGAGTCGCCGAGCAGTGCCAGAACGCGAGCGCCCTTGATGTCCTTGACCGGAGCCGGATCCATCGTCATGCCGTCGAAGTACGGTGGCTTCCGCACGTAGGTGGAGTTCTCGTCCCACTCGAAGGTGTCACCCTTCGGGGTTTCGAGGTTCTGCCAGCGGCTGTCGCCCGCGAAGATGGTCGCGTAGGACTTGCGGAACATGTCCTGATCGATCGACGACTTGATCGTCTCTTCGATCTCCTGCGTGGACGGCCAGATGTCCTTGAGGAAGACCGGGTTGCCCTCGGTGTCGTTGCCGAGCGAGTCGGTCTCGAAGTCGAAGTCCATGGTTCCGGCGAGCCCGTATGCAATCACGAGCGGCGGGGAAGCCAAGTAGTTCATCTTCACGTCGGGGGAGATGCGACCCTCGAAGTTACGGTTACCGGAGAGCACGGCGGTGACCGAAAGGTCGTTGTCGTTGATCGCCTTGGAGACTGCCTCGGGCAGCGGTCCGGTGTTACCGATGCACGTGGTGCAGCCGTATCCGCCGAGGTAGTAGCCGAGCTTCTCGAGGTACGGCCACAGGCCGGCCTTCTCGTAGTAGTCGGTGACAACCTGCGAGCCGGGAGCCATGTTCGTCTTGACCCAAGGCTTGGTGGAGAGACCCTTTTCGACGGCGTTGCGCGCGAGAAGTGCGGCACCGAGCATGACCGACGGGTTGGACGTGTTGGTGCAGGACGTGATGCCGGCAACGACGACGGCGCCGTGATCGAGGACGAATTCGCCGGCCTCGGACTTGACGACTACCGGCTTGCTCGGACGGCCCTGTGCGCCGTTTGCAGCCGAGAGAACGTTGACCGCTCCGTCGTCAGCGAACGAGAGCGCAGCGGGATCGGAGGCCGGGAAGGACTCTTCGACAGCCTCGTCGAGCTGAGTGTGCTCGGCCGGGGCGTTGTCGTCCACGTAGGTGTGGATGTCCTTGCGGAATGCAGGCTTGGACTCCGACAACAGGATTCGGTCCTGCGGGCGCTTCGGGCCGGCGATCGAGGGAACAACGGTTCCCAGATCCAGCTCGATGTACTCGGAGAAGACGGGCTCCTGATCGGGGTTGTGCCACAGACCCTGTTCCTTGGCGTACGCCTCGACGAGAGCAAGCTGCTCGTCGCTGCGGCCGGTGAGGCGCAGGTAATCGATGGTTTCGCTGTCGATCGGGAAAATCGCTGCGGTGGAACCGAATTCGGGGCTCATGTTGCCCAGGGTTGCGCGGTTCGCGAGCGGAACCTCGGCGACGCCCTTACCGTAGAACTCGACGAACTTGCCGACGACGCCGTGCTTACGGAGCATCTCGGTAGCGGTCAGAACGACGTCGGTAGCGGTGACGCCGGGCTTGATCTCGCCGGAGAGCTTGAAGCCGACAACGCGCGGGATGAGCATGGAGACGGGCTGACCGAGCATTGCTGCCTCGGCCTCGATGCCGCCGACGCCCCAGCCGAGCACGCCGAGGCCGTTGACCATCGTGGTGTGCGAGTCGGTGCCGACGCAGGTGTCGGGGTATGCCTGTCCGTTACGGGACATGACGGTGGGCGCCAGGTACTCGATGTTGACCTGGTGAACGATGCCCATTCCCGGGGGGACGACCTTGAAGTCGTCGAATGCGCCCTGGCCCCAACGGAGGAACTGGTAACGCTCGCCGTTGCGCTGGTATTCGAGGTCGACGTTGCGCTCGAGAGCGTCGGCCTGGCCGAAGACGTCGAGGATGACCGAGTGGTCGATGACCATGTCGGCGGGGGAGAGGGGGTTGACCTTGTTCGGGTCGCCGCCGAGGGTGGTGACAGCCTCACGCATGGTGGCGAGGTCGACGATGCAAGGAACGCCGGTGAAGTCCTGCATGATCACGCGGGCCGGCGTGAACTGGATTTCGATGCTCGGCTCCGCTGCGGGATCCCAGCTTGCGATTGCGCGGATGTGATCCGCGGTGATGTTGGCACCGTCTTCGGTGCGGAGAAGGTTCTCAGCGAGAACCTTCAAGGAATAAGGCAATTTCTCGGTACCGGGGACTGCCGAGAGGCGGAAGATCTCGTAAGAGTTCTCACCGACCTCGAGGTTTCCCTTGGCTCCGAACGAATCAATACTGGTGCTCACGTCTGCTCCACTCGTCTATGAGGGTCGCCACCGACGGGGCTGTGTCGGCAGCTGAAGCGAGGTACTTCTACTCGGCGTATCCATTGCCAGCTCACGCCAATCGCACAGTTCATTTTCGGAACTGTCTGAACATCGGAGCTGAATCGGACTCGGCCGAACCGAGGTACCTCTCGGTCTGAAGTCTAACAGTACGCTTGTCCTGTGAGACTTCGGGGCAACTCGACCGACACAATCTTCACGTAGTCTGCGAGGCTGCGCAACGCAGGGCGGACTGGGTGACCGGGCACACAATCGTTCAGCGTCGAGATGTGCCATGCGTCGATGTGACGCGGAGTCGCACTCAACCTCAAGTAGTGTGCTTTCAGGCCCGCCACGGCTGTGCCACTGAATACCTCGGCGGCCGAGCCACCGACCATGACCTCGGATGAATTTCACACAGTTACGTTCTGGGTGAATCCGAACAGCACCCGGATGAGAGATGTCTGCTCCTACACACTTGGTCTTCACGCCCCTGCAGTCGAGCCAGCCGCTGCATGTCGAGGTCCCGTCGACCGTCGATCTCGACGACGTTCTCGCGGACGTTGCGCAGAGCGGAGTTTCCGCGCCGGCCGGCGACGTCGCCGCTCTGACGGCGGTAGTCGCTGATGCCCGTGAGCGTGGAATCGACTTGAGCGTGGTCGTGCTCGACGAGAACCCAGGCCGGGATACAGATTTGCGGGATCTCGCCACCACGGTCGGTGAAACCGAAGGTGGCACTGTTCTGGTCCTGAGCCCGAACTGGATGGGCAGCTACAGCGATTCCGTCAGCCGAGTCCAACTAGAGACTGCACAGGATATTGCGTTCGGTGACAGTGCTGCCAGTACCGCTGATCGTTTCTCGCACGAGATCGTCGAACCGGGGCCTCCGTGGGCGCTGTACACAGTGCTGTTGGTGGCAATCGTGGCGATCATTGCAGCGGTTACTTTTGTGGCGAAGTGGCGTCGAGAGCCCGAAACCGAACAAAGCGGGCACGTTGAGAGTTCGGTGCAACGGACCGTCGGACCCACCGGATCGGCGTAAGCGTCGCGCGACACGCAAAACCTCCACATAATTCGTGAAAACAGGTACTCACCCGCATTTGGGGTGAGTACCTGCACTTTTTGGTAGATACGGCCATTCACCTGGCGAAATACTCTTTGTGTTATTTGTGGCTAAAGTTTCCAAAGTTCTCTCAAGTGTCGTACGGTGCAACTGGCACTTTTTGGGGAAGAAGTGTCGCAGAAAGACTGTTGTTGTTCGATGGACTTTGCATGACGCCGCACATTTTCGGGCGCCAGGCATCGAAGTCGAACCGCATCAAGGAGAGCGGAACCGATTCGGCTCACGCTCACCGATGACGCCCACGCGGCGTCATAGCTTCCTGCGCATTCCCTCCCCGCACGGATCGGCGACCCAGCGGGCCCGTGGCGAACACGCGAGGGAGAGTTATTTGTGAGGCAAGTAACACGTGGCGGACTCAGCCGTCGTGGACCTTCCCGAGCGTCGGCCCGCCTGGCACAGCTTGTAGTCGGTATCGGCATTGTCAGCGCACTGGTCGTCGGAACACCCGGCGTCGGTGCAGCAGTACCTCCGCCACCGCGCAATCCCAGTGATTCCGAAATCGCTTCCGCAGATTCTCAGGTTTCGTCGAACGTCGGCACCGTCAGCGCACTGATCAACCAAGTTGCTGCAGCCAACGAACAGTTGACGTCGCTCGACAACGACGTTGCCATCAAACGCGAAGACGTCAACAAGACCCTTGTCGACCTGCAGAACGCACGAGGCGCCGCGGATACCGCGGCCCAAGCCGTCGGTGTCACCAAGCAAGCACTCAAGGACGCCGGGGCGCAGATCGCGGTAGCGCAGACCGATTTCGACAAATATGCCCGATCGAGTTACGTCAAGGGCACCAACACGGCATCGATCTCGTCGTTCCTCGATGCCAAGGGCCCGGGCGACGTCTTGGACCGCGCTCAGGTCCTCAAATTGCTCTCCAGTTCTCAGCGTGCCGTGCTCGACGGTTTGCAACGCGCACGGACCGAGCAGGCAAACAAGGATTCCGAGACCCGTCAGGCCAAGCAGCAAGCCGATGCTGCGGCTGAGGTTGCCGCAAATTTGAAGGCCTTGGCCGAGCAGGCAATCGAGATTGCCCGCAACGCACTTAATCAGCAGGTTGCGAAAAAGGCCGCCATCGAAGCAGATCGCAACTCTGCGCAAGCTCAGCTGGACGCCGCTCGCAATGCGGTTGCCGGTCTTCAAGGTCAGCGTCAGGCATACGCAACCTGGGATGAACAGCGTCGCGCCGAAGAAGCACATCAGGCTGCTCTCGAAGCGGCAGCGAAGGAAGCCGCCGCGCAAGCTGCTGCACGCGCTGCCGCCGATCAGGCAGCAAAGGACCGCGCTGCCGCTCTGGCCGCTGCTCAGCGTCCACACACCGCCGTCGAAGATCCGACGCCCACCGTCATCCCCGGCGACGATGACGAGGACACGTCGACTGACACAGACACATCGACGGACGAGGACACCTCGACCGACGAGGACACTCCGGTCGCCACACCGAAGCCCACGACGCCGAAGCCCACCGCACCGAAGCCCACGCCGCCGACGACGACTCCGAAGCCCAAGCCGACGCCGCCCGCTGTCGGTGGCAGTTCTGCAATTGAATCGGTCATCGACCGGGGAATGTCGCAGCTCGGCATTCAGTACGCATGGGGCGGCGGCGACGAGAACGGGCCGACACGCGGAATCCGTGACGGCGGAGTAGCCGACAGTTACGGCGACTTCAACAAAATCGGGTTCGACTGCTCGGGTCTGATGATCTATGCCTTCGCGGGTGTCGGAATCTCCTTGCCGCACTACACCGGCTACCAGTACACCGCGGGTACCCAGGTTCCGGCGTCGGAGATGAAGCGCGGCGACATGATCTTCTATGGCCCCAACGCAAGTCAGCACGTGGCGCTCTATCTCGGCAACGGGCAGATGCTCGAAGCTCCGCAGTCCGGTTCCAGTGTCATGGTCTCGCCTGTCCGCTGGGGCGGTATGACGCCGTATGCCGTGCGATTGGTGTCTTGATCGCAACCAACAGCTGAGTCCTCGACGCCCCTGTTGTCTGGTTCGGTTGCCCGTGTCGACGTGGGGTTACGGCATCGCGGGCAACTACCTGGAATAGTTGGCATGGAACGCGTTACTGTCGGAACTTTTCTAGGTGAAAGCGATGGATTCTTGGTGACCTCACGTGAAGATTCGATCGGATCGGTCGACGTAGACAAAGCGAGTGGAACTACTGGCGGGGTAGCGCCGTCTCTCGCTGCCGACGTGCAGACTTTGGAACGAGCGATCTACGAGGTCAAACGTGTCATCGTCGGTCAGGATCGTCTGGTCGAGCGGATACTCGTCGGCCTGTTGGCCAAGGGACATGTGCTTCTCGAAGGTGTGCCCGGCGTGGCCAAGACGCTGGCCGTCGAAACCTTCGCGAAGGTGGTCGGTGGTTCTTTCTCCCGCGTGCAGTTCACTCCGGACCTCGTGCCTACCGACTTGATCGGTACGCGCATTTACCGTCAGGGACGCGAAGAGTTCGACACCGAACTCGGCCCCGTCGTCGCGAACTTCGTCCTTGCCGACGAAATTAACCGTGCGCCCGCCAAGGTGCAGTCGGCTTTGCTCGAGGTCATGGCTGAGCGTCACGTCTCCATCGGCGGCAAGCGTTACCACATGCCGGACCCGTTCCTGGTGATGGCAACGCAGAACCCCATCGAGAACGAGGGCGTCTACCCGCTTCCCGAAGCGCAGCGTGACCGCTTCCTGTTCAAGATCCTGGTCGATTACCCGACGGTCGAAGAAGAACGCGAAATCGTCTATCGCATGGGCGTCGCAGCACCGGAGCCGCACCAGATCCTCGGGCCCGAAGAGTTGGTTCGACTCCAACGCGTCGCAAGTAGCGTTTTTGTCCATCACGCGTTGGTCGACTACGTGGTTCGTGTCATCGCGGCCACCCGTACGCCGCGCGAGTTCGGTTTGGACGACGTCGCCGGTTGGATCGCGTACGGAGCATCGCCGCGTGCGACGCTCGGCATCATTGCCGCCTCACGTGCCCTCGCATTTGTTCGGGGCCGCGATTACGTTGTGCCTCAGGACGTCGTCGAGGTCATCCCGGACGTTTTGCGTCACCGTCTCGTGTTGTCCTACGACGCTTTGGCTGACGAAGTCACTCCCGACGCCGTCATTGCGCGGGTATTGCAGACTGTCGGCTTGCCGCAGATCGCTGCACGTCCGGTACCGACGGTCACCGGACCGCCGCAGGCCCAACAGGTCGCGCCTGCACCGCAATTCACTCCGCCGGGCAGCGTCAACGGTCAAGGGAACGGCGCACCGGTCATGAGTCCTGATCCGATGAGTCGCCCGCAGTGACCGAAAGTCACCTTCCCGGACATGCCGGCGCACCGCCGTCGTTCGAGTCCGGTGAACTTCGTGATCCACGATTGACCGCGGCTTTGCGGACGCTCGAGTTGACGGTTCGCCGACGCCTCGACGGCGTACTGCACGGCGATCATCTCGGGCTCATCCCGGGGCCTGGCTCCGAACCAGGTGAGGCTCGCGAGTATCAGCCCGGTGACGATGTGCGGCAAATGGATTGGTCGGTCACGGCTCGTACGACGCACCCGCATGTGCGGCAGTCGGTGGCGGACCGGGAACTCGAGACGTGGCTGGTGATCGACTTGTCCGCGAGTCTCGATTTCGGTACTGCGGGCTGTGAGAAGCGTGATCTGGTTGTTGCTGCCGCTGCCGCGGTGACCCACCTGACGAGTTCGGGTGGCAATCGCGTCGGCGCAATCATTTCGACGGGTGAGCAGATGACGCGCATTCCGGCTCGTGGTGGTCGTGTTCATGCTCAGGCGATGCTTCGCAAGATCGCCACGACGCCGCACGCTCCGGACGGGGTGCGCGGAGATCTTGTGGGCGCTATCGAGGCCTTGCGTCGCCCGCAGCGTCGTCGCGGGTTGGCTGTGGTGATCAGCGACTTCCTCGGACCCACCGATTGGGAACGACCGTTGCGTGCAATCTCCGGTCGCCACGACGTGCTCGGCGTCGAGGTTGTTGATCCGCGCGATCTCGAATTGCCCGACGTCGGTGATGTGGTTCTGCACGATCCGGAGTCCGGTCGGACACGCGAGTTTTCGACTACTCCGCAGTTGCGTGCAGATTTTGCGCGCGTGGCGGCGGAGCATCGCGTCGAGGTTCAGCAGGCATTGCGCCGGTGTGGGGCACCGCTGATGTCGCTGCATACCGATCGTGACTGGATCGCCGACGTTGTTCGATTCATCTCGGCTCGCCGCCACACGTATGGTGCCGGCGCCGGATCTGGGGGAGTTCGTTCGTGAGTCTTTCGCAATTCACTGCGCCGTGGTGGCTGCTGTTCCTGGCTGTTGTCATCGCGTTGGTGGTCGGTTACGTCGTTGTGCAGAAGCAACGGCAGAAGCACACAATGCGGTTCACGAACTTCGCGCTCCTCGAGAAGGTGGCGCCGTCGCGGCCCGGACGTTGGCGCCACGTCTCTGCCATTTTGATGGTGATCTCGTTGGTGTTCTTCACCGTGGCGTTGGCAGGTCCGACTGCAGACAAGAAGGTTCCGCGGAACCGCGCCACCGTGATCCTCGTGATCGACGTGTCTCTGTCGATGCAGGCCACCGACGTCGAACCGACTCGCCTTGCGGCGGCGCAGGAAGCCGCCAAGTCGTTTGCCGACGGTCTGACGCCGGGCATCAATCTCGGGCTGGTCGCGTTTGCGGGCACGGCATCAGTCCTGGTGTCTCCCACGACAAATCGCGACGCGACCAAGATTGCCATCGACAACCTCAAACTCAGTGAGCGGACGGCGACCGGCGAAGCGATCTTCACGTCGTTGCAGTCGATCGAGACGTTGGCTGCCGTCCTCGGTGGTAGTGATCAGGCGCCTCCGGCCCGAATCGTGCTGCTGTCCGACGGCAAGCAGACCGTCCCCGAAGGTGAGGACGACCCGCGCGGCGGATTCACCGCAGCCCGTCAGGCCAAGGACAAAGGCGTTCCGATCTCCACCATCTCGTTCGGCACAACCTACGGCCGAGTCGAGATCGAAGGTGACCGCATCCCCGTTCCCGTCGACGATGCGTCGCTCAAGGAAATCGCGAATCTGTCCGGTGGAAGTTTTTTCACGGCGTCGAGTCTCGAAGAGTTGCGCGACGTCTACGACACGCTCGAAGAGCAGATCGGTTTCGAGACCACTCGCGGCGACGCCAGCAAACCGTGGCTGATCCTCGGAGTTTTGTTTGCCACTGCAGGTTTGATCGTCGCTCTGGTAACCCGCCAGCGACTGCCGTAGCCACGAACTGTTTCTCACTGTCCGTCAATTGCCGGTACTCGGCCCTCGCAGAATTGATAGGTTGATCGCCATGTCTACCCCCTCCACCCCTGTGGTGTCCGAACGGACCGTCACGACTCCGCGCTCGGTACTCGTCACCGGCGGCAACCGCGGCATCGGCTTGGCTGTAGCTCAGCGCCTGGCCGCCGACGGACACAAGGTAGCGGTCACGCACCGCGGATCCGGTGTCCCCGAAGGCCTGTTCGGCGTCGTCTGCGACGTCACCGATACCGAGTCGATCGACCGTGCATTCAAAGAGGTCGAGGCGCATCAGGGACCCGTCGAGGTCATCGTCGCCAACGCCGGAGTCACCGACGACACCTTGATCATGCGGATGAGCGAAGAGCAGTTCACCAGCGTCCTGGACGCGAACCTCACCGGCACGTTCCGCCTCTCCAAGCGTGCGACGCGTTCGATGCTGCGTGCCCGTTTCGGCCGGTTCATCTTTCTCGGCTCCGTCGTCGGCATGGCCGGTCAAGCCGGCCAGGTCAACTACGCCGCGTCCAAGGCCGGCATTATCGGCATCGCACGGTCACTGACGCGTGAACTGGGCTCCCGCTCGATCACCGCAAATGTTGTCGCTCCCGGCTTCATCGAGACGGACATGACGGCCGCTCTGGGCGACGACGTCAAGGACAAGGCCACCGAGTTCATCCCGCTGCAGCGCACCGGAAAGCCGGAAGATGTTGCGGCAGTGGTCAGTTTCCTCGCTTCCGATGATTCGGCTTACGTTTCGGGTGCGGTCATTCCTGTTGACGGTGGCCTGGGCATGGGTCACTAGCTCCGTCTTCACACTTCCATTCTTCGTTTCGTCTCACATCAGGAGGACAACTCATGGGCGGTTTGCTCGAGGGTAAGACCATTCTTGTCACCGGCATCATTACCGATGCGTCTATTGCGTTCCACGTGGCCAAGGTCGCGCAGGAGCAGGGCGCCAAGGTGCTGATCACGGGATTCGATCGTCTGCGCCTGATCGACCGCATCGCTCAGCGTCTGCCGCAGCCGGTGCCGCCCGCCATCTCTCTCGACGTTCAGAACCCCGAGGATCTCGCCACCCTGGCTGATCGCGTCCGCGAGTTGGCACCCGAGGGTATCGACGGCGTCGTCCATTCCATCGGATTTGCACCCCGTTCGTGCCTGGGCAGTCCGTTCATGGATGCACCGTGGTCCGATGTGGCTGTCGCACTGGAGGTTTCCGCCTACTCGTACAGTGCATTGGCCAAGGCCCTGATGCCGGTGCTCAATGACAACGGGTCCATCGTCGGCATGGATTTCGATCCGGCACGCGCGATGCCGTTCTACAACTGGATGGGCGTCTCCAAGGCCACTCTCGAGGCTGTCAACCGGTATGTCGCCAAGGAGGTCGGTGTGCGAGGCATTCGCTCCAACCTGGTGTCTTCCGGCCCGATCAAGACGCTCGCAGCCAAGGCTATTGCCGGCGACAGCACCGGCCCGGGCGCCGAGCTCGACAAGCTGAACACCGCATGGGACGGCGCTGCACCGATCGGTTGGGATGTCGACGACCGCGAGCCCGTCGCCAAGACCGTGTGCACCGTTCTCTCGGATTGGCTGCCTGGCACCACCGCGTCGATCATCTACGTCGACGGTGGCTTCCACGCGATGGTTGGCTGATACACGCAGGTCTTATCGGTTCGTCTTCACCAGGAGGTTCCGCCTCCCGGTGAAGACGAACCTGCCGCGTGATGTGGATCCTGGACTACAGAGCGGGCAGTGTCTGATGCGTCGAGATTGCCAGCCTGTTCCAGACGTTGATTGCTGAGACTGCCATCAACAGGCGGACTACCTGACTGTCGGTGTACGACGCCTTCACACGTGCCCAGACCTCATCCGACACTCCGCCTTGCCCGATCAGCGTCATTTGTTCGGTGAATTCCAGGACGGCTTGCTCCGGCTCACTGAACCACGAGGTCGCCTCCCGCCAAGCTGATACGACGTCCAGTCGACGTTGGTCTTCGCCGTCTTTTCGGGCCTCGGTGGTGTGCATGTCCAAGCAGTAGGCGCAGCCGTTGAGTTGTGAGGCGCGGATCTTGAGCAGATGGATGGTTTTGGGTTCGAGGTCGCCCGAGTGGACGTATTTTTCGATGGCCAGCATGCCCTTGTAGGCGTCGGGGTCGACCTCTTGGATGGATAGTCGCTGGGTCGTCTGTGACTGGTTATCAGTGATGCTCATGGGTTCCTCCTCGTGGCTGTTCAGTCGCCATGGCTCGAGTACCCGGATTTCTCCCCGATAACGGCATCACGCAAGATTGAACGTATGACCGCCAGTGTGGACACCTCGTTCGATGCCCTTCTCGTGTTGTCGTTCGGCGGTCCCGAAAAACCCGAAGACGTCAGGCCCTTCCTCGAAAATGTCACGCGGGGAAGGGGAGTACCTCCGGAGCGTCTCGACGCAGTTGTTGAGCACTACATGCATTTCGGTGGCGTCTCGCCCATCAACGCACTCAACCGAGACCTGATCGCACGCGTCGAATCGGAACTGGCCAGTGCAGGGCTGGAATTGCCGATTTACTTCGGAAATCGCAATTGGCATCCCCTGGTCGAGGACACCGTCGCAAAAATGCGTGACGACGGAATTCGCAACGCAGCGGTGTTTGCGACGTCGGCGTGGGGCGGTTACTCCGGTTGCCGTCAGTATCACGAGGATATTTCTCGAGCTCGGATTGCTGTCGGCGCGGGCGCACCCACGCTCACGAAACTTCGCCAGTATTACGACCATCCGCTGGTCATCGGCGCTTTTGCCGACGGAGTGCGCGACGCACGAGCATCCTTGCCGGAAGCTACGCGCGATGGCGCTCGCTTGGTGTTCACCGCACATTCGGTGCCGATCGCTGCCGACAAGAATGCCGGACCGCCGGAACTCGGCGGCAACCTGTACAGCCGTCAAGTCGCGGAGGCTGCACGACTCGTCGCGCAGGCAGTTGGCGTCGACGATTTTGATCTGGTGTGGCAGTCGCGATCAGGACCGCCGCAGGTACCGTGGCTCGATCCCGACATCTGCGATCACCTGGAAGTGTTGTCCACCAAGGACGTTCGCGCCGTCATCGTCTGTCCGGTCGGATTTGTGTCCGACCACCTCGAAGTGGTGTGGGATCTCGATACCGAGGCCAAAGACAAAGCGGCAGAACTAGGTCTGGACTTCGTGCGCGCCGCGACACCCGGCCGAGATCAACGTTTTGCCCAGTTGGTGCCGACGCTTATCGCGGAACTGATGAACGGTGAAAGGCCTCTGCGGCTGGGGAACGAGCCGTTGCTGGGCGGAACCGCCAACGGTGTTTCCTGCGCAATCAACTGCTGCGCAGCAGTGCAGAGGCCTTCTCGTTAAGCGTTGGGCTGCTTGAGCTTTCCGCACGGACCGGGCACTGTCGAGGTGCTGCGTGAAGTGAGGAGAGTCCTGACGATCTCCTGATCTTCGGCGCTCAGTGACTTGTCGATGTAGTTGAGGTGCGGGGCTCCCAGTTCGCGGACACGGCCCGCGAGGGTAGCGACAAACGACACTCGCTCTTCGTCGGCGCTGTTCGCTTCGTGGATCTGGAGGACGGAGACGGGGAACTTGCGCAGCGTGACGGGAAGGAAACGTGCGGCCAGAACATGGTCGACGTTGAATCCGGCCCAGACGCCCTGGTTGGCTTCGACGCATTCGATGTCGGAGTGAGCAGCGCTCTCACCGATGTACTTACGCGGCGGGACCAACTTCTTGGGTGCGTGTTCCGAAGCGCCCTGTTGCAGGACGGGGTAGTCGCCGTCGCTGTAGAGCCACGGCTGGCCTGCCATCGACAGGAGGCGACGAGCGTCGAGGTCCGGGAGGTAGCGGGATTTGAGAAGGAAACCCACGCTGTCTACCGAGATGCCCAAGAATTCGGCAGCCTTCTGTCGGCTCATCGCGTATGTTGCCGGGACGGCTGGGTCGATCTGGATCAGGTTGACCATGCGAACTCCTGTAAGTGTTCAGTTATTGCGGTGTGTTGGTACAGCTGACATCACTAGTCGCCGATTATCAACCTCTAGCTAATTTTCGGCCTCTAGGTGAGTTTGATGTCACCCTGCACGTTCGCGTCGGTAGGTCGCCGGCGGTGTTCCGACGACGTGGGTGAAGGCGCGTGTCAGATGAGCCTGGTCGCTGAAGCCGAGTGAGTAGGCAAGCTCAGACCAATCGACCCGGTCACCGGAATGGGCGACACCGGCCACGTCGAGGATACGGAACCGTTGAATAACCCATTTTGGCCCGACGCCGACGTAGTCGGTGAACAACCGCTGCAGGGTACGGAGACTGTAGCCGGCATGAGTCGCGAGTTGGTCGGCTCGGACTATGGTGTGGTTGTTGTGGGCCTCGGTAACCAGGGCGTTCACCTCGCGACTCTTGGGATCCGGAACTGGATTTGTTCGCAGGAGATACCGCTCGAAGGTGTCGATCATCTCGGCGCTGTCTGTGCCCGTGAGAATCCTTGCGGCAGAGGGGCGATCGTCGTCGCCGAGTAACGTGCGTCCGGGCTGGACCGTTCCAGAAATCGCACCGACGCTCCCACCGAGGAACGGCCGGAACCCTCCGGGGTGGAAGGCCGCGCCCAACACGTGTCCACTTCCGGTGAGTGTTCGGTAAAACGGTTTCCGCGAGACCCCGTGTACCAGCAGTTGTCCGTCTTCGGCAGCGATATGAACCCGTGGTTGAGGAACTACTTGTTGCCGATGTGGCTCCGTTACCGCCCACCGCACAAGCCAGTGGTAATCCACGAATTCAGCCAACTCGCGTCGAGGTGCGATCCGTTCGACCTGGAATGCTTCGGCACCCGGTGTTGGGTGGACTATCGCCTCGGGGTGTCCTGACACAGGGGGCATTCGTCCAGAATACGTGTCGCATTTGTTCAAGAAACCGTGTCTGTCAGGCACTTAGAGTCTCTAGACATGAACTTCTCACAGAGCGCGCAAGCCAAGTTTTCCATCGCGTCGTGGTCTGAATCCCTGGTCACGGACATCGACGGCACCGGGACGACTGCCGGCGGCGCTTATTATCCACAGCGCGGTGTTACCCAAGCCGCAGTGAGCTATTCGTACACCGGAGACCTCGAAGGGACCAGCACATTGGTGTATCTGATTGCCTACAAGGCTGATGCTGCTCCCGTTCTCGGACTCGAGCGCTTCGAGGGTTCGATCGGTGGACATGAGGGAACGTGCGTGTTTCAGCACATCGGTAGTCAAGATCAAGGAGCGGTGTCGGCGCGGGTAGAGGTGGTGCCGGGTCTGGGAACCGGGGGATTGGTCGACCTACGCGGCGTTGCTGACTTGTCTATCGCCGGACACAGTGACGGTGGCTATCAGTTCGTTCTGTCCTACGAAATCGGGCGTACGGAGTAACCGATCTGTCGCAGTTTCAACGTCCGTCAATGTGGATACCACCTGGTCGCTTTGTGGCACTGTGTGCGCTATGCAACTTTTTGCGATCATCATCATCGTCATGGTTTTCGGCGTCGCAGTTCGGTCCCGCGACCAGGTGGTGAAACGATGCGCGGGTTTGGCCGGAACCGCGATGCTGCTGGCCTACGGCGCGCTCTCTGTTGCTCAGTATCGATGGATTAACTCGCATGGGTGTCGCGAGATTTTTCCGGAACAGTTCGGGTACCGGGCACCTAACTGGGAACAGGCGATCGGTTCAGTTGAAGATGCACAGACTTGGTGGCCGATCGGCAATGAATGTAGCGGAACAGATGTCGATACCGGAGATTTCGTGGTCATACAGAACGATTGGGGCGTGAGCACCCTGATTTATGCCGCGATCGGAGTTGCGGTGCTCGCGCTGATCATGACGGTGATACGCGTGGTGAGGACGTCACGGGTCTGACCGCGCTTACCAGCCTAGCTCCCGCAGACGCGGATCCCCGATCCCGAAGTGGTGGCCGATTTCGTGGATCACCGTGCGTCGTACCTGCTCGATGACATCGTCCTCGGTGTTGCAGATCGAACAGATTGAACGACGGTAGATCGTGATGCGATCCGGAAGTACACCCGCGTACGTCGTTGTTCGCTTGGTGAGGGGAATGCCTTGGTAGAGGCCGAGCAAATTGGGGGGTCCCCCCTCGAGTTGGACGGTGACAGCAACGTTGGCCATTTCGCGGCCTAATTTCGGCGGCAAACCATCTAAGGCTCGCTTGACCATCTCCTCGAACTGCGCGTCTTCCACTTCGATCATCAGCCCATTGTGCGGGTGCCAGGCGTTACGGGTGTGTCCATCCGGAAACAGTGCAGCGTGCGGCTAAGTTATTGGAGTGGCCGACGATCTGTACCAGCGTTACGAATTCACTTTCATCATTCCCTTGCTGACCCTCTCGCAGGAGCAGATGCTCGCAAACACCTTGGGCGGCAGGGTAGAAGAGCGCAAAGGCCTTCAACTGTTGACCCTCACCGCAGAAGGCATGCGGGCTGCTACCACCGCGATCACTCTCGTCGACCAACTCGTCGGCGAAGGCGTAAGGCCGGAGCGGACCCATCCGGACCTCGTCTCGAGGCAGGACATCGCCGATCGCGCCGGAGTAACGAGGCAAGCAGTGGGGCAGTGGGTGCGCGGAGTAAGACAGGCGTCGACGCCCTTCCCCGTTCCCTACAACTCCGTGGCCGGAGGTATCTGGTTCTGGGGCGATGTTCTGGCGTGGCTGCGGCCCCAGGGATACGGGCAGGACACGGGCCTGCGCTACCCGACGTTGGACGAGCACATCCGAATCGACCGGCATATCGCGATCAATCACAAGCCGACCGGATAGCTGCTCTACGTAGCCCGGAGTCGCGCCTGACGCTCAGCCCAGCGCTACCGGCAGCAAGCCTCGCGGTGTTTCTCGAGCGATCTGCTCGAGCGCCGAATCCAGCGTCGGAAACTTGAACTGAAATCCCGTGTCAGCGAGTACTCCCGGCTCGACCCAGCGGCTCTTGAGTACAAGTTCAGATTCGGTGCGGATGATCCGTGCGCCGAACTCCAACATCCAGCCGGGTGTCGGCAACCCGCGCTGCCGACCCAGGGTCGCCCGCACCTTACTCATCATTTCGTCATTGGTCACGGGGAAGGGCGTCGCGATGTTGACCGGACCGGCGATGTCCTGATGTTCGGCAATGTGGGTGATCGAGCGAACGACATCATCGATGTGCACCCAGCTGAACATCTGCCTGCCATCGCCCATTTTTCCGCCGAAGCCCATCCGAGCCAGATTGATGAGTGGGTTGATCGCTCCGCCACCGGCGCCGAGAACGATCGACATACGTAGCGCCACCTTCCGTACGGGCGTGGGCGCATCGAAGAGTTCTTGTTCCCAGGCCCGGGCGACTGCGACGGAGAATCCTTTCCCCAGTTCACCGGACTTCTCGTCCATCGGCCGATCACGAGCGTCTCGATAGATCGTGCCGGTGCTGGCATTCACCCACAGTGAGGGCGGCTGCGACGTACGTGCCAGCGCGCGACCAAGTTGTGCTGTTGTTTCCACCCGTGATGAGAAGATCTCATCGGCATTGCGTTTGTTGTATCGGCAGCTTACGGAGCGTCCGGCAAGGTTGACCACCAGATCTGCGCCGTTCAGAAGGTCGACGACACCTTGCTCGTCGGACCAGACGGCATCGCTCGAGCCGCCCCGCCCGATGGTCCGCACCTTGGTTCCGCTCGCTTCCAACGCCTGACGAACTTGCCGCCCGATGTAACCCGATGCTCCGCAAATGACGACATCGTTCAGTGTGTTCATCGCTCTGCAACCTGTTCTCTAGCAGTGGTATTGGAAATAAGCTTGGCGATGTCGCCGACCAGGCCGCGGGCCACTGGCAATCGAGCCAGCTTGATTGCCTTCGAGGCGACGGGGACAAGACCGTTGACCAGAGTGTGGGTACGCGTCTGACCAGGAGACGAGTCGGTAACCCAGTGCAAAGTCACGCCCAGATACGTCAGCCACAGCAGTGTGGGCAGCTGTGTTTCCAAGGACGGTGGCGTCCGCTGCTTCGAGGCCGTCAGAACCTGCCGCATCAGATCGATCGCCATGTCTCTCGCCTCGGTCGACTCGACCGAAAACGGGCTGGATCGGGATGTGGACGGTAGTGCAATCTGCAGGAATGAGCCGCCGAAGCCGTGATAGGGACTCATGACATCCAGACCCGCGTGCAGAACGGTCTTGAGATTCTCCTCGAGGGAACCACCGTCGCGCAGGAGTGGAAGCGCCCGGTCGCGGTGATCGCGCTGAATGACCACGTACAGCTCGCTGACGAGTTCGTCCTTGCCGGCGAAGTAGTAGTAGGCGTTGCCGAGCGAGACGCCGGTCTCGCTCGCGATCCGGCGCATGGTCGTCGCCTGGAAGCCTTCGTCCCGGAAGAGTCGTAGTGCTGTCTCGACCAGCTTTTCCCGTGTCTCGATCCCGCGATCACTCATGACGGCTCCTCTATTTGAACGTGTTCAAATAGAGGATACGCTTCAGAGTTGAACACGTTCAATTCGTGATCGCCGGCGCGCTCAGACACCTAGCAGCGACAGAGACTCGATTACGTTTCGGTTGCGAACGGTGATGTTTATTCCTCGGGATATTGCCGAGTCGCGGGATAGTGGTTCACGACGATAATCTGCTGAATCCGAGGAGACCTATGTTTGCGCCAAAAGTATTGTCCGCGGGCCGAATTGCGGTCGTTTCCGCAGTAATCGCACTCACTGCGGTGATCGGTTCGGGATCAGTTGCCGCCGCTTCGGGGCCAGTTCAGGCCGGCGACACGTGGGCGGTAGCCGACGATGTCGCACGATGCGGCGTGGCACGCATCCCCATGACGGTGGGTTTGACGACTGGGTGGCCGGGCGCTGAGGCGTACATCTTGCTGTCGCCGGAGTTCTACGTACCTGCGGAACTGCAGGGTGCGCCGCATCAACTGACGTCATGCTTGATTCCGGTCACCGTGCATTGGGAAAATCTCGATACGGGCGGGTCTGGCAGTCGGACGGTGTATCCGATGGACAGCCGCGCAGATCGCTACCAATCCTCGGGCAACGCCGCCACTGTTGCGTCAGGCCTCGGACGCGTCCGATTCTGGTTGAGTACCGGCACTCCCCACGTCTCCGCACCCCCGATCGAAGCTGTCATCGTGCTTTGAGTGAATGGGCTTCACGGTTGGTTTCGCGAGGATGTCGAGAACGGCCTAGCTGCTCCGTTCCAGGGGTAGACGCGGCAAACAGGGCCGCACACACCAAGGAGATCAACATGGCAAAGTACCTGCTACTCAAGCATTACCGCGGCGCACCCCAGGCCGTCAACGATGTCCCGATGGACCAATGGACACCGGGCGAAATTGAGGACCACATGAAATACATGTCCGATTTCGCCACGCGACTCGAGACTACGGGCGAGTTCGTCGACGGCCAGGCACTCTCGCCCCAGGGCACGTTCGTCCGTTACGACGGGGAGGGTCGGCCGCCGGTCACCGACGGACCCTTCGCGGAGACCAAGGACCTGATCGCCGGCTGGATGGTCATCGACGTCGACACCTACCAGCGGGCACTCGAGCTCGCCGGCGAGCTGTCAGCCGCCCCCGGAGCCGGTGGCAAGCCGATTCACGAGTGGCTCGAGGTGCGACCGTTCCTGACCGCACCTCCGACGGTCACCGAGTGATCCGGCCGGCCAGGGCAGACCAGGTGATGGACGACATGCTGTTGCGGGAGCTGACTCCCGCAGTGATCGGTGTCCTTGTGCGCCGCGGAGTTGATTTCGCGACGGCCGAGGACGCCGTGCAGGAAGCACTCATCCAGGCCGCGCTGACCTGGCCGGACCGACCGCCGTCCGACCCGAAGGGCTGGTTAGTCACGGTTGCCTGGCGGAAGTTTCTCGACGCCCATCGCTCCGAGGCATCCCGCCGCAACCGTGAACGGCTACTCGACCTCGAACCACCACCCGGACCGACGGAGACCGCCGACGACACGTTGCAGCTCTTCTTCCTCTGCGCTCATCCGTCATTGACTCCGGCTTCCGCGGTGGCCCTTACATTGCGTGCCGTCGGAGGCTTGACCACGCGGCAAATCGCCCAGGCCTACCTCGTCCCGGAGGCAACAATGGCGCAGAGGATCAGCCGGGCCAAACGCACGGTCCGTGACGTGCGGTTTGATCAGCCCGGTGACCTGGCGACCGTGCTTCGGGTGCTCTACCTGGTCTTTAACGAGGGCTACACCGGTGACGTCGACCTGTCCGCCGAAGCGATTCGGCTGACCCGGCAGTTGGCGGGAACGTCGCGCTCGCGGGGGACGATGGTCGCTGACGAGGAAATCGCGGGACTGCTGGCGCTAATGCTGTTGCACCATGCTCGGCGCGCGGCGCGAACCAGGCCCGACGGCAGTCTGGTGCCCCTCGCCGAGCAGGACCGTTCTTTGTGGAACACCGAGCTCATTGCCGAAGGCGTCGACATCCTGCAGACAGCCCTGGCTCATGACCGACTCGGCGAGTTCCAGGCCCAAGCCGCTATCGCCGCGCTGCATGCCGACGCGCCGCGCGCCGAGGAGACTGACTGGGTTCAGATCGTCGGCTGGTACGACGAGTTGCTTCGGCTCACGGGCAGTCCGGTAGTGCAACTCAACCGGGCTGTCGCGATCGGTGAGGCCGATGGCCCCGTCGCAGGACTTGCTGCCCTCGCCGTGGTGGACCCTGACCTGCCCCGCTACACCGCAGCGTCGGCGTACCTCCACGAGAAGGCAGGCGACCATTCGATCGCTGCGCGGCTGTATGCCGATGCGGCGCTGTCTGCACCCAACCTTGCGGAACGTCATCACCTCACCCGGCAGGCAGCGCGGATCAGTCAAGCGCTACGCGAGTGAGACACCCGCCGCACTGAAAGCCACTATTGCGGGTACTCGTCAAACGAAACTCCTATCAACCGGAGCGACGATGACGACAGGCCCGAACAACAGCATCCCGGCGGCGGGACGTGCGACGCCGGACCATCACGTCGACGTAGTCGTAGTCGGCGGTGGGCCGGCAGGTATGACTGTAGCGGGAGATATTGCGCGCCTTGGTCATTCGGTAGCGGTATTGGAGCGGTGGCCGACGATCAACCCGTCCAGTCGCGCTTTTGCAACCATGGCGCGAACGCTGGAGTTGCTCGACGCCCGCGGACTGGCCGACCAACTACTGGCGACGAGCACGACCACCCCCGGCGTGAAGCTGTTCAACCGCGCGAAGCTGGACCTTACCCACCTGCGATCTCGCTACCAGTTCGCGATGATCACTCCGCAGACCAACGTCGACCAGGCCCTCGAACGGTACGCGGTAGAGCAGGGCGCGGACATTCACCGCGGTGTCGAAGTTGTCGACCTTGCTCAGGATGGCTCGGGTGTCACTGTCAGCGCTCGGCCCCGCGGCGACGACAACCCTGGCTCCAGCGTGACGTGGCGCGCCACGTACGTCGTCGGGGCTGACGGCGCGCACAGCACAGTCCGCGACCTGGTCGGGCTCGAGTTCCCGGGTAAATCCGTACTGTCGTCGGTGATTCTTGCCGACGTGAAGGCGACCGGCGGCCCGCACAATGGCGGCTTGACCTTGGGGGATACACCGAACGAGTTCGGATTCCTCGCTCCCTACGGACGTGAGGATGAGAACGGTTCCTGGTATCGCTCGATGACCTGGGATCGAAATCATCAGGTACCCGATACCGATCCGGTGTCCGAGGCCGAGATCGTGCGTGTGCTGAACCTGGCCATGGGACATGACGTGGGTGTCATCGAGGTTGGGTGGCATTCGCGCTTCCACTGCGATGAGCGTCAGGTCCGCGACTATCGCATCGACAGAGTCTTCCTTGCGGGAGACGCCGCGCACGTGCACTCGCCGATGGGTGCGCAGGGGATGAATACCGGCATTCAAGATGGCGTCAACCTGGCGTGGAAGCTCGGAGCGGTTCTTGCCGGTGCCGACGAGACGATCCTGGACACCTATCAGCGGGAACGGTATCCGATCGGTAAGCGAGTACTGAGGCAGTCGGGGCTGATGATGCGCAGCGTCATTGTGCACGCGCGCCCTGCCAGGGTCATGCGTAATCTGCTCGTTTCGTTGGTCCTGTCGATCCCGAAGTTGCGTGACCTTATCGCCGGTAGTTTCGCCGGCACCGAACTGCGCTATCCGTCCGCGGCCGGGGAGAGCAAGCTGGTCGGAACTCGTGCCACGGAGGTTCCGCTCTACGAGGGTCGGTTAACCGAACTGCAAAGGCGCCCAGGGTTTGTCCTCATCCGCGAGCACGACAGTATCTCGATGGATAACGGTGGAACAGAGTTCCTCATCCAAGCCCGACGGACGGACGTCGGACCCGCGCTACTCGTCCGGCCCGATGGATACGTTGCTTGGGCCGGTTCCTCGACTTCGGAGTCGGGGGAACGGGGATGGCGCACAGTCTTGTTTCGGTGGACCGGAGGATGATCGTAATTGACTGCGCTAGTTGCTCTTTCGATCGAAACTTGATTCGTCGGCAGCCGTCACTTACGGACTCAACGGCGAGTTCTAGCTGGTCACTCTGTCGTCGAGCCCCAGGGTCGATCACCCGGGACAGCTGTCCTGGCATTGTCGATGTATCGGGCCAGCGCATCATGAGAGTTGGTGAGCGTTTCGATACCTCGCGCACTTCTACTGGAGCTTTGGCCCGGCAAATGAATCGCCTGTGGCCCACGGCTGGCACGTTGCGGTGTTGGAGAACGGAAGAATCAGCAGCGTCTACGGCTTCTTTCGCTAGAGATTCCTGACCTCTACCTGGCAGTCTTACTCCGTGGCCTGCACGTATGTCGCGTTCGGTTTTCCTGTGTTCGTCAAGGTTTCCTCGTTGATCAGGGCGCTCAGTGCGAAGGCGCCGTAGTTCGCCAATCGTTGTGCCGAACTGGGTGTTCGACCGTGAGCTGTTACCACCATTCCGGCGATCTCCGACGCATTGGTGATGCTCAGATCCGATTCGTAGTCCGCCCCGGAACCGCCGTAGGTTTCGGCGACTCGATCGGCAACCTCCCGTACATCTTCGGCGGTGAAACGCATTCGAATAAAAATGCCCGGCGACGAGTCCTGTTCATTTTCTGGCCACGGTGTGAATGGGCTACCAGGGCTGAACGCGACGACAGCCGTCCTCGAGAAATCCGTTGTTCTCGTCCACCACAGACCGCCGACTACCGCGAGCACCACAGCAAGAACGATCAGGGTGCGATTGCGCCAGACGAAGGTTCTCATCTGTCAGTTGTACCGGCTGACGTGTTGATAGCGGCATTTTCGAGCCGTCGGTCAGTGAGTTCGGGCGCGGTGTCGGCGGACGGCGGAACGGTTTGCGCAGCGAACCGAGCAATAGCGTTGTCGGCCATTGCGAGTGACGTCGACAACGACGTTCTGGCACAGGTCACCGGGAGCGTCTCCCGCGGCGCATCGGCCAAGGCGGTGCATGCCGCGAGTGCTGAGGTGCAGTGCGGTCCCGACGCTGATGACGGCGAGCAGCACGTGCGAAAGCGTCTGGTCGCGGTCGCGATAGTGCAGATGCCACCCCTCGTCGTTGTGGTCTGTGAGCCGCGGATACGCAGCGGCTGAAGCCATATGGCTGTTGAGCAGGCCGGCTCGTTCTTGGGGATCACGTGCGTCGACGACCGTCAGCCAGGCGTCAATGACCGCGCGGGTTACCGCATGGTCGTCGACGGTGGAGTGGGGGAAGTCCATGGTCATCCCGAAGTCGCGCGTCCGCTCGACGATTCCATCCCGGTTGGCTGGCCAATCGTTGGCCAGAGATGCGGCAAGCAGGACGGCATACTCACCGTAAGGGTTTAGATGCATAATGTCATTACATCATTGTTGGGGCCGTGATTCTCCGCTCCTTTCAACGTCCGCTGAGTTCGGCATCGCACCTGGTCTAGCGCTCAGTCTCAGATTCGTTCGCTACTGTCGGCTTTTGGCCGGTGTCTGACTATTGGGCTAGGCAACAGAAAGGAACGGGGCAGCGCAGTGCGCGACCTTGCACTATCAGTAAAGCCTTGACGTCGAACATCAACATCACGTCCCGTCATGGACGGTCTGTCCCGGGCAGACCGCGTGTGGCTCGCGGCGCTATTTGGCGGCGTTCTCTCGTCGTTCCTTGGCGTTCTAGAGGGAGATGACCGTCGACGGCTCTTCCCGATCCGACCGCAAGGGTTCTTGCGAGTCCTGTGAGCATCAATCAATCAGGCTGATGGCACGGTGAGGGGTTCCCTCGTTTGCGCAGTCCGTCGAAGTCGGCGGCAGAGACGGTGAGGTCGATACCGATCCGCTCGCGTATCCGTGTGGCGAACTCATGCGGCTCCGTGTCACTGCCGCGGTATGTCGGTGTGTTTGCAGTTGGGCGTCAATGTCGTTGAGGGTCACCAGACTGGACGTGGTGTGCTGTCTCTCCCGATCTCCTCGAGTGCGCGTACCAGTGATGCCATCGTGTCTGCGCCTAGTGTCGTGCTCGCTGCGTTCCAACAGGAGAGGGCAGCGTCGGTAGCCGCAGTGGTCACGTCGACGCCGGCGGAGGTCAGGCGAACGAGCTGCGAACGGCGGTCGTGCGGGTGCGGCTCCTTGTTCACGTACCCGGATGCGACCAGCTCGTCGACGATCACCGCCGCGGATTGTTTCGTGATACCCAGATAGCCGGCTATCTCGCTGACAGTGGCCCCGTCGCCGGCCGCTCGCTGAAAGACCAGGCCATGCGCGGGACGTAGCGTCGGATGGCCTTTCGCGACGACGGCGGCGTTGATCTGCTCTGCCAGGGCAGATGCGCTGCGCATCAGCAACATCAGCAAATCGGCGTGGGGTTCGTCCCTTGACATGTCGTCAGTCTACCTGTCCAATAAAGACAGTTGAACTGACGAAAGGATGTTGGCATGCCGATCCGAAAAAACGGGGACCATCACACCCACCAATTGCACGGCGCACAATTTCACTCCTATGTGGCGCCCTCTCGCGGTAGTCGACAGCTGTGCGCCTGGCGTACGGAACTGGAGTCCGGTACTGCCGGAGCACCGCACACTGTCTCGCACGAGGAGGTCTTTCTCGTTCTTCATGGGTCGCCTGTGATCACTTTGGATGGCCAGCGAGACGAACTCTCTGTTGGAGATGTTGTGTTGGTTCCGGAGTTGGCGACGGTTCAGCTCGACAATCCGGGTGACAGCGATGCCTCGCTGTGGGTGACGACATCGGTGGGCTTGACTGCCGTCACTGTCGACGGCGGAACCGTAACGCCTCCGTGGACGTGTTAAACACGTTCGTGTCCAACAACTTCCGAAATATTTGCGCCAGCGATGCCGATCCGGAATTTCGAAAGGTGTACGACCGCCGGCGGGATCGAGACTTGAGGCTCTTCGTTCGCCGGATCGAATCACTACCGGGCCTGGTGGAGTTCGTCGAGCCTGCTTTCGGCTTCGAAGACGATCCGTTCGATGAGCTCGCAAACGCTGGGCAGGTCGTCGATCATGCCGACGACCTGCCCAGCGGCCAGGACTCCAGCGTCGGTGTCGCCGTGCACAAGTCCTGCCCGAAGGAGCATGGGGCTGTTCGCCGACATCATCAGTTGTGCGTACCGATCGGCCGATCCGACGACCACGAGGGAAGAAGCGCTCCCACGGTCGTGGACGGATACGGAACATGGTCTCCATCGACTAACGCAGTGCCGACGCGGACACCCGCAGTTCACCGGGGCATCTGGACGCTCCACCAACGTCGCGACTGCATGTGGTCGCGTTGTCAGTTCCTACGCAGTCGGATAGGAAGGCCGCACACACGCCGACGACGTTGGTGAAAGGTCAGTGACGGTCGCCCGCAGTCACCGGGTTAGTACCATTGTGGTTCTCGTGAACCGACAGCTCCAGATCAATGAACGCCGCGATCATCGCCCGATACGTTCGCTCAACAACATCAGGAGCTGCACCAGACGCGTCAGCGAGGGCACGTACCTTTGAAATGACCTTCTCAACCCGATCGGGCGCTCGGACATCGTCACGATCGACCTTCAACTTGCCGGCCTCTTGCACCCAATGTTGCCGCCGTGAAACAAGTTCAACGATCTGCCGATCCAACTCATCAATTTCCGCACGAACGTTCTCAATGCCAAGGCGTGTCATGCAGGCAAGACTACTGAGATCCCTCCGGAGGCAGAAAACTCAGGCTGCCCGAAGATCGATCCGCGGGATCCGGTTGCGGGCGGGTCGCGAACTTGACTCCGATCGGCCGAGTTCGAAGACCTCGCGGGAAGAAACACACCCGCGGCCGGCGACGGATACGGAACATGGTTGCAATCGACGAACGCAGTGCCGACGCGGATACACGCATCGAGCCCGGACGTCTGGAAGGTGATGTCGTGTTCGGTACACCAGGTCACCGCGAGCGGAATCAGCGTCCGGTGACCTGGTGTGCATCGACATGGATCAGACCAGGCGACGGTCGAATGCGAGAGTTGAGGCCCCAGTCGCGATATCGACTGTGTAGGTTCGCAGCCGGACCTCGTCGGCGTTCAGATCCATCACCATGAACCCGACGTCGGTGAAGTTTTGAAAGAGGGTGCGGCGATCGTCGGCCCGAGGCCCGGTCTTACCGTGGCTGTTCTTCGCAGTCGCGCCAGAGACGATCTGCCGGGTGCCCTTCGACTCGATAGTCGGCTCGAGTACCTGCATCGAATGATCGTGGCCCGAAAGGATCAACTGGCAACGGCCGACTACATGTTCCTCGAAGAACCGCTTGGCGTGCACGCCGTTCATCGGCTCGATCGGCATGCCGTCGTACTCACCGGCATCACCGTGCGACCCGTTGCTCAAGTACGGATGGTGGGCACACGCTATCTTCCACTTTGCCGGCGACGCGTCGATCGCCGCATCCAGCCATGCGCGTTGCTCATTCATGTACTGCCCGTCCACCGCCCAATATTGCACAAACAGCGGCGGCAGAGACGCTGCGAGCGGATTGAGATCCAGAACGAAGAACTCGACGACCGGATTTTCCTCCGGCACGCGCACCGAGTAGTACCGGCTCGGCATCCACCAACGGCGCGAGCGAGAGTGGTAGGCCACCTCGTCGTCCCCGCGCAACAACCATCCACCGTCGCCCGGAAAAACAGCACTGTTGTCGTGATTGCCCAACGCCATCGCCCACGGAAAATCGAGACCGTGGTTCGGATCCTCGAATTTCGCGGCAAACTGACCGTCATTGACTCCGTTGGGGCCGAGCTCGTAAATGTTGTCGCCGAGGCCCAGCGCCATCGAGAGCGCTTCACGGGTATGTAGTTCCCTGATCGCATCGGCAACTGCCCATTGTGCAGGCGTACCAGTGCCGGCGTCCCCGGTGAGGAGCACTCGAAGGTCGTTGTCGGCGGGAAAAGGGAACTTGCCGTTGTCTGCGGCGGCATTGTTGAAATCTGTGGCGTTCGCGGTTCCCGACGCCATCGCTGCCACGGGTATGGCTGCCCCCGTGACGGCGGCACGGGCCAAGAATTTGCGGCGATCTATTGGGTTGGATTCCATCACAGGCCTCTTGGTCGATTCGGTTCGGTGCGCTGGCAAGCAAAACACCTAAATGGACGCCCGTTCAACTCGAAAGGCCGGGCCAATGACGACATTATTCTGCCGTTCACTCTGCGTTGGCTTTCGTTTCTGGGCGCTTCTAGGCTGGTATCCAGCACTGAATCCTGCCAGCGGTGCAGCAACACCCCCGCGATCAACTGTCGCTATCGCCTACGGGACAAGCTACGCGGTCGCGATCTATTCGAGCAGCGAAACCGGAAAGCCCGATCACGCATGCAGCTCACCGAGAATCGTTTCCGTGTGGCTCCCGAAATTTTTGGGGCATGTTTTTACGCAACTTGTCATACCGCAGCGTCCCCCGACAGCTCCGAACCTACGAGCAATAACCCGGAACCGCCCAGTAAAGACGGTAAGGAAACAAATCAACTCTGCAGTGCTCACGGCTTTTCCTCGGGCAGTCGCCGGCGGGCGTGGTCGGCGGCGCCGTTGCCGGTGATCAGCCACAGCGTGGTCAGGTCGTCGATCAGTTGCTCAAGGGTGATATCGACGGTGCCGTTGAGCCAGCTCATGATCGCCTCGGCGGTGCCGCCGACGAGGAACGCCGGCGTAACTCGGGCCAGGCTGTCTCGTTCGAGTTTTACATCGTGAATTTCGCGGGCGTGTTGAACCAGGATCATCGCGAGGCCTTGAACGACCGCGGCCCGGTGGGCCAACGCCGCAGGGGACGCGGAAACCGCATCGAAGAGCACCCTGGCGCGACGAGGGTCCTCGACCAGGGCTCGCACCGCAGCGTCGATGCTCTGAAAGGCCCTTTCCTGCAGGGTCTTGTTTGCTGATATTGCGAATGCGAGGACGGCACTCTCGCTTACGTGACGTGCGGTTTCCTCGACGACGGCCGCCGCCAGTGCATCGAGGGTGTCGAAGCTTTCGTAGAAGTAGCGTTTGTTCAGCCCAGCGGTCGAGCACACCCTGGCGACTGTCGCGGTGCGCCACTGGTCAGTGGCCATGATTCCCAGTGCGGCGTCGATCAGCTGGTTGCGGCGAACCCGCACCCGCTCGCCGGCTTCGATTCCGCCGTAGCTCCGCGCAGGCTGGGCATTCATGACAGCCATAGTGGCATTTGCCTCGTCTCGTTCGCTGCGTAGGGGTCTTGACACCCGTCGATCATATTTGGCACAGTTTAGTACCAGAATAGTTCATTGGTCACTGAGAGGACGTTCTCCGATGTCACCCACACCGCCTGCTGCTACCGCTACCACCCAACTTTCATCCGCCGTCACAGCGGTGAGCGGGCCGATACTGGCCGAGTTGCGTGAGCTCGCCCAACACGCGCCGGGTCGAGCGCGAGTAGAGGGATGGCGGTACCTGCGTGAGCTGAGTGCGGCCGACCGCCGCGACCAGATCGCCGCGTTGTTTGCCGCCGGAACGCGGCCCGAACAGCTCGATGGTGCCTACGAAGGCTTGATCGTGGGCAAACTCTTCAATGTTCCCGAGGCAACGTTGGCCAATCCGCTGCTCGCGATCAACCCAACGTGGCGGGGCAAGACGTTCAACGCTGAGTCAGGTACGGGGTTCAATCGGCTGATCCCGTTGGCGCGCTATGCGATGCGGGTGATCGCGCCGCTCTACCGCGGCTTGCGTCGGGTCGGCCCGGAGATCGTGGGCTTCGACTTCCACTACGGTGCCGATGTCGGACTGGTCACTCCCAACATTCCCTTGATCGCGCTGAACTATGGCGTCGAGGAGTACAGCAATCCGAGTGTGCGGACCTTCCCGATCAAACGCACCCGTGACGAGATCGTCGAGTTGCTGCCAGGGTTGTACCTCGGTAGAGCGTTACTCAGGATGCACAGCGGTGAGATTCGTACCATCGCCCACTTTGCGTTGCGCCACTTCGAGAACGAGGAGGTTCGGTCATGATCGAACTCGACGGTGCCGTCGTCTGTGTCACCGGCGCAGCCCGCGGCATCGGACGTGCCACTGCTGCTGAACTTTCTCGCCGGGGAGCGCGAGTGTGGATCGGTGACCTCGACACTGAGGAGGCCGCCCGCACCGCTGCTGAAATCGATGCCAAGTCAATGCATCTCGATGTCACCAAAGAGGACAGTCTGCGAAAATTCTGGGCTGCCGCCAGCGCCGACAGCCCGGTTCGGATGCTCGTCAACAACGCCGGAATTATGCGGCTAGGGCCGTTCGTGGACCAAAGCCTCGAAGGCCATCATCAGGAGGTGGCGGTCAACCTCGGCGGCGTCATCAACGGCATGCACGTCTTCCTCCCCGACATGTTGGCCCGCAACTGCGGCCACATCGTCAACGTCGCATCAATGGCCGCCAAGGTGACCACACCAGGAATCGCGGTGTACTGCGCCACCAAGTTCGCCGTCGCCGCCCTGTCGCGGGCGGTGCGTGCCGAAATTGCCCACACCGCAGTCACGGTGACAACGATCATGCCTGCGGCAGTCAACACCGAACTCACCTCTGGTGTTTCGCTCGATCTGCAACCCACGCTGCAACCCGAACAGGTAGGTCGCGCCATCGCCGACACTGCACGCCGACCGGGTCGCGAGGTCACAGTCCCGCGCTGGTTGGCACCGATAGGCACGCTCGAGGAAGCTGCGCCAGAACGTCTCTTGCAAGTCGCTAAGCGTGTTGTCACCCGCAACCGGCCACCCGGGGATTACGACGACACCCAGCGCCGCGCGTATCTCGACCGGATCCCCCGATGACAGCCTTGCTCAACGGGATCACCATTCCTGAGTTGCCCGCCGGCGTCAAACGTCGCCTCCAATCACTTGGCGCTGCCGTCACATCCCGTTATCCCAGTGCCGAACAATCGCTAGCATCCCCTCCAGTCGGATCGCGCCTCGCGCCCGTGATGGGGAACTTCGGATTTCCCTTCCTCGGACACATCCTGTCCTCGACCGCCGAACCACTGGACTTCGCGCGCCACCGTTACGCCAAGTACGGCCCCGTGTCGTGGGCCGGTGGTGTCGGCTTCCGCGTCGTCACACTGCTCGGCCCCGAAGCATTGGAGGCCGCCTGGAGAAACAAAGACAAGGCGTTGTCCAGCACCCGCGGATGGCAACCCGTCATCGGACCCTTCTTCGACCGCGGCATCATGCTGCTCGACTTCGAAGAACACCGCGACCACCGCCGCATCATGCAGCAAGCCTTCACCCGCAACGCGCTCAACGGCTACCTGGAACTCACGTCGACCAGGATCGGACATTCGCTCAGTAATTGGCATCCAGCGCAACGGTTCCCGATGTATCCATCGATCAAGCACCTGCTACTCCAGCAGGCCGCCGAGGTGTTCATCGGCACCGAACTAGGGCCGGAAGCCGACCAACTCGCCCACGACTTCCACGACACCGTGCGCGGCGGTCAGGCGGTCATCCGCGCCGACGTTCCGGGCGGCACCTGGGCACGTGGCCTTCGCGCTCGGGAGCGCCTCGAAAAGTACTTCCACCACCAGATACCCGGCCGCCGGCAGGGCGACGGCACCGACCTGTTTTCTATGCTGTGCCGCAGTGAGAGCGACGACGGCAAACGGTTCAGCAACCAGGACATCGTCAACCACATGATCTTCCTGATGATGGCCGCCCACGACACCACCGCCATCGCACTGTCGATGCTGGTCTACGAACTCGGCCGAAACCAACTTTGGCAGAACGTATTGCGGGAGGAAGCCGCACAATCGCCCGCCGAATCACCCACGTTGACGGACCTCGAGAACTACCCACTGCTCGATGCGGCGTTCAAGGAAATCCTGCGCATGTACGCCCCGGCAGGCACGCTGTTCCGGCAAGCGATTGCCGATACTGAGATCTGCGGGCACTTCATCCCGCGTAAAAGCCAGATCGCGATCAACGTGTATGCGTCGATGCGTCTGCACGACTGGTGGCCCGACCCCGACACCTTCAACCCCGACCGCTTCACCACCGCTGCCCAACACGAAGCGATCAGCCGCTACACCTTCGCGCCGTTCGGTGGCGGCGCCCACAAATGCATCGGCCAACAATTCGCCGACATGACCGTCAAGACTGTGCTGTATCAGTTGCTACGACGGTTCACGTGGAGCACACCTTCTGGATACGTTGTGCCGCTGACCTGGGGAACCGGACCCACACCTGCCGACGCACTACCCACGAAACTGGCGCGCCTCGGGACGTAGCACGTGACAGTTCACTGCGTAGCGCGGCGACTGTCTCGTGGTCAGCCGCCAAGGTCTCGATGGTCCTCAGCTCTGATTCAGTGCTCGACTCACAGAAGAACGGCCAACGCCGAGAGTTGATGCGATCGCATCCCAGCTCTTACCTTGGCCTCGTAGCGTCCGGCTTCTAAGTCGGCATGGGTACGTTCAAGGACTGTCGATGGTCTCGCGGCCGCACGAGTGCGAAGCTGCGTCGGCGGGCAACGCAAGCGTATCGACGCCGCCAAAGCTCGACAGTAGGGGAGATGCGCCGTTCGATGCAGGAATTCCTGCCCGCTGGAGACGTACCGAAACGAGCACCAGCAGGCGCTATTGCCCGCTGGCCGGGTGGTGGGTTGCGACGCTTGCCGCCGCTGCCATTCGGGCCGATCGGACCGCGGTCCACAACGGTCGCAACATTGATTCGCGGGCCTGGGTGGCAGACACACTCGGTGCCTCGTTGGTGGAATCATGTTCCGCCACAGCCAAAATTGCGGCAACTTGATCAGCGCTGTCGAGGACGCGCAGTGCTCGGGACGAGAGTGATTCCGGGTATCGATGATGCGCATGCTCGGAGAGGGCATCGGCGATCTTGGCGCGAGCGTCGTCGGTGGGTGTGCCCGTGGGAACCGTCTGCAATTGGAGCAGCGCCGCTGCGGCATTACGGACGGCCTCGCGCATCGAGTATTCAGCCTCACCCAACCCGATGTGTTCAGCCGGACCGGACACGTTCGGGACGGAGTACACAGTCCATCTCAGAACGTCGGGTCCCTCGACAACCGGAACCAGACCGAACCCGGCGGATCCTGGTTCGCCGATCAACACGCCTTCACCGGTGGACAACGCAGCGGCGGCGAAATCTGTTCGAGCCGGTAGGCCTCGGACATCGCCGGCAGCGGGCAGGACTAATCGCAATTCGGCCGGTGAGATGTTCCCGGCGCGTCGTAGTACGCGGAGCAACATCGGGGCACCGCCGTCGGTGATGCCTGGCCAGTCGAGCCCGAGGGCCGAGGCGGTATCGGCGTCGGCGGAACCGATCAGATGCATCGGCGCCCATGCCGCGAGTGCGTCGATGACGTCGTCCGGCGCACTGTCACCGGCCAGCCATGACGCTGCCCACACTGTGAGTGTTGCGCTGGGGGAACTCATGTCAGAGGAGTTTAGTTCGGCGTGGCAACCTGTGCCGCGCGGGCATCGTGACCTAGCGTTATTCGGCGTGAGCGGTAATGGATACGGTGACATTTTTGCGGGCCATACCCGCGCCCAGAAGCGTGTGACGCCCCAGGTAGCGGCCGAACGCGACCTCGTTGTCGAAGACGTGGCGACGGGATTCTGCGGTGCGGTTGTCGGGTTCGAGCGAACCTACGACGGCGATTTCGTCCGACTCGAGGACGGACGGTCACGGACCCGATTGTTCGCGATGCGTGAGGCGGCGTTCCTCATCGACGGTTCACCGGTGACGTTGGTGCGTCCGGCGCCCAAGGCGGCTTCGGCGAAGCCGGCGCGATCTGCTTCGGGTTCGACGCGGGTCGAAGGATTGCGCGCTCGCACAGCGCTGCCGAGCCGGATCTGGGTGGAAGGTGTCCACGACGCGGCGCTGGTGGAGCGAGTGTGGGGACACGACTTGCGCGTGGAAGGTGTTGTGGTTGAACACCTCGAGGGCCTCGACAATCTGGGGGAGCGGCTTGCGGACTTCGGACCCGGTCCCGGCAGACGGGTGGGTGTCCTGGTGGATCACCTCGTCACGGGCTCGAAGGAAACGCAGTTGACGCAGGGACTCGGTCCGAATGTGTTGGTGACCGGCCATCCGTACATCGATGTCTGGGAAGCAGTGCGGCCCAAAGCCGTCGGAATCGCTGCGTGGCCGAAGATTCCGCGGGGCGAGGACTGGAAGACCGGAATCTGCCGCGAACTTGGTTGGGGAACTCCTCAGGAGGGTTGGCGACGTGTCTACAACGCTGTGGAGAGTTTCCGGGATCTGGAAGCGCCACTGATCGGTGCCGTCGAACAACTCGTCGACTTCGTAACCGAACCGAACTAACGGGAGCACGGCGCAGATCACACATTCTGGTTAGATGGTGTTGTGGCTGCACTTATTTGGCTTATCGGAGCACTCGTGCTCGCCGGCGCCGAAGCACTGGTAGGAGATTTTTTCCTGCTGATGCTCGCCGGTGGCGCGCTGGCCACTGCCGGCTTCAGTTCGGTCACGGATTTTCCCGTGTGGGTGGACGCCGTGATGTTCGGTGTGTCGTCGGCAGCATTGATATTGGTCGTTCGGCCTTTTCTGTTGCGGCGCTTCGGCACCCCGCCGCCCACCGCGATGGGAATTCAGGCACTCGAAGGCAAGCACGCCATCGTTCTCGAAGAGGTGGGAGAGCATGCCGGTCAGGTCAAACTGAACGGCGAAGTATGGACGGCTCGCCCCCTCGATAGCTCCGAGGTGTACCCGCCGGGCACCACGGTGACGGTGATGGAAATCAACGGCGCAACAGCAGTTGTCTGGAGGGGACCTTAAAAATGGCAGCACTCATAGTGCTCGGTGTGGTGGTGCTTTTCGTGATCTTGGTGGTCGCGAAGTCGGTAGCACTGGTGCCGCAGGCTGAGGCCGCGGTCATCGAGCGGCTCGGTCGATACTCGAAGACGGTATCGGGTCAGCTCACATTCTTGATCCCGTTCGCGGACCGGGTGCGCGCGAAGGTTGACCTGCGTGAACGCGTCGTGTCGTTCCCGCCACAACCGGTGATCACCCAGGACAACCTGACGCTGTCCATCGATACCGTCGTGTACTTCCAGGTCACCAACCCGCAGGCAGCGGTCTACGAAATCAGTAACTACATTGCCGCTGTCGAGCAGTTGACCACGACGACGCTGCGTAACGTCGTCGGCGGTATGACGCTGGAAGAGACGCTGACCTCGCGTGATTCCATCAACGGTCAGCTGCGCGGCGTACTCGACGAAGCAACCGGACGTTGGGGCTTGCGCGTCGCCCGTGTGGAGCTCAAGAGCATTGATCCGCCGCCGTCGATTCAGGAGTCGATGGAAAAGCAGATGAAGGCCGACCGTGAGAAGCGCGCCATGATTCTGACTGCTGAGGGTCATCGTGAATCTGCGATCAAGACCGCCGAGGGCGCCAAACAGAGCCAGATCCTTTCCGCGGAGGGCAACCGGCAGGCCTCCATCCTCAACGCCGAGGGTGAGCGTCAGTCGCAGATCCTTCGTGCGCAAGGTGATCGCGCTGCCAAGTACCTGCAGGCGCAGGGTGAGGCCAAGGCTATCGAGAAGGTCTTTGCCGCAATCAAGGCTGGCAAGCCCACCCCGGAAATGCTTGCGTACCAGTACCTTCAGACATTGCCGCAAATGGCGCAGGGCGATGCCAACAAGGTGTGGCTCGTTCCGAGTGACTTCGGAGATGCGCTCAAGGGTTTCGCGACAACCCTTGGTGCACAGGGTCAGGATGGCGTATTCCGCTACGAACCGTCCACAGCCGACGCGGACCTCCCAAAGCCTGAGGACGATTCAGCCGAGGTAGCAGAGTGGTTCGAGTCCAAGTCTGATCCGGCCATCGCGGAAACTGTGCGCGCAGCGGAAGTTGCTGCTCGGACACCCGTCGAGGATCCGGCAACGGCCGTTCGATCGCTTCGTGACACTGTCCCGCAGGCTCCGGCTTCAGGATTCACCGAGCCGGAACTCCCACCGGCGGGCGAGAGTGCCTTCCCCGGACAGCCTCCCGTGCAGTCCGACCGTGAAGAGTTCCAGCAGAAGTACCCGTACCAGGATCAGCCGCCAGAAGGCGGACCCAGGCACTGAACTGCTTGACTGACGGAAAGGCGCTGATCACCGAACTTACGTGATCAGCGCCTTTCCCGTTCCACAGACGGCGATCGCCCAAAGGACGCTGGCGAAGGTGCCGATGATGAACTGTTCGGATGCATGCGGTTCACGTAGTTCGGGGTAGCGCGCTAAACCCTTGACTGCCAGGACGATTGCAATACCTTCAGGCCATCCGGCCAGAATGGAGACCGCGACGGCGACGCGCTCGAGCACGCCGATGACACGGCCACCTCGCAGCGGTCCCGCATTGGGGGCTGGACTTCCGTCGGGTTGTCGTCGAGCAATCTTGAAGGTGGCCAATACGATTGGTGCTCCGGCCGTCGCGGCGGCGAGTACGCAAAGTACCAGCGTTGCTCCCAGCGCGAATCCGGTGACCGGCATAGTTCGAGTGGCGGCAAGCGCTGCAACACCGAGCGCAGGCAGTGACACCGTCGCAGACGCCCATTCAGGAATCTGGATGTGGCCACCACTGACTTTTGGCATGGCAGCGGTAACAACCGGTGCTGCCGCCGCGAGCGCCAGTGCAATCAATGCCAGAACGACCATATCTTTTTCGATCCCCCGCCTCGTCGAAGTGCGATGTTACTCGATGGAATCGGCAGTGGCTGAGCGCAATGCCGTCCGCCGTCTGACACGATCCGGGGATGGAACCTGTCAGTGATGCGTCGGTCGGAGACTGGATCGAACCCCGCTTAACCAAGGGAAGGGCCGCAATCACCGCTGTGGTGCCTGCTGGCTTCGACGCCTATGTGCGGGTCCTGCATCCCATTGAAGTCGACGGCGATCACGTGGTGCGGTGGCGTGATGTTGCTGCGGCAACAGGGCGAAGGTTGCACCCTCTAGTTCAGTGGTGGCGTCTGATCGACGCGGAAGATTCCATCAACCCGCAGAGCGAACTGTGGGACGGCGACGAGCCTGAAGTCGGTTCGATCGACCAACCGGACAATCAACGGCTTCTCGATTTGCTTGCTCACCATACGAATTCGCCTGAGAACCTATATTTTGCGCTGTGGGACGGCTGGGGTTTCCTCCGCGCCGGTGCCACGGCGCAGTACGCCACCGGAGTCAGGCGGTTCTTCTCACGTCCTGTCCCTGTTGCTCCGATGGCGTCCAGATTGATCGATGGGCCGCATATGCGACATCCCGGCCGGGATTACGTAGTGCTGTCCGGTTCGTTGAGGGAAGCGTCGACAATCCCCGACATCATCGGCGCGCGGCCGGGGAGACCGTCGGCGAATCTTGTCTGGCCGCAGGATCATTCGTGGTGTGTGGCGACCGAGGTTGACTTCGATTCGACTCTTGTCGGCTGCAGTTGTGAGGCTGCGAACGCGATCCTCGCATGCAGCGATCTCGAAGCGTTTCCCATCAATCCGGACGACTCGTTGCAGTACGACGCTGACCTGGTAAACCAGTGACCATGGTGGAAGGACTGTTGGCTGAGGCCGGGTTGAGCGAATGCGCACAGTCCGACATCGACTGTACGCACGGCTTCGGTGCATTCCTGATTATTTTCGTGATCATCGGAGTTCTCGTGGTCTTATGGCTGGGACTGGCCGGCTCCGCAACCGTCGCGATTGTTTCATCGAAGATCGGCGTCGTAGATCGATTGTTGTGGGTGGCAGTGGTGTGGGCTGTACCCGTGGTTGGCGCGGTCGCATGGCTCGCCCGCGCGCGACGGTAATTTGTCAGGTTTCCGCTGATAGGTCGGTTGAACACAAACCTGTATCTGCCGTTCCGCACAATAGGAGTATCCAACCCGGGGTAGTCCCCATCGACAGCATTTGGACATTAAGGACGATTTGCCCTCGGGAATGGAATTCATTCTGTTACGGTACGGATCGCTTTCTTTCGACTGCGTTTAGTTGAGGAAAGTCAGCCGATACCCCAACAGTTGGGGTTGACAGACTTCAATAGCAGACGCGAAGAGGCATTAGTCCGTATGAAACACGATGCACACACAACCCCGTGGTGGTCGATCGGCGAATGGCGCCTCAGCTGGAAGGTTTTCGCAGTCTTCGCAGTTCCGATGCTCGTCGCCGTCCTGCTCGGCGGCATTCGGGTCCAGAACGAACTGACCGACGCCTCGAACCTCAGTACATCGGCAGAACGTACGTTCGCCCTCCCGGCGGCACTTCGCTTGGAGCAAGCCCTCAACGACCTAGCAGTCACATCCGCCTCCGGCGGCGAAATGGATACTGCCGTCGCGGAAGCCACAACCGCGATACAAGAATTTGCTACCGCCGGGATCGTGTTCCAAACCGACGCAGCGCTCTACGACCAGGTCTCTAGGACTCTTCGGAACAGCCAAGCTTTCGTCGACGAAGTTTCAGTCGGCTCACTATCTCCAGATCAACTCGTCTCCCGCCTCACCGACATGTCGAACCAGATCTGGACACCGTTCTCCGATGTCATGAATAAATCACAGTTGCCGCTTCTGAGTAAGCGAGGTGCCGAGTTCGAGGCGATGTGGGGAGCCCGTCAAGCACTCACCAATCAGAGCATTTTGTACGGTACCGGCGACGTCGATCAACAAACGCGAACCATCCTCACTTCCACGGCCGGCTCAGAACTCACCAGCCTCGGTGGAGTCATGCGAATTGCCACGCCAGGTGGGGTGCTCCCGCCAATCGACGAAGGCAATGCCCAGGATCCCTTTGCTGCACTGAAGCCCCCGCAGGGATCCGCAATGAGTCGCATCGGCGAAATCGGCGCCACAGCGTCGACGTCCCCGTTGAGCGGCGAGATCGGCATCGGCCTGCAGACCAGTCGCGATCAGTACGACGCCATCGCCACGGCAGCGATCGCCCGGTTTGTTCCCGCCGTGACCGCCGAAACCAGCGCCGCCCAATCCGCAGCTCTTCGAGACGCTGCACTGGTTATTGGCGCCGTGCTCGCGGCCCTCGTCATAGCTTTGGTCATCAGTCGCTCGCTGGTAAATCCCATTAGGCGCCTTCGATTCTCAGCTCTTACGGCATCACGACACGGACTCCCCGAAGCGATCGAACGAATCCGCGCCGGTGAGAATGTCACCGACCTCGAATTACCGCGTGTCCCCATCGACACGCACGAGGAAATCGGACAACTTGCACGGGCTGTTGACGACCTGAACGGCCAAGCGATCACACTCGCCGGCGAGCAGGCAACACTCCGTCGTCAGGTCAACGACGTGTTCGAAACGCTCTCCCGCCGCAACAAGTCCCTCGTCGAGCAGCAACTCAGCTTGATCGAGCAGCTCGAACAGGACGAAGACGACCCGAGACGCCTCGAGAACCTCTTCCGCCTCGACCATGTCGCCACGCGAATGCGACGCAACAGCGATAACCTTCTGATCCTCTCCGGTGGCGAAGGACGACGCGTACGAACCGTACGAACCGAATCGATCGCGCTCTTCGACGCGCTGCGTGCCGCCGTCTCCGGTGTCGAAAACTACGTTCGCATCGAGCTCGGGCAGATTCCGTCTGCGGTGGTCAGCGGGCAGGCCAGTGCCGATGTCGTGCATCTGATCACCGAACTCCTCGATAATGCGTTGCGATACTCACCGCCCGAAACTCCGGTGACGATCGATGGCGCTCGCACCAACGACGGTTCAGTGCTCGTGGAGATTGCCGATCTCGGTATCGGCATGTCCTCGGCCGATTTGCTCGACGCCAATGGACGTCTCGCATCCGAAGGGGAGATGAGCCCCGAAACTGCCCGCCACATGGGGCTTTTCGTTATCAGTCGTATCAGTCGTCGATACGATATTTCGGTACGCCTGCGCCCGTCGCACACGTCATCAGACCACAGCGGTGTCACCGCTATGGTTTACCTGCCTGCGGCGTTGCTCGAGGCCCCCCGTGACAATGCAGTTCGACCGCCGACCGTTCCCTTTGTTGCTCCGGGGTTTCCCGCGCCTGCTGCGAATGAACCTGCGTACTCGGTCACGACGGTCCAACGCACCGCAACTCGGGTGGTTGAGGCACCGGCCGTATCGGCTAACGGACTTCCGCTGCGCCAACCGAGCAATACCTTTGCGGTCACCTTGCCGCCACCTGCTTGGGGCGCTCCCGCTGCAGCCGTTTCACCGTCGGCTGACAGCATGCTTCCCACGGCGAACACACTTCCTCGCCGTACCCCCGGGAACAGTGGGGTACCCGGCGTCGGTAATGCCCTCGCAACTGACCCAGCACCAGCACCAGCACCGGCACCGGCACCGGCACCGGCCGTCACGGAAACATCCGTCTCTCAACCGGATACGAGTGTCCCGAAACCTGCGCCGCGGCACCTGTTCAACACCCCCAGTCCGACCAACACTGCGGCGTTCTTCTCTTCCCGGACGCGCAACGCGATACCGCCGCATGTGGACGTCTTCAGCGAGGTTGCTCCCGAGGCTACCTCTGCCAATCCGCCGACTGCATCCCCGATCTTTGCCCGCATGGTGACCGAGTGGCTGGTCGATCCGACAGACGACAAATCCAGTGCGACAAGCGAAAGCATCTGGACAACCGAAGCTGACGAGGGTTGGGTTGCCGCGCGCGCGTCGACGGGCATGCCCGTCACCAGGATCTCCGATTCCGGTCTCCCGATCCGGGACCGCGGCGCACGACTGGTTCCCGGAGCTGTCGGAACGGCAACTGGCCCTTCCCGTCCCGGACCCCACCGACAGAGCGCCGACCCGGAAAACATCCGACGGGGATGGACTGACTACCAATCAGGCGTCAGTCGCGGACGACGGCACGCCATGAGTGAGAACAACACATCCCTACACTCGTCCACATATGTTCAGAAAGACGAAGGAGAGCAGTGAATTCTGTCGGAGCCCCAGAAACCCCTCGTGCACTCGACTGGTTGGTATCGGGCTTTGCGCGCGACGTTCCAGGAGTAAGTCACGCCATCATCGTCTCGGCCGACGGGTTGCTGAGCGCAGCGAGCACCCACCTTCCGCTCGATCGTGCAGACCAACTGGCTGCCGTGACATCGGGACTCGCCAGCCTCTCGGCCGGTGCATCGCGACTGTTCGACGGCGGTGCCGTCCTGCAATCGGTGGTTGAAATGGAGAACGGCTACCTGCTGCTCATGGGTGTCGGTAGCGGTGCGTACCTCGCGGCGCTTGCCGTCGTGGGATGCGATATCGGCCAGATAGGTTACGAAATGGCAACTCTGGTCGATCGGGTCGGAACCACCATGGACATCGCTCCGCGATCAGGTCGGGGTATTTGATCTCGATGCCACATCATCACCCCGAGCACACTGATCCTGAACCCAGCCTCGTTCGTTCGTATGCGCTCACCGAAGGCAGGACGAAGCCGTCCATCGATCTTCCGCTCGAAGCGATTGTCGCGACGGTTGAAGACGCGGTCACGAAACGCCTTGCACCGGAGGACATCCGTGCGTCGATCGTCGCCCTGTGTGAGCATCGAATCTCCATCGCGGAAATCGCTGCGCACCTCGCTGTTCCGATCGGCGTGGCGCGGGTTCTGGTGGCGGATCTCGTCGTCGCCGGGGCATTGGAAGTACAAGCCACTCTGCGAAGCGATGCGACCAGCGTCGAGCGCCGCGAATTGATCGAAAGGACCCTCAGTGGACTTCGGGCACTCTGACGCACCGTCTCGCGTCAAATCGACAAAAATCGTGATCGCCGGAGGATTCGGCGTCGGAAAGACGACCCTGGTGGGAACGGTTTCCGAGATCGTCCCGCTGCGGACTGAAGCCATGGTCACCGATGCCAGTGACGGTATCGATCACCTCGGCGCGACTCCGAACAAGGACACCACAACGGTGGCAATGGATTTTGGTCGTATCACGCTGGCCGACGACCTCGTCCTGTACCTGTTCGGAACACCTGGTCAGCGGCGCTTCTGGTTCATGTGGGACGACCTCATCACCGGCGCCATCGGGGCGGTCATCCTCATTGACACGCGGCGGCTCGAAGACAGTTTTGCGGCCGTCGATTTCTTCGAGGCCCGCGGACTTCCATTCATCGTGGCGGTCAACCGTTTCGATGGAGCACCGGTTCATTCTGCATACGATCTTCGCCAGGCGCTGGCGTTATCCGATCAGATTCCGCTGATCGAAATCGACGCACGCGACCGCGCATCCGCTAAACAAGCGTTGATCACAGTCACCGAATACTCGCTCGAACGCCTTGCTGCCGCAGCACTCGCTTAACACCATTGCATCGAAAGGAACCAGCATGTCGGATGAAATGCATCATTTCTCGATGGGACTCTGGCTGCTCGGACTCGCCTTCGTCGTTTCCGTCGTCGGATCGGTTGTCGGCTTGGCGTGTACACGTCAATCCACGGAGACCACCCGCGGCGCGACTCGGATGCTGTGGTTGCTGATGGGTGCGTTGTCGATCGGCGGCGTAGGAATCTGGCTGATGCACTTCATTGCAATGCTCGGATTTGCGGTGCCCGGCAGCCCCATTCGCTACAGTCTGGCGTGGACGATCGTCTCTGCCGTGATTTCCGTGACCGGTGTGTTTATCGGCCTGTTGATCATCGGCACCGAGTACCGCTTGAATAGGCTTCTCGCCGGTGGTCTCGTGGTGGGTGTCGCAGTCAGCGTGATGCACTATCTGGGTATGCGCGCCTTCCGCTTTCAAGGCGAGATTCACTACAACATGTACTTTGTCGCACTGTCGGTCTTGATCGCCGTTGTCGCCGGAACCGCCGCGTTGTGGTTCACGATGGTTCTGGAATCCACGATGCTGCGTTTCATCGGCGGTGTGATCATGGGAATCGCCGTCGTCGGAATGCATTACACGGGTATGGCTGCGGTGCGCGTGGTGCACGATCCGTCGGCGCCGGCGCCCGAAGGCATCGGGGTATTCGCGTTCCTGTTTCCTGTCTTCGTGTTCGGACTACTCGCGTTGGCCGTGCCGATCGTCGCCGTTATGACGGCTCCTGACCGGTTAACTGCCCAAATGGACGCCGATGCCGAAGATCTGGCTTTCGATGCCCTGGAATTCGCTGACCGGTAAGGATCGCTGCTGCTGTGGCCGCGACTGTCCGATCGCCGTCGTGGGACAATCGGTTCAGCGCTTCCTGGGCCGCTTTACCGGGAATTTCCGCAAGTGCCTGTGTGATTCGCAGTCGTGTGGGCACGTCATCGGTGGTGTCGAGCTTGTCCTGTAGGGCCTGTGCGATGTCGACGGTCGGAGGTGCCGCCTCCGTCAGCAAGCCCAATGCCTCGGCAGCCTCGACGTCGCGCCGTCCTTCGGTCACCATGTCGAGGAGTTCGGGGATTGGCTCGACACGTCCCCGAGCGGCGAGAGCGAGGGCAGCCTCGGCGCGGACCGTGGTGTCCGAATCATCGAGCGCACGCCTGAGGTGTTCCGTCGCCTCCGCGGTGTCGATGGCTGCTATCGCGGCAATAGCCCGCCGCCGAACGCCAACCTTCTCCGAGTCGATACCTTTGGCCAGGGCCGCGAGTCCCTGACCGGCAACCCTCGCCAACGACCACTGAAGTGCACCAGCCACATTGGCGTCGTCCTCCGACAAGAAGGCCTCGACCAGAGCATCGACAGGTAGCGACGCTTTCCCGTCCTGCGACAGGATCGCTTGTTGGCGGTAGGCCGCGGACTCCGATTCGAGCGCCCGCAGCAGAGAGACAATGCGCAGAACATCATCCCACTCCGCGGGTGAGGCCGCGTCGACGCGCTCGAGCTTCGTGAGCAATTCTTCCTCGGCTTCGATGCGCGCGCGAGTGTGCCGCATGAGGTCACCGACCAAATCGGCTGGAGCGAAATCAGGTTCGTCGAGCGCGCGCTTGGCATCGTTCAGTGAGAGACCCAGAGTCCGCAGGCTCTCGACATGGAAGAGACGCCGGATGTCGTCGGCAGAGTACTCGCGGTAGCCGCCGGACGTGCGGCCCGTCGGCATTACCAGCCCCAACGCGTCGTAATGCCGCAGCATTCTCGTACTGACGCCGCAACGCCGCGAGACCTCGCCGATCAACATCTCATCTCCTACGTGTCCGAGCCTATGACTGCGACGCGCTTCGCCATCTCGATAGAGAGGGTGAATGTGCTGTCGGGGTCGAGGTAGAGCACCTTGGTGGCTTCCGCATGGGCGCGAATGCCTGGATCGGAACTCGCCTGAGCTGCATCGAGGATTGCTAGGACGGGTTCTCCCAGTCCCACCATCGCACGGCTCAGACTCAGCTGCAGATCGTGGTCACCCCGTCCGAGTTCGGTAGCAAGATCGGCCGCGACGGTTGCCTCGTCGCCGGGCGGCACCAGCGCCACTGCCGTCCGCCACGCGGTGCGCGCGATCTCGTCATGCACGTCGTGTAGCAGTGCAGCTACGGCGGGCCACGCGTGCCGATCCCCGATCTTGGACAGGGTGTGCAGCGCCTGACTGCGAGCCTGCACGGTGCCGGACTCTAGCTCTTGGACCAGTCTGGGCACCGTGCTCTCGGCCGGCAGGCGGCACAATGCCCAGGTCAGCATGTCTCGGACGAAGAAATCCGGTTCGACGGCGCACCGATCGACGAGTGAGTCCGTGAAGTTGGGATCGGGGTCCGTGCCGGCAGAGAGTGCTGCCCGTAGCCGAGCGGACGAGTCGGCTGCGGACAGTGCGTCGACGAGGTGGGCATGCAGCCCGCCATGGTTGGTTGTGTTGATGACAACCACCTCCTTCGTCGACCATTGGAATCCTTGTCACCGTGTCAAGGTCAAGGCTGCGCTCACTTTCGCCAAAACAGATGGTGGTGTACGCCGCTGGGGCTGGGGATGACCTCGAGGTTGAACCGATCGAGCAGTTCGTCGGGTGAGTCCCAGAGTTTCAGTCCGGACCCGAACGCGATCGGTGAGACCGCCACATGCATGGTGTCGACAAGATCAGCGTCGAGGAACTCCCGGATGGTGCTCACCCCGCCGCCGAGTCGAACGTCCTTGCCTTGCGCGGCCTCTCGCGCCTGTTTCAGGATTGTTGCCGGGTCGCCGTCGACGAAGTGGAACGTGGTGTCGGTGAGCGTGAACGAAGGACGCGTGTGGTGAGTCATGACAAATACCGGAGTACGAAATGGAGGTTCGTCGCCCCACCACCCGAGCCACTCATGGTTCTCCCAGGGGCCGCGTTGGGGACCGAACTTGTTGCGGCCCATAATCTCGGCGCCGATGTTGCGGTCGTAATCTCGCGTGAAGTAGTCGTCGAGGCCTCGGCTGCCACCGGGATCGGTGCGCATCGGCCAGCTGGCCGTGGCGCCGGCCCAAGCGAACATCTCGCCATGATCGAGTCCGAACGGACTCTCGAAGCTTTGGTCGGGTCCGGCAGCGATTCCGTCGCTCGAGATGTTGAAGTTCTGGACTCGCAGTAGCTGGCTCATTTTGTTCTCCGTCAGTGTCAATGATGATGGTCCTGAGGTTGAGACTCGGTGGGGATGCAAAACTCATCGGCATCGGTCCGAATTCCGAACCCTTGCCGCCGTTGCCGAATCGAGAGGTATGCACCGGTGCCGATATCGCTCATGAGACAGTATCGGCCAATTTTCATGACACCGGCCGATGGGCGTTGTGCGATTATTGGCGCATGGGGGAAGAATTGAGTCGGCTCACGCGTGGTGAGTGGTATCTCGACGACGACGAATTGCGCGAGCAGCGTCGAGATTGCTGGCGACAGCTCGATATATTCAACGCCGCATCCGCCGACGATGACAATGCACGTTCCAAGGCGTTGGCGCGGCTTCTCGGCAAAGTAGGTAGAGGCACCGTAATTGTCCCGCGGTTTCAGTGCAGCTACGGATACAACACCCGGCTCGGAGACGATGTCTTCGTCAATGCCAACGCGTTCTTTATGGACGACGCGGTCATCAGTATCGGGAATCACAGCAGGATCGGACCGGGCGCACAGTTGATGACCGCTCTGCATCCCGTCGATGACCACCACCGCCGCCGAGAGGGATGGGAACGCGCGCACGCGATCACGATAGAAGACAACGTGTGGCTGGGCGCTGCGGTAACCGTCGGAGCTGGGGTCACTATCGGCCGTAATTCGGTCATCGGCGCTGGAAGCGTCGTTCTGCATGACATTCCTGATCACGTCGTCGCAGCGGGATCGCCGGCAAGGGTCATCCGAAACACTCCCACCGAACCATGAACCGCTGGCGTGGGATTCGGAGGTCGAAACCGCGAGACCGCGGAGGGCTCAGTGAGTTCGTTATGGCCAGGAATCGCACCCCGACGCGATCGTCAAGGTTGTGGATCTTACCGCTGCGTGGCGGTGTTCTGCTGTCGCTGCGTGACGGTGTGAGCTAGGGCGGTTTTCGGGATCGTGTAGATCGGCGTTTTCGCGCATGGGTTAGCCGGCGCGTCGGGCTAGTAGGTCAGGGTTGACCACTCGCGCGGCTTGGGCCAGCGCGATGACGAGTAGTCCGTAGATCCACACCGAGTACGCCCCGGGGCTGTGGGTGACTACGGTGACGCGGGGGTCGTCCTTGGTCCAGTAGGTACAGCGCACGCCGGCAGGGAACAGCTCGTACTCGTGGGACCAGGCGATATTGGGATGAAACCTGCTCACCAGGTTTGGGTTTGGTGGTGGGAGCTGGTCGGAGGGGAAGCCGTCCGGCACGTTCCCGTCGCGCAGGGAGCAGGTATAGCCGGGGTAGTCGTTGTAGTCGTCGATGCCGGCGAACCCGAGGAAGGCGATCGATCCACAGATCGACAGCAGCACGGAGGTTGCAGCCGCAGACCTGCGTGTGTTTCGACCAGTGGCACTGAAGGACAGCCAGGTAATTGCGCCCAGTAGCGCAAGCGCCAGCCCGGCCGGGGACAGGAGCGGAGCGAGGAATGCCTCCACGGACACCTCCCACCCAGCGTCGGTTGTTCTTTGGTGCGAGGGTAGTCATCAGTGATGGAGGCGTGGGAGTGGGGCCGCCCGCGAGGAGGATCCTTGGCTTCCGGTGCTCGTTTCTGACATTCAGGTTTCAGGAGTGTTGTGCACGACCAGCTTGTCGATCTGTTCGCGGAGGATATCGCCGTGACCTGCGTGCCTGGCGAGCTCTTGGATCATGAGAAGCAGTGTCCATCGCATGCTGACGGTTCCCTCGCGGGGAGTGTCCATGGTGTCGTCGAGGTCGAAGCGGGACACGATCTCACGTGATCGTTGGCTTGCGCGCTCGAATTCGGCGATGACGTCTGACAGTGACTCGTCGTCGGTGACGGTGAAGGTGCCCTCGTCGCGGCGCGAGTATCCATCGCATTCGGATTCACCGAGTCCCGCCCAGAACCGCTGGAACCAAATCCGTTCCGCGGCAGCGGCATGCTTGATCAAGGAGATCGGTGTCGTCAGAGATGCAACGAGCCGTCGGCGAGCGTCGGCATCGGAGAGGCCGCGTGCGGTCTCGATCAGTGTTTGGCGGTTGCGGTCGAGCATGTTCTCGATGATCGACCGTTCCGTGCCGGTGGTAATTATGTTGGTGGACATAAGTTTTCACTCGATTCTGTAGTTTGGTTGCTTAAGGGCCGTTCGCTGTTTCGGTCGGGCGGGGTTACGTAAAACGGCAATCCAAGGCAGCGAACCTTCTGGCGCCGAGAAACGGGCCGGGGGATAGGGGGAATGCGATCCGCTTGCCGTCGGGGACTGTGCGCTTGGAAGTGCCGCAAGAAGGGCCAGCGTCAACACCGCGGCCGAGGCAGTCAGGAACTTCTGCCTCCGCGCAGCGTATCGCATAGCGCAATTTCGGGACAGGAATCCTCGGCTCGAACGGCGCCGGGTATCCGAAGTGATCGCAAGTCGGCCGGGACCCAAATTCGGACAAACCTGCCATTGCGGCGCCAATGTCGTAACGTGATATGAGTCACCACTTCTACCGATTGGTTGGAGAGGTCTATGTCAACCACAGAAATGCTCGAACTCAGGCGCACCATCGACAACCTCCGGCACTGCGTCGCGTCGCTGCAGTCGTTGTACGGCGACGCACCGGCAGTACGCAGGTTGGTCAACGATGTGGAGCGGCTCGAGATCGATTACGTCGACCTCGAGGTATCGCCCCCGCACCTGACGCATCACAGACCCGTCGAGCGGATTCAAGTGCCCGACACCCCGTACGACGCGTCGATGTGGCAAGGCGCCGACGACGAGGGCGTAGGTGGCCACCCGGCAGATCACGACACATGAGTGCGCCGCCCGTCGATGCCGACGGAGTGGGCGCGCCCTCGCGTGCGCAGATTGCTGCGCGCACGCTGCGAACCGATCGGTGGTGGCAGGCTCCGCTGCTGACCGTGCTGGGCTTGTCCGTGTTCGTCGTCTACGCGACGATCCGTGCCTTCGTCCGAACTGCGTACTGGGTCGAGGATTATCACTATCTGACCCCGTTCTACTCACCATGTCTGAGTGATTCGTGCGCGCCCGGTGCCAGCGATTTCGGCACACCTATTGGCGAATTGCCGATGTGGATCCCGCTTGGATTTCTGGTACTGCCGTTCCTGCTGGGATTCCGGCTGACCTGCTACTACTACCGCAAGGCCTACTACCGGTCCGTCTGGCTTTCGCCGCCGGCATGCGCTGTCGCGGAACCGCATCGCAGGTACTCGGGTGAAACTCGACTTCCGCTGATCATCCAGAACTCGCATCGGTACTTCTTCTATGCCGCACTTCTTGTGTCGATGATCAATACCTACGACGCGATTCGCGCATTTCGCGGCGCCGACGGTGGTTTCGGGATCGGGCTCGGCACACTGATCCTTGTGGTCAATGTCTGCTTGCTGTGGGCATATACGGTCTCGTGCCATTCATGTCGGCACGTCACGGGTGGGCGGCTCACCCACTTCTCGAAACACCCGGTCCGCTACTGGCTGTGGACGCAGGTGAGCAAGCTCAACACCCGACACATGCAACTGGCCTGGACCACGCTCGGCACGCTGATGATCACCGATTTCTACATCATGCTCGTGGCCAGCGGAACGGTGAACGACCTGCGTTTGTTCAATTGACCGCCGAACCCGGAGGGGGAGTACATGACCGAAGTCGAACGGCACAACTACGACGTCGTAGTGATCGGGGCGGGGGGAGCCGGGCTACGCGCGGTGATCGAGGCCAGAGAGCAAGGACTCTCCGTTGCCGTGGTCTGCAAGTCGCTGTTCGGCAAGGCCCACACCGTCATGGCCGAGGGCGGGTGCGCTGCCGCGATGGGCAACGCCAATGAGAAGGACACGTGGCAGACGCACTTCCAGGACACCATGCGCGGCGGCAAGTTCCTCAACAACTGGCGGATGGCGGAACTGCATGCGCGCGAAGCCCCGGATCGGGTGTGGGAACTGGAAACCTATGGCGCCCTGTTTGATCGGACTCCCGACGGCCGGATCAGTCAACGCAACTTCGGTGGTCACACGTATCCGCGGCTCGCCCATGTCGGTGACCGCACCGGACTCGAGATCATTCGGACGATGCAGCAGAAGATCGTCTCGCTGCAGCAGGAAGATTTCGCGGAGACCGGCGACTACGAGGCCCGCATCAAGATTTTTGCCGAATGCACCATCTCGGAACTGACGAAGGACGGCGACCGCATTTCCGGGGCCTTCGGATACTGGCGCGAGAGCGGACGCTGCGTGCTGTTCGAGGCCCCGGCCGTGGTGATGGCGACCGGCGGAATCGGCAAGTCGTTCAAGGTCACGTCCAATTCCTGGGAGTACACCGGAGACGGTCACGCATTGGCCCTGCGCGCAGGTGCCAACTTGATCAACATGGAATTTGTCCAGTTCCACCCGACGGGCATGGTGTGGCCGCCGAGTGTCAAAGGCATCCTCGTGACGGAGGGCGTGCGCGGCGACGGTGGGGTGCTCAAGAACTCCGAGGGTGACCGCTTCATGTTCTCGTATATCCCACCGGTGTTCAAAGGCCAGTACGCGGAGACGGTAGAAGAAGCCGACCGCTGGTACGACGACCAGGAGAACAACCGCCGCACCCCCGATCTATTGCCCCGAGACGAGGTGGCGCGCGCCATCAACACCGAGGTCAAGGAGGGGCGCGAAACCCCGCACGGCGGGGTGTATCTCGACATCGCGTCCCGGATGCCGGCCGAGGAAATCAAGCGTCGCCTGCCGTCGATGTACCACCAGTTCAAGGAACTCGCGGACGTCGACATCACCAAGGAACAGATGGAAGTGGGCCCCACCTGCCATTACGTGATGGGTGGTATCGAGGTGGACCCTGACTCCGGGTCTTCGAACGTGCCGGGATTGTTCGCGGCCGGCGAGTGCTCCGGCGGAATGCACGGCTCCAACCGTCTGGGCGGAAATTCACTGTCCGACCTGCTGGTGTTCGGCCGCCGCGCCGGCCTCGGCGCTGCAACGTATGTGAAATCGCTGCCCGCACGCCCGGTGGTGGCTCCGGCCGACATCGATGCCGCGGCGCGAATGCTGCTCTCGCCGTTCGAGACTCAAGGAAGTCATGCTGCACTCGAGAATCCGTACACCCTGCATACCGAACTGCAGCAGACGATGAACGACTTGGTGGGCATTATTCGCACCGCCGCGGAAGTCGAGCGTGCGCTACGCACACTCGACGAGATCAAGGTCCGGATCGGTGCCGTGGTGGTGGAGGGACATCGGCAGTTCAATCCGGGATGGCACCTGGCGGTGGATCTGCGAAACATGGTGCTGGTCAGCGAATGTGTGGCGAAGGCCGCGTTACTGCGGACCGAAAGCCGGGGCGGGCACACCCGGGACGATCACCCGGCGATGCAGGCCCAGTGGCGCAACACCCTGTTGGTGTGCGCCACAGTGGGGGATATGGCCGCGCATCCGGACGCCGCCGTGCCGGAGGTGCTGGTCACCGCCGAGCCTCAATCATCGATGCGACCAGACCTTTTGGCGCTCTTCGAGATCGACGAACTGGCCAAGTACTACACCGATGCCGAACTCGCCGACCATCCGGGAAGGAAAACCTGACATGAGCTACGACGCGAAATTTCGGGTGTGGCGCGGCGATGCCGGCGGAGGTGAGCTCCAGGACTATTCGATACCGGTGAACGAGGGCGAAGTAGTGCTCGACATCATCCACCGCCTGCAGGCCACCCAGACCCCGGACCTGGCAGTGCGGTGGAACTGCAAGGCCGGCAAATGCGGATCGTGCTCGGCGGAAGTCAACGGTCGGCCACGCTTGATGTGCATGACGAGGATGTCGACCTTCGACGAGGACGAGGTGGTGACGGTGACACCGATGCGGGCGTTCCCGGTCATCCGCGATCTGGTCACCGACGTCTCCTTCAATTACCGCAAGGCGCGTGAGATTCCGTCGTTCACACCGCCGTCCGGGTTGGCTCCGGGTGAATATCGGATGCAGCAGATCGACGTCGCACGCTCGCAGGAGTTTCGTAAGTGCATCGAGTGCTTTCTGTGTCAGAACACCTGTCACGTCGTGCGCGATCACGAGGACAATAAGGAAGCATTCTCCGGTCCGCGTTTTTTCATCCGCGTCGCCGAACTCGAGATGCATCCTCTCGATACGGCGGACCGCCGGGATGCTGCCCAGGACCAGTTCGGTCTCGGCCTGTGCAACATCACCAAATGCTGCACTGAAGTGTGCCCGGAAGGCATCAAGATCACCGACAACGCGATCATTCCGATGAAGGAACGGGTCGTGGATCGGCGCTACGACCCGGTGGTTTGGTTGGGCAACAAGCTTTTTCGTCGTGGGGGTGACTGACTCCGTCGGGACGGCACCCATCTACTACTAAATGTAGTAATGCGGATCACATCACATGTCGACATGTTGTCGATATGATGCCAACATGGCGTCGACAAAAGTTGACGTGATCCGTACCGATGACATGGGGGCCTCCCGGCATGTTCCTCACTCTGCGTGAACTGTGGTTTGCGCGTAACAGATTTCTCTTGATGGGCGCCGTTGTCGCCCTGATCTCGATCTTGATGGTGATCCTGTCGGGGCTCTCGTCAGGCCTGGTCAACGACGGTGTCTCGGCCCTACAGCGGACGCCGATCCAGGCATTCGCCTTCGCGCCGGGCACCAAGGCGGACTCGGCATTCTCACGCTCGGTCGTCACCGAGGACCAGGCACAGGCGTGGCGCGCGCAGCCCGACGTCCAAGCGGCCGAACTCTTCGGAAACATGATCGTCAATGCCAAGACCGACGGCGGTACTCCCGTCGACCTCACGCTCTTCGGTATCGAACCGGGATCCTTCCTCGAACCAGCCCCCGCCGAGGGAACATCGCTGCACGGCGCCACCGACATCATCGTCAGCCCCACCCTTCGCGACGAGGGTGTCGCACTCGGTGACACAGTCATCCTCGATCGACTCGGCACAGAACTGAAAGTTGTCGGATTCACCGAGGACAAGCGCACTTTCGGGCACGTCGGCGTCGCCTACCTGCCGCTGCGGACCTGGCAGGAAGTTCACGCCGGTGCCAAACTTGGTGAAACCCCGAGCGCCAGCGCGTATACCGAAGCCAGCGTCGTCGCGATTCGAGGCATAGACGACGTGCCGCCGAACCTTGCTGAGGGTGATGTGGCGGCAGGGACATCCTCGAAGTTGCTCGAGGACTCGTTCGACTCGTCTCCAGGCTTTTCCGCCGAGACGATGACGATGACGATGATCAAGGCGTTCCTGTACGCGATCTCCGCGCTTGTCGTCGGAGCATTCTTCGGCATCTGGACCGTTCAGCGTGGCCGTGAACTCGCGGTAATGCGGGCAATGGGAGCCTCCACCGGATTCCTGCTGCGCGACGGACTGATGCAGGCAGTCGCAGTGCTCCTCGGTTCCATCACCGTCGGTGTGTTGTTGGGCGTCGGGCTCGGATCGGGACTCGAGGGCAGCGGAATGCCGTTCGCGCTCGAATCCGGCCCCATCGTCAACGGCGCTTTGCTGCTTGCCGTGCTGGGCCTGATCGGCGCGGCGATTGCCATAGTCCGCGTCACCCGCATCAACCCGCTCACGGCACTGGGAGAGAACCGATGACCACCATCGAAAAGACCACCACCGGGCTCGCACTCAGTGCTGTCAGCCTCCGATTCGGCGACGGTGATTCCACCGTGCTCGGGCTTGACGACGTGAATTTGGAGGTACCCCGCGGAGAGCTCGTCGCGATCGTCGGACCGTCCGGCGCCGGAAAGTCGAGCCTGCTCGCCGTCGCCGGTGCCCTCGGACGTCCGTCGAGTGGATCGGTGTTCATCGACGGCCTCGACATCACATCCATGCCCAATCGCGCGTTGGCAAAAGTTCGCCGCGACAAGATCGGCTTCGTGTTTCAGTCCGGAAACCTCATTCCCGCACTGACGGCGCGCGATCAGCTCCGGCTTGTCCCGAAGATCACGCGTCGGCCGGGCCGCGACGTCGACGAACTCCTCGACTCGGTCGGCATGAGCCACCGTGCCGACCGACGGCCCGGGCAGCTCTCCGGCGGCGAACGCCAACGTGTCGGTATCGCTCGAGCCTTGATGAGTAGTCCGTCGCTACTGCTTGTCGACGAGCCGACAGCGGCCCTCGACCGTAAACGCAGCCATGAGGTCGTCGAACTGCTGGCGCGCGAAACTCATGAAGCGGGCGTCGCTACGATCATGGTGACCCACGACCACAACGTGCTGGTGCATTGTGACCGCATCCTCGAAATGGTTGACGGCCAACTGCATCCGCTCGAGTAAGCCCAGCATGAGGAGTAGAGGAGGTTCGGTGCCGAAAATCGATGCCGCCACCGTCGTAGAGCATCGAGCTGCTCAGCGCCGTGCGCTCCTCGATGCCGCCCACGCTCTCCTGTCCGAGACCCCGGATCAGCCGCCGGGGCTCGGCGAGGTGGCAGCGAAGGCGGGGCTCGCCAGATCCAGCGTTTACCACTACTTCCGGTCACGCGACGATCTGCTCAGCGCCGTCGTCGAGGATATGTTCCCGCGCTGGAACGGCAAGATCGTCGAAGCAATGGCGGGCGCCGACGACCCGGTGTGGGCGTACGTCGACGCGAATCTGCAACTCGTGGCTGAAGGTGAGCATGCGATCGTGGGGGCGCTGGCGACGTTGACGCCGCAGACATTTCGCGATTCACGGATCATGGAAATGCATGACAGTCTGGTGCTTCCCCTGGTAGATGCGCTCCGCGCTCAGGGCGTACCTGACCCGGATTTGACGGCCAAGCTGATCAACGCGCTCATGCATATGGGCACCGAGTTGATCGAGTCAGGTCAGAGCGTCGAGCACGTTCGATCCGCGGTCCGCGAAGTTCTGGGGCGTTAATATCAGCGCCTAGTTCAGGCGAGACCGAGTGTCCGGTCGACCGCTCGGAGATCGACAGGACACCCGATTACTCAGCTTCCGCTGGAACCGCTCGATCCGCCGGAGCCGTTCTCGCCGGGCAGTCCGTCGACGGGGTCGGTGGCATTCGTCGGGGCTTCGGTTGACGGGAAGAAGTACCCGGTGGCCGTGGTCTTCAGCGACGTGCCGGTGGTGTTGGGCACCTTGGCTCGCCAGTTGACGATCGGATTGAGCACTCCGAAGGGACCGCACCCGGTGGCGCCCGGTAGTGCGAAGTCGGCGTCGGCAGTTTGGACGTTGGTGAGTGCAGCTGTCCCGACGGGATACGCCGTGGTGGTATCGGTCGTGGGCATGTCGCCCGGCGGGTTCGCGGCCTTCAGTTCGAAGACCACAGGCGTTTCCTTGGACCCGATATAGCAGTTGTTGCCGAGGAACGCATTTTCGATTTTCATTCGCACCGGCAGCGTGAATTCGTAGGTGGTGAGGTTCTCGCCGATGATCGGCACCTCCACGGCCTGGACCGTCGCCTTCACCCCGGCCAGACCGAACAGGTTGTTGAATGGCAGGTCAATGCCGAGCACGCCGCCGGGAACGGTCATCGGCTTGCTGTAGACGCCCAGGTAGCCGTCGTCGCGCGGAATGAAGTCCGTCTCGCCGAGATTTCCGGCGATGATCATGTCGCCGTTCGCAATTGGCAAGTTGAACCCGTTGTTGGCGAAAGTTCCACTGTTCACCACGACGGACAGGCAGCCTTCGGTGAGGACCGGATCGCAGACGGCGCCGCCCGGGATCGGAACAATCGGTGCAGCCGACGCGGTCGGCGCGATGAGGGTCATCGAGGCGCCCACGGCACCTCCGATCATTGCCAGGCGCGAGAGCTGCTTGCGGCGCTTGGGAGCAGTACTGTTAATCACTCGTTCTCCTTGAGGTCGGTGTAGAAACCGTTCGAACGCATTGCAGCGAGAGACCATAAAGCGACTGAGAAATCTTGTGACGCACTGAGCAACGCGGGCTTTCCGCGACATGCTTGTTTTGACGGCAACTCAGGAGTACACCGACGCCGTTCGTGTGACCGTGATCATGAGTAACGGCTAAAGGTTTTGTACCATAGTTTGCAAATGTGCCAATAAAGATTGGCCAATATAATTGCAATCAATTGTTGGTGACGCCATTGCTGCGACCAGGTTCGGATATCGGACCGAGGGCAACTGAGTGCCTCTCATCTACTGAGCAGTAGGGGATATTTCCGCTGGATCGACAAGTTGGAGGTACAGATCGTGCTTCTCCGGTCCGGTCGACAGTCTGTATCCGACATCAAGTTTGTGGCGGCCGACAGTCAGTTCACGAGAACTGGCCCACTCTTGCATTGCTCCGAACGTGTGCCCGATATCTTCGACGTGTCCGTCGTGGCGGGCGAAGACGTATCGACCTGTTGGCATCGTCATGGTGACTGGTCCCTCGGGGCGGGACGTCTCCGAATCAGGGTGCAGAATGCCGACAACTTCGTGATAAACGCCATCGCCCAGGTGGGTGCTGATCTCGGCGAAGCCTTCGGCCGGGACAGCAATGCCATGCTGCGTTTCGAGAAACCGTTTCCAGGCATTGGGCACGAGAGTGCTGAGTTGATGGAATGGTCCGATGACCGGCCAGCCGGAAATGATCGTCAAGGGTAGCTCGACCAGCTTCATTGCGGCTCACTTCGGCGATGAACGGAAGTCGTGCTCGGATGCACGAAACTCCGCATCACCGTGCGGTGGTGCGGAGTGTGACCGTATCCCACAGTCGCTTGGCGCAACTGCGAACGACCGGAACGGTTTTCAGTCGTGGTTGGTTACCCAGGTGAAGCCGTCCGGGTCGGTGAATATCCCGGCGTCGCTGACGATGACCATGCGGTGTGATCCCGTGCCTTCCGGGGAGACGCCGGCATCTTTCGCGAGGGCACGGCGCCCGTAGAGCGCTACCTTGACGGTTTTCTCGGGGCTGGAGAATTCGACGTATTTGCGTCCGAAGCTCTTCGCTACTTCGAGGCCTTGGTCGACGTAGAACTGTTTGCTTGCCTTGACGTCCTCGACTCCGAGTAGCAACACGAGGTCGTCGATCTCTTTTGTTGCCGGTCCGGTGTCCTTCTTCGAGGATGTCGCAACTTTCCAGATCGCGCCGTCCGGGGCCTGGACTACACCGCCGTAACCCCAGAATCCCTTTTTCGCGGGTTTCAATGTTGTTGCGCCGGCGTCGAGGGCAGCCTCGATGAAGGCGTCGACAATGTTCGGCTGGGATACGACGAGTGAGAGTGTGTAGCTGCGGAATCCGGTGGTCGGTGCTTCCGAGGCGCTGACCTTCACGTGGTCGCCGACACCGAAGTTCTTGTAGAAGACTTCGGCGGCTGAGGGGTCGGCGACCTCGAGTACGACTGATTCGATGGTGATCATGTCACTTCACCTCGTTGATCCGGATCAGGTTTCCGGCGGGATCGCGTACGGCGCAGTCGCGGATTCCGTACGGCTGCTCGATAGGTTCCTGGACGATCTCGGCGCCGCTCGCTGCGAGCTGAGCGAATGTCGCGTCGAGGTCGGGGGTCGCCAACGTAAGGATGGCGTACGTTCCCTTGGCCATCATCTCCGTGATGGTGCGGCGTTCGTCGTCGGTAATTCCGGGGTCGGCGGTCGGCGGGTGCAGGACGAGTGAGGTGTCGGGCTGGTTCGGGTGGCCGACGGTGATCCAGTGCATCCCGTTGTAGCCGACGTCTTTGCGAACGTCGAAGCCGAGAATGTCTCGGTAGAAGGCCAGCGAAGCCTCGTGATCGAGGTGGGGGAGGAAGGCGGAGTGAATGGTGAGGTTCATGGAAAGGACGCTAGTTGCCGGATCGCGTGGGCGCTTCTTGATTCCTGATCGAATGTGAAGGCACGCTGGGTGGACTAAATTTCGAGGAGGAGTGAAGTCATGTTCGTCTCACCGGTTCGGGCAAGGGCGGTGTCGTTGATCATGGAACTCAGTGCTTGCGCGGCGTAGTTGGCCAGTGTTTGTGCGGCGCCGGGGGTTCGGCCGAGCGCTGCCACCAGGATTCCCGGAGGATTCGGCAGTGCAGTGATGGTCAGATTCGCGAGGTAGTCCGCCCGGTTACCGCCTCTGGTTTCTGCGAGCGTGTCAGCGACCTTCTCTATGTCGGAAGGCTGGAAGTAGTCACTGATGTCGATGCCTTGCGACGACGTCAGCGATTCGGAATTGAAGACGACCAGCATGTTTCGTGAGAAGTTGATCGTCTTTGTCCACCACAGACTTCCGACGACGACCAGCACGCCGACGAGAAGTATCAACAGAATTCGGCGTTGATGCTGCGCAAGAAAGGTTCTCATTGGTCAGCGATGCCCGTCCGTAGCCGCGGCCAGGAGCCTCTCGGCGAGTCGTCGACCGGCAAGTTCGGCCTGCCACCCCGCGGTCAGGAGTCGTTTCGACATGGCCTGCTTGGTGATTCCGAGTTGCTGCGCTGCGGCAACCTGAGTGAGTCCGGCATCCATCAAGGCGATAGCTTCACGTCCGTCCGGGGTCTGGCGGATCACGATTGTGCCCAGCAGGGTGAATGCACCGTCGATGTCGGCGGCATGTTCGGCCAGGGTTGTATCGGCCGGTGCTTGTTCGACGGCGATGCGTGCCGGGGCCTTCTTGGCGCGTTCGACGGCAATGCGGGCGGCTTCGAATGCGGCACCCCGACCGGCGCGTGTCTGGGCCGGAAGTGGTTCTTCGACGGGACCCAGCCCGATTCCGATACTCCAGTATTCGCGTCGCAAGAGGCCGAGTACGAGTTTCACCACGAGGTGAGGGTTGTCGGTGACCGCCTGGACTTCGTCGCCGGCAGTCCGTTCGAATGGGCGAAGGAGCGGAGTGGACCGCAATTCATGAAGGATGTTTTCGACACGATCGATGTCGTGGCGACTGCGCCGTTGGTCTACCGTCAGCACGAACATAGGTCAACAGTAAGAGGTTGACAATGGCAAGTCAATCTTTAACAGTTGACTTTGCAAGATCAATATCAATGGGTTGACTCACAGGATATTGCTTCAGATCCGCAGTCGTCTTCCGTGCATCGAACAGCAATCCACCGATCCCGACGGCTATGCAGATTCCCGACAGAATGAGCAGCCGCGGATCGGCTTCGCCGGACAGGGCGTCGCCGAGGACGACGATGCCAACCGTGCCGGGCAGAATCCCCACCACGGTGGCCAGTACATACGGCACCAGGCGGATGGATGAGATGCCACAGCAGTAGTTCACAACAGAGAAGGGGGCGAACGCGATCAGTCTCAGTGAGCCCACTGCCAGCCAGCCGCGTTTCTCGATTCGTTCGTCCACTCGCCTGATCGTCGGGCTTGATATCCGTTGCCAGACGACGTCACGGCCGATGGCGCGCACCAGGTAGAGGGCAAGGATTGCGCTGACTGTCGTAGCCGCAATGGTGAGGGCAATACCCATCGCAGAACCGAACAGAACGCCGGCGCTCAAAGTGAAAATTGTGCGCGGAACGGGCGCGACAGTGACCAGTGCGTGAACGAGGAAGAAAACGAGGGGAAACATCGGTCCGACGGAATCTGCCCACTCGCGCATCTGGGACACCGTTGGGTGAGGGGCCAGGAGGGCTACGGCGAACAGGCCGAGCACAACCAGGACTATCACGATCAATCTTCGGTCCAGCAGGCGCCGCATCACAGGGCCTAAGGCTACCGGTGCCGGTGCAGAATGCCCGCGTTCATTGCTCGAGAAATCCGAGAATTCACGCCACAATCAGCATCGTGTGATGAATGCCACTGCCCTGTCAGGGTAGGTGACCTGCGCAGTCCTGCTCAATGAAACTACTCGCCGGTAACCCGCAAACATGCTGAACAATCGCTAGGTAAGGACTGGGAAATTGACCGGGGGTGCGCTCAGTATGCGGGTCCAGGCGTAAAAAACGGGCCCTAGCAGACTCACTACCCGCGAACGTGACGTGATCCTCACGATATGTGCGTCCTGACGCGGGTTAGCATCACAGAACTAACGCAGAAAACCGATTACCGGTATAACGCTCACGCACAATGAGAGGCAGCGGACACAGTGTCATTAGCTTCAGAAGCCGAGGCTGTCGAGCAGGCATACGCGGAGTGGCAACGCTCCGTCGCCGGAGTGCTCGCCAAGTCCCGTCGAGTCGACGCAGCAGAACTAGGCCCCGAGCCGCAGAAGCTGCTCGAAACCGTCACCTACGACGGAGTCACTGTCGCACCGCTCTACAGCCCTCGCGACGAGCGCCCCGAGCAGACATTGCCCGGCAGCTTCCCGTACGTGCGTGGCGTCGACGCCCACCGCGATGTCAACGCCGGCTGGTTGGTTTCCGCGCAGTTCGGAACCACCTCCGCCGCCGACACCAATCGCACCATCCTCGATTCCCTCGAGAACGGTGTCAGTGCACTCTGGCTCAAGGCCGGCGTCGACGGTGTTCCCGTCGCTGACCTCGCCGCAGCACTCGACGGCGTTCTCCTCGATCTCGCACCGCTGACACTCGATGCCGGCGCAGAGGCAAGTGCAGCTGCTCGCGCAGTGCTGGCACTCCTCGATGCTCGCGCCGAAGCCGGCGACGGCGTCAGTGACCGCAGCAGCATCCGCGTCCACCTCGGTGCCGCGCCACTCACCAGTTCTTTCTCCGGTGCAGCCGATGTCGATCTGGTTGAAGCCGTCGAACTGGCAGCACTCGCTGCAGCTCGCACCGAAACCGTGCACGCGATCACCGTCGACGGCACCGCATTCCACAATGCCGGTGCGGGCGACGCCGAGGAACTCGGCGCCGCGATCGCAGCAGGCCTCGAGTACCTGCGTGCGCTCACCGCAGAAAACGGATTGACCATCGGAGCTGCAATGCAGCAGTTGGCTTTCCGTTACTCGGCTACCGACGATCAGTTCCAGACCATCGCGAAGTTCCGTGCCGCCCGTCTCGTCTGGGCACGTATCGCGCAGGTCTGTGGAGCCTCCGACTTCGGTGGAGCTCCGCAGCACGCGGTTACCTCGGCGGCGATGATGGCCCAGCGTGATCCCTGGGTGAACATGTTGCGCACCACGCTCGCGGCGTTCGGCGCGGGCGTCGGCGGAGCAGACGCCGTCACCGTTCTTCCGTTCGACGTCGCCTTGGCCGACGGCACACTCGGCGTCACCAAGTCCTTCTCTTCACGCATCGCCCGCAACACGCAGCTGCTCCTTCTCGAAGAGTCGCATCTGGGCCGCGTGCTGGATCCGTCGGCAGGCTCCTGGTACGTCGAGGACCTGACGCAGCAGATCGCCGCCACGGCGTGGGAGTTCTTCCAGGAAATCGAAGCAGCCGGTGGATACCTGGCCGCGCTCGAGGCGGGAATCGTCTCCGATCGCATCGCCGCCACCAAGGCCAAGCGCGACTCCGACATCGCACACCGCAAGACACCCGTCACCGGAGTCAACGAGTTCCCGAACCTCGGCGAAGAGCCGCTTTCCGCAGCAGCCGTCGAGCCGGGTCAGGTTGTTGCCCGCTACGCAGCCGCCTTCGAGGCTCTGCGTGATCGCTCGGACGCGTTCCTGAGTGCCGGCGGTGCCCGCCCGACCGTTCTGCTCGCCCCCCTGGGGTCCGTCGCAGAACACAACGTGCGCACCACCTTTGCGTCCAACCTGCTCGCATCGGGTGGTATCGACGCCGTCAACCCTGGTCAGCTCGAAGTTGGCGCCGACGCAATCTCCGCAGCCGTCAAGGCTTCCGGTGCAACCGTCGCCGTACTGTGTGGCACTGACAAGCGTTACGGCGAAAATGCCGCAGCCGCTGTCGCGGAACTCCGCGCAGCCGGCATCACCAAGGTGCTGCTGGCCGGACCGGAAAAGGCAGTCGCCGACGCTACAGGCGAGAACCGCCCGGACGGATTCCTCACAGCCCGCATCGACGCAGTCTCGGCACTGACCGAACTGCTCGACTTCATCGAGACGGGAAGCTCCAAGTGACGACACGAGAGGTCAAGCACGTGATCGGCAGTTTCGCCGAGGTCCCACTCGAGGACCCGCAGTCTCCGGTACCCACCCCGCCGTCGGCGCAGCAGACGCAGGCACTCATCGAAGAGGGTGCCACCGCCAACAACTACGCCGCCGAGCAGGTTGTGTGGTCCACCCCTGAAGGTATCGACGTCAAACCGGTGTACACCGGTGCAGACCGCGATGCTGCCGCGCAGTCCGGCTACCCGCTGGACAGTTTCCCCGGCGCAGCACCGTTCCTGCGTGGTCCGTACCCGACCATGTACGTGAACCAGCCGTGGACGATTCGCCAGTACGCCGGCTTCTCGACGGCTGCCGAGTCCAACGCGTTCTACCGTCGTAACCTCGCGGCCGGCCAGAAGGGCCTGTCGGTTGCCTTCGACCTCGCAACGCACCGCGGCTACGATTCCGACCACCCGCGCGTCGCAGGCGACGTCGGAATGGCCGGCGTGGCAATCGATTCCATCCTCGACATGCGTCAGCTGTTCGACGGAATCGACCTCTCGCAGGTATCAGTGTCGATGACGATGAACGGCGCTGTGCTGCCGATCCTCGCGCTCTACGTTGCTGCGGCAGCCGAGCAGGGTGTCAGCCCGGACAAGCTGGCCGGAACAATTCAGAATGACATTCTGAAAGAGTTCATGGTTCGCAACACCTACATCTATCCGCCCAAGCCCTCCATGCGGATCATCTCCGACATCTTCGCGTATTCCAGCGCTGAGATGCCGAAGTACAACTCCATCTCCATCTCGGGTTACCACATCCAAGAAGCCGGCGCCACAGCCGATTTGGAGTTGGCATACACCCTCGCCGACGGCGTCGAGTACATCCGCGCCGGCCTCGAAGCCGGCATGGATATCGACACGTTCGCGCCGCGCCTGTCCTTCTTCTGGGCAATCGGCATGAACTTCTTCATGGAGGTCGCCAAGCTGCGCGCCGGCCGTCTCCTGTGGGCTGAACTTGTTGCCAAGTTCGATCCCAAGAACGCGAAGTCGCTGTCGCTGCGTACCCACTCGCAGACCTCGGGCTGGTCGCTCACCGCGCAGGACGTCTTCAACAACGTTCCGCGTACCTGCGTCGAAGCCATGGCCGCCACTCAGGGCCACACCCAGTCGCTGCACACCAACGCGCTCGACGAAGCGTTGGCTCTGCCGACGGACTTCTCCGCTCGCATCGCCCGCAACACCCAGCTGCTCCTGCAGCAGGAATCGGGCACCGTGCGTCCCATCGACCCGTGGGGCGGCTCGTACTACGTCGAGTGGCTCACCAACGAGCTCGCCAACCGGGCCCGCGCGCACATCGCCGAGGTCGAAGAGGCCGGCGGCATGGCTCAGGCAATCAACGAAGGCATCCCGAAGCTCCGTATCGAGGAAGCCGCAGCACGCACCCAGGCGCGCATTGACTCCGGTCGCCAGCCGCTGATCGGCGTCAACAAGTACGTTCCCGACGAGGCCGACACCATCGAGGTCCTCAAGGTCGAGAACTCCAAGGTGCGCAAGGAACAGCTCCAGAAGCTGGTTACCCTTCGCGCGGAACGTGATTCGGACGCAGTCGAAGCTGCACTCGCGAACCTCACCCGCGCCGCTGCCTCCGCCGAAGGCGGCATGGAGAACAACCTGCTCGCCCTCGCCGTGGTCGCAGCAAAGGCTATGGCCACCGTCGGTGAAATTTCCGACGCCCTCGAAAAGGTGTACGGACGTCATCAGGCCGAAATCCGCACCATCAGCGGCGTATACCGCGACGAGGCAGGATCGGTGAGCAACATCAGCAATGCAATGAAGTTGGTCGAGAAGTTCGCCGAGGAAGAGGGACGTCGTCCCCGCATCCTCGTCGCCAAGATGGGCCAGGACGGTCACGACCGCGGCCAGAAGGTCATCTCCACGGCCTTCGCCGACATCGGATTCGACGTGGACGTCGGACCGCTGTTCCAGACCCCCGAAGAGGTCGCCAACCAGGCGGCCGACAACGACGTCCACGTAGTCGGTGTGTCGTCGTTGGCAGCCGGTCACCTCACCTTGGTGCCGGCATTGCGGGAAGCTCTGGCTGCGGCCGGTCGCCCCGACATCATGATCGTTGTCGGTGGCGTTATCCCGCCCGGTGACTTCGACGAACTGTACGAGGCAGGCGCTACGGCGATCTTCCCGCCCGGCACGGTCATCGCCGACGCTGCCAGCGGATTGTTGGAGAAGTTGGCCGTCGCACTGGGTCACGATCTCACCTGAGAAGGGGTTCACTGAAGATGGCACGTAGGCCCATCGACATTGATTCCCTCGCCGAGGCCGTGCGCGCAAATCAGCGCGCCGGCCTCGCTCGGGCGATCACCCTCGTCGAGTCCACTCGCGACGATCACCGCGCCCTGGCTCAGCAGCTTCTTCTGAAGTTGCTGCCTGAGGCCGGGGGAGCGCACCGCATCGGTATCACCGGTGTTCCCGGCGTCGGCAAATCGACATTCATCGACGCGCTCGGAATGTACTTGCTGGGCAAGGGGCATCGCGTTGCGGTGTTGGCGGTCGATCCGTCGTCTACCCGTACCGGCGGTTCCATTCTCGGTGACAAGACGCGCATGGCTCGGCTTACCGTCGAACCTGACGCGTACATTCGGCCGTCACCGACGTCCGGCACGCTCGGTGGTGTTGCCAAGGCGACCCGCGAAACCATCGTGTTGCTCGAAGCGGCCGGCTTCGACGTGATTTTGGTGGAGACGGTCGGTGTCGGTCAGTCCGAGGTCACCGTCGCAAACATGGTGGACTGCTTCACCTTCCTGACGCTCGCCCGCACCGGAGATCAGTTGCAGGGCATCAAGAAGGGTGTCCTCGAACTCGCAGATCTGGTGGCCGTCAACAAGGCCGACGGAAAGCACGAACGTGAAGCGAAAGGTGCGGCCCGCGAACTCGCCGGTGCACTACGTCTGATCTACCCGCACGACGCGATCTGGAAGCCGCCTGTCATCACGATGAGCGGCCTCGAGGGCCTCGGCCTGGACGAGTTCTGGGGAACTGTCGTCAAGCATCGTGAGGTGCTCACCGAAGCTGGTCAGTTCGAGGAGAAGCGTCGACAGCAGCAAGTCGATTGGACGTGGACCATGGTCAACGACCAACTGCTGCGCAGACTTTCGAGTAACGAACGGGTTCGGGCTATCCGCGCGGACGTCGAGACGAGCGTGCGCGACGGATCCTTGACGGCGGCTTTGGCCGCTCAGCGGATTCTCGACGCATTCGACGGAAGCAACTAGAAGCGTTCGTCAGGGCAGGGACAGCGTGGTCGTTGAAATTCTCCGAGCTGGGGAATTACAGCGGCCACGCTTTGTTCTCGGGACCAGCGTCAGATGAACCGCAGCGGGGCGTCGTTTCGCCGCAAACACCTCCGGGGCAGTTCTGCCCCGGAGGTGTTTTTCGTGCGTGAGGTGACTATCGATTCTCGGGCTGGATCGCAGGTCCGTTGATTTCTTTCTCGACGGCCAGTTCGATACCGGCGAACTCGCCCTGAGCTTCGGCTGCAGTGAGCTTGGAACGCTGCCACGCGTAAACCAGCAGCGCGACCCACGCGCTGAGGATGGCTACGTATCCAGCCACCGTCACGGCGCCGGTGATATCGAAGGACTTGAACATTTTCTGCGTATTGGTCAGCACGATCACGCCGCCGACTGCAGTGCCCAGCAAGGTCGCCGGTACTCGGCTGACCAGCCACGCTGCGAACGGCGCGGCAATCACTCCACCAAGCGCCAAACCTGCAACGACCAGGAGGTTTCCGGCCGATTCGCGGCCCAATCCCACCAGGAAACCGAGTGAGGCGGCCGATGCGACCAGGAACTCCGACGCGCTGACGGAGCCGATTACCGTCCGAGGTGCGGTCTTTCCGCGTGAGAGCAGTGTGCTGGTGGTGATGGGACCCCAACCGCCGCCGCCGGAGGCGTCGATGAAACCGCCGAACAAGCCGAGCGGCGACAGAAAGCGCGCAGTGTGCGGAGTGGTGCGCGCCTGCGCGGTAGCAGGCGGCCGTACCGAGAAGCGCAGGGCCACATAGACACCGATTGCAATCAGAATGGTGGCTGTGATCGGTACGGCTGCTTCGGTGGACAGGCCGGACAACACTGTTGCACCGATGAACGCGCCGATCGCGCCCGGAACGCCGAGCTTGGCGACCAACTTCCAGTCGATGTTCTTGAACTTCCAGTGCGAAAGCCCGGAAGCCAAGGTGGTACCAACTTCGGCCAAATGCACTGCAGCACTTGCTTGCGCCGGGCCGAGCCCGCCGATCATCAGCAGGGTAGTGGCAGTGACACCGAATGCCATACCGAGGGCGCCGTCGACAAGTTGAGCGCCGGCACCGACAAGGGTGAACAACAGAAGGTTGAACATGAGGAAACAGACTCCGAGCGAAGTAGCGACAAAGTCAGGGGTGCAGGCAGCGAGAATCGCCGCTCAGCAACACGCCTGATCGAAGCATGCGCTACGACGAGTGGGCCAGAACGCCATCAATCCGAGCGCGAATGCCGGTGAGGCATTGTGGCTGGGAATCTGCACGTCGGGGCCCTAATCTCTCGTTCGTTGGTTCACTGTCCTTCGGAGCATAACCGCTGAAGCCGTGGTCAGCCCACAGCGCGGGCATACTTTCCCACACGGTGGACAAGTCGATCGAAGAATTCTGCCGGATCCGTGCTGACCGCAATATCCGCATTGGGTTCACGTTTCCAATGGCCCACCCAGTCGGCGACGGTGGTCCCGATCATCAATGGGCTCTCGGTTTCGACATCCACGGTTGCCGGCTTCATTGTTGCCAACGACGGATCCAACGCGATAGCAGCGGCAAACGGATCGTGCATATGGGCGAGAAAGCCCTGGTCGTAGTCCCGATGGAACTCCATGTAGAAGCGGATGGCGTCGGAAGTATGTCGGATGACGCTGTTGGATGCGCTGCTACGGACGTCGGGACCGTCGTCGGGGGAGATGATCTCATCCGGTGTGCTGTCCGCAGCCTCCGCGAGCCGACGCACATGCTCCGGGAACATCTCGATGGACTCGGTGACGTTGAGGCCGCAGATGATCGGGCGTCGGTGCGCCGGCACGACGGAAAACGCGTCGAAGACTTCCTTGGCTGCATGTGGATCGACCGAGACGTTCCATTCGGCTGTCGGGGTTGTATTTCCGGGGTAGTTGAATGACCCGCCCATGACGACCAGTCGTTTCAGCAGGTTCGGGAGGTCCGGTTCGACCCTGATCGCCAGAGCGAGATTGGTCAGCGGACCCGTCACCAATCCGGTGATCTGACCCGGGTATTCGCGAACAAGATCCACCCACATTTCGGTGGCCGTCCGTACCGACAGTTCGCGCCCGGAATCGGGAAGTATCGCGTGACCGATGCCTTGAGGTCCGTGAGTTTCCTCGGTGGTGCGCAGCGGGATCACCAGGGGCACCGTGGCGCCCAGTGCAACCTCGATCTCGGGGGCTCCACAGAGCGCCAACCAGTTGAGGTTGTTGGCGGCGACCTGCTCTACGGGGACGTTCCCGGCAGTGCTCGCTATCCCCAGAATCTGGGCGTCGGGGCTGGCGAGGAGGTACAGGAGGGCAAGGGAGTCGTCAATCCCGGTATCGACGTCCACGATCAGTTTGTGCTGTTCATTCATTGCTGGCCGCCACAGTTGTCGGGGAGTTCAGGACCGGAAAGTTCACGGAACGTGCGATGAAACACTTGGCATGGGCAGGGCCGTGAAGCGCAGCCGCCTTCTCGACCATCGATGAATCAGCCACCAAAACTGTTGGATGCAAGGTTACTTCGATGAACTGACCGTCCCCGTCCGCCTCCTCGATCATGGTTCCGACGGGCTGATCGGTGTAGTCGAGAACGACTACGCCGGCTTCGGCAGCAAGTCCGAGGTACCAGAGCATGTGGCACTGAGCGAGCGACGCGACCAGCAGTTCTTCGGGGTTCCAGCGTTCGGGATCGCCGCGGAACGACGCATCGGAACTTCCGAGCAGTTCAGGCTTTCCGTCCGCTGAGACGGAATGGTCACGCGAATATGCCTGTGAGCTGGAGGTGCCAGTCCCCAGGTCGCCGGTCCACTGCAGATCCAGAGTGTAGGTATGCGACTTCACGAGTCCATCTTGCCTTGAAACCTTGATTTGCTTGGCACCAACTTCGAGACAGTGAGGTCGACCGTGGGGCGACGTTCGTAATCGCACACAACTCGCCGTGGGATGGCTGGATGTGGCGGCGCGCGCACAGTTACGTGCACTGACGCGCGCTCAGGAACTGGGTCGAACCATCGCGGTTGGCATTCGTCGAACTCTGCGTACGGGCGACGCCCGGCTGGGGTTTCCCGGCCCCTGTGTGGGCTTGGCGCGTACGGACACCGGTGCTACGTCTGGCACGCCTTTCCCAGGGTTCGGTGTCGCCCCAGATCGTCGAGGTTGATCACGACCATGTTGTTGTCGATCGGTCCCTTGTCGCGTCCGAGTCCGTCGACGACGGTCCGATAGTCGATGCCTTCGAGAATCGCCTGGTAGCGGTGGTGGAAATGGCCATGCCAGAGGCGATGCGGTCGAACGCCGTCGACGATCTGCCTCAGTTTCGCGCGGTTCGCTTCGGAGGCAGAGAGTTCTGCGTCCGGGAATCCGTACCGGGCTCGGTCCATCGCCGGCCCAGTGATGCCGGAGGGGCAGTCGTGGCAGAACATCACGTCGGCGCCGCCGGCCCCGGCAATGTCTCGGACATCGTCCGCAGTCAAGACCTCCTGGGGCCACCACGCCTTACCCGGCATCCGGAGAATTCGATCGATCGAGTACGCGCCACCGACTGCCAGGCAACGTGTCTCGCCCCACGACCAACGGAACCCACGGGGGAGATGAACGATGCGATCACGTAGATACCGCAACCCATCCGGTGCGATGGGCTGTGCGAGCAGCCAGTCGAAATTCTCGTGGTTGCCGTCGACAAATCCGAGGACAAGATCGTGTTCCTCGAGCGCGCCGTCGAGAGCATTCAGGTAGGGCTCGGTGAAGGTGAACCCGAAATCTCCCAGTTGGACCACAACATCCGCATTGCGTTTGCGCGCGTGCGCTATTGCTTCCGTGCCGTATCGGGTATTCGCGTGCCAATCTCCCGCGATTGCCACACGCCTTGGTGGACACAGGAATTGGGATGCGCTCGATCCACCAGAAGGGCTACCGTGCATGGCCAACCTCCCAACCGAGCAACTTCGCCGTGTCACACGTGTGAGAAGCCATCCGCACTGATAGGCGCAATGAAGGCGCGCCTCATCGACTGTCTTCACGATACGCCCGCGTCGGCCTACGGAGAACGGTCTAACCAAGTCAGCTGATCAGTTCCCCACGCCTGTGCCGGCGCCGGATAATCGTCGAATTCGGCGAGCGCCGGCCGGGCTGTTGTTGCCGCACCGTGGGTGACGACGACGTCCTCCCCGGGGGCGGTGGGTGGATCGGGATGGAGGTTTCGGCCCGGGGCATCGAGCAGTCGCGCCCCGGTTCGGGCCAGAGCTACGTCGACGTCGCGTCCGCTACCGTCCTGGGCGCGCAAGGTCAGTGCATCCACGATTCCCGCAGCGAGAAAGTATCCGGTCGCATGATCAAGCACCTGGGCGGGCAGCGCCCCGGGCTTGTCGACGCCTTCGAGGAGCGAAATCCCCGAGGCCGCCTGAACGATGGAGTCGAACCCGCGCCGATCCGCCCACGGTCCGTCCCAGCCCCACGCGCTGACGCGTCCGTGTATCAGGTGCGCAGGGAGTTCTTGCCCGAGAAGGGATTCAATAGCGCCTGGCCGGTAGCCCGTGACCAGCACGTCAGCGCTCTCGAGAAGGTTCCGGAAAATTGCCAACCCGTCGGCGCTCTTCAGATCGAGGACAGCTGAGCGCTTTCCTTGTCCGGTGTCGAGGTGCTGCCATTCGATTTCGGGGATAGCTGGGGGATCGATGCGTAGGACGTCGGCGCCGACAAGCGCAAGCGCACGCGTCGCGACCGGCCCGGCAATGACGCGCGTGAGGTCGAGAACACGGAAACGCGTCGGACGCTCCCGTGGCGTTCCAGCAGTCCTGTCCCGAATGGATACGAGCGGCGCCGACCGTGCCGCCGCATACTGCTCGCTCAACCGCCACTCGTTCTCGGTGCGCACGCGCACTGCAATGGCGCCGTTCTCGGCAGCGGCCTGCTCGATTTCGATGGCGTCCATTGCGGATATGCGGTGCGCGACTTCCGCTTTGGAGGCACCCGGTGCTAGTTCGAGGATCGCGAGGAGGCGGTCGCGATGGTGCGGATAGTTTCCGTGGGTGCGTAGCCAGCCGTCACGGGCGGCAAAGAAGCCGGAGTATTGCGAGAACGCGTCAACGGGTTGACCGCCTATCCGCAGTAGTCGGTCGCTGGTGAAGGAGGCGGCAATTCGCTGCGGATCGAGTTTCCAGCGGGCGCTTCCCGTGCTCGAGTGCACAGAACTTGCGTCAACTCGCGGGTTTCCGCCGAATTCGTGAACTTGTGGACGATTACGCACGGTCGCGCGATCGATCGCCGAGGCAAAGGCCGCTACCGAACCCGCGGCCAGATCGAACACAGGAAGGTGCGCTGACAGGTATCCGGCGGAATCAGGGCATTCGATAAACTCTCGTCGGTCGTCGACATGTAGTCCGACATCGCGCAGATACTCGTCCAGATAGAACCCGTACCCATGCTGCATGTCGATCCTTTCGTCGAGCACTGCGTCACATCTCGAGCAGAACCTGGCACTGCTTCGTCAGAGCGGCCCGCAACGGCATTGCCCGATCAGCCAACTGCTGTTGCTGACGAACATACTCGGCGCGGCCCGCCGGGGTTTCGATCGCAATCGGGGAGTACCCGTACTCGCTCAGATCGTAGGGGCTGGCGCGCATGTCGAGTTCACGGGCCAGAAGTGCATGCTCGAAGCACTTCATCACCAGATCCGAATCGACCAACGGCAATAGTTTGAATGCCCATTTGTAGAGGTCCATACCGGCATGTAGGCAACCGGGCTGCTCGTAGTCGATCTGCGTCTCCCGGACCAGGGTCAAGGCATTCTTGGGCGCAGCATCGGGTGTGAAGAACCGGAATGCGTCGAAATGCGTGCACTTGAGTGGCAAGGACTCCACCACGGCATCAGTCCCGGCGAACCCGAGTCGAAGTGGAACTGCCTGGTGACGGATTGCTTCCTCACCGCCGCGGTAGACCATTGCCCACTCGTGGAGGCCGAAGCAACCCAGAACGGCAGGGCGAGAAGCAGTTCGACTCAGGAGATTCCCGACGAATTCGACGGTGTTTCGTCGACGCTCCAACACGGAGTCGTCGACCGTCGCACAGCCTGATTCATCGACGCGATATCCGGAGAACTCGGCGTACGAGGAACCGTTTTCCAAAGCCACGCCGTACCCGGGATGCCAACGCCTCAATTGGGCGGGCTTGAAGTTGTAATACGTGAACAGGAAGTCGTGCACCGGGTGCGAGATTCCGGCGCTACGACGCGCTCGGTGCGGCCCGACAAGTTGCTCCACCTTGTCGAAGTGGATGCTTTGCCGGGCCGTCCACTCGCTGTGTGCGAGTGCGAGTGTTGCCACCGAACGTGTCATGGGTCAGTTGTTCCGTTGTCCGGGCACAGCATCAGTTCCGCGGTGAGTGCCGTCACGAACTGTTCCGACGTACTCCTCGAGGAGATCTTCGAGGGCGACGATGCCGATGACAATGCCATCGGCGTCGGTGACCGCACCGAGGTGCGAGCTTGCCCGGCGCAGTCCTGCCAGTGCTTCGGCCAGCGGGGTGCTGAGCGGAACGATGGGCAGGGGACGGATGTCCGACGTCGGAACGACGGTGTCGGGGCCGGCTGCTTCGTCGAGCACCTCGTCGAGCACATCCTTGAGGTGAACGTATCCGGCGAGGGTGCCGTCGGTAGCCCTCACGGGGTACCGGGAGTAACCCGTCTCGATGACTGCCCGCTCGATGTCGCCCAGCGTGGTGCCGGACGGGGTCAGCGGGATGGTGCGCACCTTGTCGAGGGGAATGAGGACCTCGGACACGGTGCGATCAGTCGATTCGAGGGCCTGCGTCAAACGCCGGTGTTCTTCGGCGTCGATGAGACCTTCGGATCGTGATTCGCCGATCATCGCGGACAACTCGACTGCTGAAACTGTGACGTCGAGTTCGTCTTTCGGTTCGACCCGCAGAAGCTTCAGTGTGCCGTTTGCGCAGACGTTGTAGAACGAGATGAGCGGTCGAGCGATCTTGAGAAACGCCAGATGCACCGGAATCAGCAACATCGCGGATTTCTCCGGCCCGGCCAAGGCGATGTTCTTCGGAACCATCTCACCGAGCAGGATGTGCAGAACAACCACCAGCGACAGAGCGATGGCAAACGAAATCGGATGCAGCAGACCGTCGGGCAGACCCACGGCTTCCATCGGCACCTCGAGGAGATGAGCGATGGCAGGCTCGGCAACCTTACCGAGCAGGATCGAACAGATCGTGATGCCCAACTGCGCAGCGGCAAGCATCAGCGACAGGTTCTCACCGGCTTTGATGACGGTCAGCGCGCGTTTCTTGCCCTGCGCGACCAACGCTTCGAGGCGGTCACGACGAGCTGAGATCAGTGCGAATTCCGCTGCGACAAAGAAGGCGTTGCCGGCCAACAGTACGACGGTGAGGAGTACGCCGAAAAGGTTATTCATCGTCGGACTCCTTCTTGCTGTCAGCGGATTCGGGTTCGACATCTCCCGGGACCGGGGTAATGGTTACGCGGTCGATACGTCGGCCGTCCATGCTGGTCACCCGCGCTATCCACTTTCCGCGATGATCACCGGAGGAATCGACGTCCGGCAATTCGACTTCGTCGCCTTCCTCGGGAATGCGCCCCAATTCGGTGAGCACCAAACCGCCGAGGGTGTCGTAGTCACCTTCGGGCGCGGTATATCCGGTAGCCGAGTTGACCTCGTCGATACGCAGGAGACCGGAGCAGGACCAGCCGTCGCCGGCGCGTCCCACATCCAATTCGGGTTCGTCGTGCTCGTCTCGCACGTCGCCGACGATTTCCTCGATGAGGTCTTCCATGGTGACGATGCCGGCAGTTCCGCCGTACTCGTCGACCACGAGGGCCACCTGCATACCGTCGGAACGGATGCGTTCCATGACGGCGTCACCGTCGAGGCTCGACGGTACGACGGGGACCCGCTGGGCCAGGGTGTCGACTCGCGTCGTACGACGACGGTCCGCCGGAACGGTGAACGCGTGCTTGATGTGAACGACACCGACAGTGTCATCCAGGTCGCCGCGCACGACGGGGAACCGTGAGTAGCCGGTCCGTGACGCTGTCACGATCAGGTCCGCGACGGTGTTGGAGAGTTCCAACGATTCGATCTTCACTCGTGGAGTCATCAACTCTTCTGCGGTGCGTTCACCGAACTGCAGTGACCGATCAACGAGGAGTGCGGTGCCCTTGTCAATCGAACCGCGTTGCGCCGACGTACGAACCAGCGAGCCGAGTTCCTGAGGCGACCGCGCCGAGCGTAGTTCTTCCGCAGGCTCGATGCCCATGCGGCGCACGATCCAGTTTGCGGCTCCGTTGAGTCCGTTGATCGCCCACCGGAAGATCAGTGAGAACCCGGCCTGCATGCCGGCGGTCGCGCGCGCAGTCGGCATCGGCTTGGAGATCGCCAAATTTTTGGGGACAAGCTCACCGAAGATCATCGAGAACGACGTGGCGAGGACCAGTGCGATCACCAATGACGTTGTAGAGGCTGCCGATTCACTCAGTCCGATGGCCTTCATCACCGGGGTGATGAAGCGGGCCAGCACAGGTTCTGCGAGGTAACCGGTGATGAGCGTGGTGAGCGTGATGCCGAGTTGCGCGCCGGACAACTGGAACGAGAGTGTCTTGTGCGCGTGCTGAACCTGACGCGAACGACGATCGCCGTTACGTGCTGCTTCGTCGACAGTGCTGCGTTCGAGGGCAGTGAGGGAGAATTCTGCCGCCACGAAGAGGGCGGTGCCTGCAGTCAGGGCAACGAAACCGAGCAGGCTGAGAATGGTGAAAACGATGTCCATGGGTCATCGCCACCTGAGAATTGAGCGGAGCGCGCCGGGTTTGTCTCCCGGCTCGCTAGAGGAGCCCTCCGAACCAGCGGAATCGGACGATTCCTCGGATATGACGACGGGTGTTGCGCCGGGTAAGTGTGTGGGTGCCTCGGGCACCGGGTTCCTCTCGTCGAGGCCGAAGACTTCTCGGCTCTAGCGGACTCGGCCGGGCCACCCTAGGGCTCCCGACCGAGTTTTCTTGATGTTTCCACGTCCAATGATACCGGCGGGTGCTCCGGTATTGGGACCCGAGCACCCACCGATCGGCATTACCTGCGTCTCACCAACCCGACGGAAGGGGGCGTCCCTCGGCAAACCCAGCCGCGGACTGCACTCCGAGCACAGCTTTCTCGTGCAGTTCCTCCAGCGAACGAGCGCCCGCGTACGTGCACGTACTACGAACACCGGAACAAATCTGGTCGATCAAATCCTCGACACCCGGACGTTCCGGGTCGAGGCGCATCCGTGAACTCGAGATGCCTTCCTCGAACAGTCCCTTCCGGGCCCGGTCGAAGCCTGTTTCGGTGGCGGTGCGCGCAGCAACAGCGCGCTTGGATGCCATACCGAAACTCTCCTTGTACGCGTTTCCGGCCTGATCGACCTTGAGGTCGCCGGGCGACTCGTACGTTCCGGCGAACCACGAGCCGATCATGACGTTGGACGCGCCCGCAGCGAGCGCCAACGCGACATCACGGGGATGACGCACACCGCCGTCGGCCCAGACATGCTTACCGAGCTCACGGGCCGCGGCGGCACATTCGGCGACAGCCGAGAACTGCGGACGGCCGACGCCCGTCATCATGCGCGTCGTGCACATGGCGCCGGGTCCGACGCCGACCTTGACGATGTCTGCGCCGGCCGCGATGAGGTCGCGGGTTCCCTGCGCCGACACCACGTTTCCGGCAACGAGCGGCACACCCAGATCGAGGGCCTTGAGCGTGGTCAGGGCATCGATCATGCGTTGCTGGTGACCGTGCGCCGTGTCGACGACGATGACGTCCGCTCCGGCGTCGACAAGCGCCTTGGCCTTAGCCCCGACATCGCCGTTGACACCGACCGCTGCCGCCACGCGCAGTGCGCCACGGGCGTCCACGGCGGGATCGTAGATTCCCGCACGAATAGCGCCGGTACGGGTCAAAACGCCGGCGAGGGTGCCGTCGTCGTTGAGGATCACGGCCAGTGGATCGTGCTTGGCCTCGAGAAGTTCGAACACCTCGCGCGGCGTCGCGGTGACCGGTGCGGTCACGAAGTCGGTGATCGCCACGGCACGTAGGCGGGTGAAGCGGTCGACATCCGCACACGCAGCCTCGGTGACAACACCGAGAGGCTTGCCGTTCTCGACGACAATGACAGCCCCATGAGCGCGTTTGGACAGCAACGCCAACGCGTCGGAGACGGCGTCGTCAGGACTCAAGGTCACCGGAGTATCCGCAACCAGATGACGGCTCTTCACGAACGCCACCGTCTCGGCGACGGCCTCCGTCGGGATGTCCTGCGGAATGATCACGAGACCACCGCGGCGCGCGACGGTTTCAGCCATTCGGCGGCCCGCAACAGCGGTCATGTTGGCGACGACGACAGGAATGGTGGTTCCCGATCCGTCGTTCGATGCGAGAGAAACATCGAACCGGGACGTCACATCGGTCCGGTTGGGGACGAGGAAGACGTCGTCGTAGGTCAGGTCATATGGCGGGCGTTGCCCTTCGAGGAACTGCACGCTTCACGAGACTACCGGCGACGGCGCACTTACGCCGGGTGTTTCGCGGCCTTGCGACCGTGAGAGCGCGATGGTCGTGAAGATCATGACCGCCACCGCGCACCCGATGAGGGCAATTCCCGGGCCGTCGACACGCAGACGTTCGTCGAGCACCGTCATTCCCAGGAAGATCGCCGCGATGGGCTCAGCGATGGTCAACGCCGGCAACGACGCCGACAACGGGCCCACTTGGAATGCTCGTTGCTGTAGGTAGACGCCGACGGCCCCGGATGCGATCAACGCCCAGGTCTGCCACGCACCCAGGACCCCGGCCAATCCGTGTCCGAGCAGATCGGTCACGTACTTGGTGAAGGCAACCGCAACGCCGAAGAAGACGCCCGCGGCCGCGCCCAGAAGCAATGCGCGCCAGCCGGCATCGAGTTTCGACAACCCGGCGATGGTGGCGACAACCGCAACGCCCACCGTAAGTGCCAGCGGCGCAATCCAATCACCGAAGGCAGCATTGCTGTTTCCTTCGGTGGGATCGCCGACAACCAAGAACACCGCCAACGCAATCGCGAGCATGACGGCACAGGTCCACGCATAGCGAGTGATCCGGATACCCGAAAATTTCGCGGACAACGGCAGTGCGAACAGCAGGGACGACACGATCAGCGGTTGGACCACCAACACCGAGCCGAGTGAGAGCGCCAACGCCTGCATCACGTACCCGCCACCGTCGCCGAGCAGACCAGCCCACCACCGCGGACTCCGAATCAACGACGCGACCAACGCTTCGTCTTCCGCTACCGCCGACGCGGCCCGCTGTTGGGCCACCGAAGCGCACGCGAACAGCAGTGCGGCAGCAAGAGCACAGATTATCGAGATCAGTGGAAGATCACCCATAGATCTCAGTGTGCGCGTTTGCCGCCGGCTTTTCCGGCAGTTGGGCGACCCGAGTTGGGCATACCCGTTCCGCGGCGCGGTGTCAGACCCTTGGACGCCAAACGTTCCGCCCGAGTGGGGACAGGCGTGCCGTCCGCACGGATCTTCTTCACACTCTTGGGATCGCTGACCCGACGCGAAGGCGCGGCGCGTTTGTCGCCGTCCTTCTTCATGCGTCCACCGACCGCGGTGCGGCCTGCCGTGTCATGTTCCTGACGGCCACGCTTGGCCGTGTGCTTGACCTCGACGGTGGTGTCCGGAGCTGCAACGGGAATGCCCGTCGGTTCCATCGCTCCGGTAATGCGAGTGAGCTCGAGATCATCCGGGCGTACGCGCACGCTGTGCACCTTCACGCCGGCCGCTTTGGTGAGCTTTTCGACGGTTTCGCGTTCCTCGTCGGTGACGATGGTGACCACAACACCCGATTCGCCGGCGCGCGCGGTTCGACCGGCGCGGTGCAGGTAGTCCTTGGCCTCGGCCGGGGGATCGACGTGGACCACGAGGGTGACGTCGTCGACGTGGATGCCTCGGGCAGCGACATCGGTGGCAACCAGTACGGGCGTGGTGCCGTCGGAGAACGATGCGAGAGTCTTGGTCCGGTTGTTCTGAGTCTTACCGCCGTGCAGAGATCCGGCAGACACACCGATCAAATGCAGCTGCTGAGCCAGACGATCCACGCCGTGCTTGGTCTTGACGAACATGATGGTGCGCCCGGCGCGCGAAGCGATATGTGCGACAACGGATCTCTTGTCCACCGGGTCTACGAACAGCAGGTGATGATCCATCGTCGACACCGTGGCGACCGGGGGAGCCGTGGAATGCGACGCCGGATTACGCAGGTAACCGGCGACCAGATCATCGACCTTGCCATCCAGTGTTGCCGAAAAGAGAAGGCGCTGACCATCTTTGGGAGTCGTATCAAGAATCTTCGCGACCTCGTCGATGAACCCCATGTCAGCCATGTGGTCGGCCTCGTCGATGGTGGTGATCACGACGTCGTCGAGAAGCACCGACTTCTGCTCGACCAGATCGAGCAACCGTCCGGGAGTGGCAATCAGCAGGTCGACACCGCGGGCCAGGATATCGGCCTGACGCTTGATCGGGACACCGCCCACCGCACTGGCCACACGCAAACCGACCTCGGTTGCGGCGTCGTCGAGTGCTTTGTGAATCTGGATCGCAAGTTCGCGGGTGGGAGCGAGCACCAAACCACGCGGACGATTCCGTTTGCTCGCCCCACCTTTGAGGCGAACCAGCATCGGAAGCCCGAAGGCCAAAGTCTTTCCGGAACCCGTCGCACCGCGTCCGAGGACGTCCCGGCCGGCAAGAACATCAGGGATGGTTGCGGCCTGGATGGGGAACGGAGCATCAATCCCGCTGCGGCGCAAAGCATGCACCATTACAGCGGGGATTCCGAGGTCGATGAACGAACGCCCGTCGGTAGAAGTGGGCGAGTCGATCGTCGATTCAGGCATTAACCCAGGGTACCCGGTAGGCAGAGCGAACTCTGCCTACCGGAACCCAGTGTGAGTCAGGCCTCGATTTCGCTACGGTCACCGCTCCACAACGTGTGGAACTTGCCCGGCTTGTCGATGCGCTCGTAGGTGTGAGCACCGAAGAAGTCACGCTGACCCTGAGTCAACGCAGCCGGCAGACGCTTCGCACGCAGACCGTCGTAGTACGAGAGCGACGACGCGAACGCGGGAACCGGGATACCGAGCATCGTCGCGGTGGCGACAACACGGCGCCAGCTGTCGATACCGGCCTCGATGGCTTCACGGAAGTACGGAGCCAGAATCAAGCTCGGCAGTGCCGGATCCGTCTCGTAGGCATCCTTGATGCGGTTGAGGAACTGCGCACGAATGATGCAGCCGCCGCGCCAGATGGTTGCCAGGTCAGCAGGCTTGACGTCCCAGTTGTACTCGGCACTGCCGGCAGCGATCTGGTCGAATCCCTGCGCGTACGCCACGATCTTCGACGCGTACAGCGCCGCCTGGATATCTGCTGCGAACTGCTCGGCGTCAGATGGCTTGTCGCCGAGTGCACCGGACGCTAGATCCAGAGCCTGAGCTGCAGCGCGCTGCGTGCGGCTACCCGAGAGTGCGCGAGCGAACACGGCCTCGGCGATACCGGTGACCGGCACACCCAGGTCCAGAGCGGACTTGACCGTCCAACGGCCCGTGCCCTTCTGCTCGGCAGCATCGACGATGACGTCGACCAACGGCTTGCCGGTCTCGGCGTCGACCTGACGCAGGACCTCGGCCGTGATCTCGATCAGGTACGACTCGAGGGTGCCCTTGTTCCACTCGGTGAAGACGTCGGCCACCTGGCCGGCGTCGTAACCCAGAGCGTCGCGGAAAAGGTTGTACGCCTCACCGATGAGCTGCATGTCGGCGTACTCGATGCCGTTGTGCACCATCTTGACGAAGTGGCCGCTGCCGTCGGGGCCGATGTGCGTGCAGCACGGGGTGCCGTCGACGTGAGCCGAGATGGACTCGAGAAGGGGGCCGAGAGCCTCGTAGGACTCCTTCGGGCCGCCCGGCATGATCGAGGGACCGTTGAGTGCGCCTTCTTCGCCACCGGAGATTCCAGCGCCGACGAAGTGCAGTCCGCGGGCACGGATCGCAGCCTCGCGACGGATCGTGTCGGTGTACAGCGAGTTGCCGCCGTCGATGATGATGTCGCCGGGCTCCATCGCGTTCGCGAGCTCTTCGATGACAGCGTCCGTCGGATCGCCGGCCTTGACCATGATCAGCACGCGACGCGGCTTCTGCAGCGCGGCGACAAACTCTTCGATGGTTTCGGTACGCACGAAATCGCCCTCGGAACCATGATCGGCGATCAGTGCATCGGTCTTCGCGATGCTTCGGTTGTGCAGCGCAACGGTGTGTCCGTGGCGGGCGAAATTGCGGGCAATATTCGAACCCATGACGGCCAGGCCGGTGACGCCGATCTGAGCTCGGGGTGATTCGGTGCTATTGGTTGACATGCTTACAGCTTTCCCTCTCGGTCCGCGGCTGTGAAATCCTGCGCCTCGCGCAGCGAAAAATTCTGTGGTCACGACGCGCGTGAACAACAGACCGTGCATACAAAGCACGGATGCAGATCACTTTATTGCAGTGACCTGCATCCGTCTCGATACAGCTTCCGGCGTGGCCGGAGTGTAATCAGTATTCAGTTGTCGAGCCGCAGCTCAACGGTTGTTTAGCGCTGGTCGCGCTTCGGGCCGTCGAAGCCGTCGTAGCTACGACGATCGGTGCGGCTGCGGAAGCCACCACCGCTGGTCGATGCAGCGCGGTCTCCGCTGTCGCGGTTGCCCTGGTATCCGCCGGACGAGTTGCTGCCCTGGTATCCGCCCGAGGAGCGGTTGCCCTGGTAGCCACCTGTCGACGGACGGCTGTCGCGGTTGCCCTGGTATCCGCCGCGGCTTTCGCCACCTTCGCGGTTGCCCTGGTATCCACCGGATGAACGGTTGCCCTGGTAGCCGCCACCTTCGCGGTTGCCCTGGTATCCACCCGTGGAGGGGCGGCTGTCGCGGTTGCCCTGGTATCCACCGGACGAACGGTCACCCTGGTAGCCGCCGCGGCTTTCGCCACCTTCGCGGTTGCCCTGGTACCCGCCCGAAGAGCGGTTGCCCTGGTAGCCGCCACCTTCGCGGTTGCCCTGGTAGCCGCCGCGGCTTTCGCCGCCGTCACGGTTGCCCTGGTAACCACCGGTGGAGGGACGGCTGCCCTGGTAGCCGCCGCGGCTTTCGCCGCCGTCACGGTTGCCCTGGTAACCACCGGTGGAGGGACGGCTGCCCTGGTAGCCGCCGCGGCTTTCGCCACCTTCGCGGTTGCCCTGGTATCCACCGGATGAACGGTTGCCCTGGTATCCGCCGCCTTCGCGGTTGCCCTGGTATCCACCGGAAGAGCGGTTGCCCTGGTATCCGCCGCCTTCGCGATTGCCCTGGTAGCCACGGGATCCGCCGCCGCCGAAGGAGCGCTCGCCACGAGAAGAGCTCTCGCGCAACGGTTCTCCGGTCGGCTTCTTGGCGCCGGTGATGCGAGCGAGTTCAGCGGAGCCCGGGGTGACGGGAACAGCTGCGGCGTCGACGCCGGCCATGGAAGTCAGACGCTTGAAGCCACGCTTCTGGTTCGGCAGAACGATCGCAACGACGGTGCCCTTCTCGCCGGCACGAGCCGTACGTCCTGCGCGGTGAAGGTAGTCCTTGTGATCTGCCGGGGGATCGACGTGCACAACGAGGTCGATACCGTCGACGTGGATGCCGCGGGCTGCGACGTCGGTGGCGACGAGGACCGGCGTGCGGCCGGTCTTGAAACGCTCGAGGACGCGCGTGCGCTGGTTCTGTGCCTTGCCACCGTGAAGCGACTCAGCGGCGATACCGACTGCGCGGAGGCGATCGGTGATTCCTTCGCAACCGAGCTTGGTGCGAGCGAACATGATGGTGCGTCCGTCACGGGCGCCGATCTCGGAGAGGACGGAGTCCTTCTGGCCGCGATCGACGAGGAGAACGTAGTGCTCCATGGTGTCGACGCTGGCGCGGCCGTCTTCGGTGGAGTGCGTGACGTGGTTGGACAGGAACTGGCGAACCAGCGACTGGACCTCGCGGTCGAGAGTGGCGGAGAACAGCAGACGCTGTCCGTCGGCCGGGGTCTCGCCGAGGATCGAACGAACCTCGGGCAGGAAGCCCATGTCGGCCATCTGGTCAGCTTCGTCGAGTGCGGTGATTTCCACCGAGTCGAGGATGCAGGTGCCCTGACGCAGGTGGTCGCCGAGACGACCCGGTGTTGCCACCAGGATGTCGACGCCGCGGCGCAGCTGATCGACCTGCTTGGAGAAGGGTGTGCCACCGACGGCGGGGCGGACGGTGAGTCCGAGAGCGCCGGCGTACGCGGTCAACGATTCGACGACCTGGAATGCGAGTTCACGGGTGGGGACCAGAACCAGGGCGCGGGGGCGCTTGGCTGCCGGGCGATCCTCGTGACGCGAGAGGCGGGTCAGCATCGGCAGGCCGAAGGCCAGCGTCTTACCCGAACCGGTCTGGGCGCGGCCCAGAACATTGATTCCGTTGAGCGCATCGGGAATGGCGAGCGCCTGGATGGGCGACGGGCTGGTGATGGAGTTGCGCGCAAGTGCGGCAACGAGCTGCTCGGGCAAGCCGATTTCAGCAAATGTAACGGTGGGCTCGGTGGAAACTGCCTCGGTGGCAACTTCTTCTTCACGAGCGGGTGTAACGACTACATCTTCTACTGCACTAGCAATGACTGCGTCATCGGTAATGTTCTCGGAAGACGACATTTGGACAGCGTTGGTCACGCGGAAACCTCTCCGGACTACGGGCACGTCGCGGAGCGGAAGAAGCCATGCTTGAACACACGACACAGTTCGCAAAGGGACGAGCCAGGGCACATGTCACCTGGCAATCCGAACGCATACTGCGGGGAATTGGGCTGTGTGCCATTAAATGTTGATGAACCACGATGGTGGCCGTGATCCACTGTACGCCACATGCCCTCTGTAAGTCAGGTAGCCCGGCTTGTGACCTGTACTACTACACCCAGTTTCGCTGGTCAAGGATCAGTAGGCATTGAAAAGCAAGCGAAGCTCTGTGAGCCACGGCACGGCAACTGCAACTGTAGGCACCACCAGAATGGCAACCGCCCCGAGATACGCGCAGACCGCAATGCGGGGATCGCCGTCATCTGCCGAGAGTCGTTGCACACGAATCAATGTGGAGGGGCCACCTGCAGCCATTGCGCCCCGCGGTGCAGTCGAGCCGGCACACGCGACGAGCGCCCGGGCGAGCGGCGTTGGACCGGTGACCCGCACAGCCGAATCGTCGGCGAGCAGTTCCACGAGAAGCTGAACAGATCCCAGCGCGGACTTGCTACGGACGAAACGGGGGAAAGCATGGTTTACGGCAGTAAAGGCTTCGAGGACCAAATCATGACGGGCACGAAGATGTGAACGCTCGTGCGTCAGGATCGCCTTGACCTCGGCGTGGTCGAGATTCTGCAATGTTCCCTGACTCAACACCACACGCTGGCGGATTCCGGGCAGGCAGTAGGCGATCGGCTCTTCGACATCGAGAACCCGCAGGTCCGGGGTTCGTTCCACCGAAGCCGGCATTGCGCAGTCGTCGAGTAGATCCACCAGGATCCGATGACGCGAGCGTCGACGACGCGTGCGCACCCCTACCTGGATGATCGAGAAGATCAGCTTCGCGCCGATGAGCAGGGTCAGCGCAAAGATCACGACGTACAGAATCCACAACGGCAAACCGAGAGCGTCGATTTCAGCTGTCGGCGCCGTAGTCGGACGCCCGTCGGCACCGGGTACCAGTAGCTGACTGGCAATTGCCAAACCTGAACTGAATGCTGACAGTACGGCAGCGAGGGCGACAGCCTGCCAGAGGACAAGTGCCGCGCGGGGTGCGCGGTACGGCCACGTCGAGCGGCTCAGGAGTGCTGGGATCGGTCCTGCGAGCAGCAATGCAAGGAGGCCGAAAACCAGTGCAGTGGTGGCGTTCATGACCTAGACATCATGCATGAAAAATTCAGTGAGGCCTAGAAGTTCCGGGCTGCGCAGCATTTTTCGTGGATTCACGAACCTCGAGGGCCGCGAGTGCTTCCCGAAGGGCATCGGCTTCGTCGGCGTTGACCTGGCCCACGAAGTGCACCAATGCTGCCGCCCGGCCACCGGACTCCGGAGCCTGGGCGAGTGCGTCGACCATCAAACTGGCAACCAACTCTTCACGCTTGTTCACCGGAAGGTACCGATGGGCGCGGTCGTCACGTTGCTGAATTACCAGATGCTTCTTCGCTAGACGTTGCAAAACCGTCATCACTGTTGTGTACGCCAACTCGCGATGCGTCGCGAGGGCTTCATGTACTTGCCGCACAGTTTGCGGTTCCGTGGTGGACCACAAATGATCCATCACCGCGCGTTCGAGTTCACCTAGACCTGCCATTCTTCGATTCTACGGACTCCCACGACGAAATACGTACTACTGGTAGTAGTAAGCGCCCCCTCAGTGGTGTGGTATTGGCCATAGTGAGCTGCACTACAGATAACGTGAGGGGAGATGGTAAGCACGTCTGTAGTCGGTCAGCACAGTCGATCAACAGAAAGTAGCCACGCGTAGATGAAGATCGACAGTTCCCCGGTATCCGCGAGTCCAGCGAACCGCCTGGCTGGGTACGTCGGCAAAGTTGGCAACATCGTTCGTTTCGGTATCCGAGATGCTCCGATGACCACATCACTGGCCGTTGTCATGTGGGCCTTGGGCGCGATAACCGGAAGCCTCGTGCACGGACCGTCGCGAGCTCTCGCCTATCACATCGCCACCGGGATGGGTTCGCTGCAGCACGGACGGATCTGGACACCGCTCACGTCCGCGTTGTGGGAAGGCAACCTGCTGCGATACATCGGGGCGACAATCCTGTTGTTTGTCGTCGCCGCCCCCCTCGAACGCCGTATGGGTACCCGGAAACTGGCCATCGCAGCCGTCAGCACCCAGATCCTCGGAGTAATCCTCGGACTGGGATGGGCGTCGCTCGCGAAAGTCTTCGACTCCAGTTGGGGTTTCCGCCTTCACGTCGGAATAGCCGTGGGGGCCAGCGCCTGGATCGTGGGCGCATTGATGGTCGCGAGTGCAAACATGGGGACTCTGTGGCGTCGACGCATTCGTGTCGGCATTCTCGCGCTGACCATCACGCTCGCCTTGTTCAGTGGTCAATTGCAAGATGTGATCCGACTGTGCTCCGGGGTTGTGGGGTTGGTGATCGGTGCGTGGATCGTGGGGAGGTCTGCCCGCGGTGATCGGATCGTGGGAACGCAGCGTGAAGGCCGAGTGCTCGTTGCCATCGTGGTGGCGGCCAGTGCGATCGGCCCGATGATTGCCGCTCTGTCGCCACAAGCTGTCGGTCCGCTCGCAGTTCTCCGTGATCTCTTTCGCGGGGTCCCGTGGACGGTGTCCGAGGTACGGGACCTGTGCGCCGAGTCGGCCACTGCCCCTGACTGCCGACGGGGCCTGTTGGAACTCCGTCTATCCGGCATCGGCCCGACCCTGCTTTCACTGATGCCGTCGATCTTCGTGCTCGTGCTCAGCGACGGATTGCGCCGCGGACGACGGTTCGCGTGGATCGCCGCCGTCTGCGCTCAGGTGGTCCTGCTGATTCTCTCGATCGGCAACTTCGTTGTCCGCTTCATCGAGGCCGCCGACAGCGACAGTTTGTTCTACGGCATCGGTGATCCCAACGTGTACCGGACTCTCGTGCCGTTCCTGACCCCACTGTTCGTGTTGATCATGCTGATTTTCACGCGGCGCTATTTCGACGTGGCGGCCCCGGTCAGGACCTACCGCAAACTGGGTGTCTCGCTGTTGGTGCTCGTGGCGGGTTTGATCGTCGTCTACGTGGGGGGTGGGATGGTGGCGCGGCACGGATTCGACCGTGAGCCCACCGCCTTGATGCTTCTCGCAGATTTCCCCCAACGACTGGTGCCGCCGGTATACCTGCAACTGGTCAATCCTCGCCTCCTGCCCGTCGACGTCGAAGCGACCTTGCTCTTCGAATGGACGGGCGTCGTATTCTGGGTCGCCGCATCGATTCTCGTGTTCGCGACGCTCTTGAAACCTGCCAATGAAATCGATCCACGAGCAACTGGCCGTGCGCGAGCGATGTTGCGGGCGGGTACCGGCAGTCCGCTGTCCTGGATGACGACCTGGAAAGGCAATTCGTACTGGTTCAGTTCCGACGGCTCGAGCTACGTTGCGTACCGCGTCGTCGTCGGCGTCGCACTCACCACCGGTGATCCGGTCGGGCCGCCGGATCGGATGCGTCGAACCATCGAGGAATTCGCCGAGTTCGTGTCCGACAACGGTTGGATCCCCTGTCTGTACTCGGTCACGGACGATGTGCGGGCCATTACCGATTCGATGGGCTGGAGTGGCCTCGAGGTAGCGGAGGAGACTGTCCTCGATCTCGGGGAGATCGCATTCACCGGCAAACGCTTCCAAGACGTGCGGACCGCCTTGAACCGGGCAAAGAAGACCGGCATCACCGCCGAATGGATTCGATTCCCGCACGCACCGCTCGCGATCAAAGACCAGATCGTTGCAATTTCCGAGGAATGGGTCGCGGACAAGGGAATGCCGGAAATGGGTTTCACACTCGGCGGACTCGACGAGGTCGACGACGACGAAGTGCGATGCCTGGTCGCCCTCGACGAGGAACGAACCGTCCACGGAGTGACGTCCTGGCTGCCGGTCTACCGAGACGGTCAGATCGTCGGCTGGACCCTCGATTTCATGCGACGACGCGCCGAAGGCTTCCGCCCGGCCATGGAATTTCTGATCGCGTCGGCCGCCCTCACACTCGAAGAAGAGGGGGTCGAGTTCCTGAGTCTCTCCGGTGCGCCACTCGCAAAGGTTGCCTCGGATCGAGAGTCGAATCTCGACGAGCCGGAAGCGACGACGCTCTCGGCAGTTATGGACAACGTCCTCGACCTTCTAGGCCGCACACTCGAACCGGTCTACGGGTTCCGCTCGCTCCTGGCTTTCAAATCGAAGTTCCAGCCGCGATACGTCCCGATGCACATGGTGTTCGCCGACCCAGCAGCGCTGCCGAGCATCGGTAACGCAGTCGGGCGGGCGTACTTGCCGACGGTGTCTCTCGGTCAGGGAGTGAAGTTGGTGCGGACGATCCTGGGCCGCTGACCGAGCGAACGTACCTTTCGGTCGATCCAAGGCGCCGAAAGGTACGTTCGCTCAAACTGGGGTGGGGGAATTCGCGGGCCTTGCAACCGGACCGCCGACCGCGCCGAACACGTGCCGGGTTCCGATCGGCACGATCAGTGGCCGATCCGATACGGGATCGTCGATCACCACTGCCTCGAGGCCGAACACCTCGAGGAGAAGTTCGGCGGAAATGATGTCCTTGGGAATCCCGGCGGCGACAACGGCGCCGTCGCGCATCACGATCAGGTGGTCGCTGTAGCGCACCGCGAGGTTGAGGTCGTGCAAAATCATGACGACGGTTCGGCCCATTTCCTCGTGCAACTGATCCACGAGGTCGAGAACCTCCATGGAATGCGCAAGGTCGAGGTACGTCGTCGGTTCGTCCAGTAGGAGGATGTCGGTGCCTTGAGCCAAGGCCATCGAGATCCAGGCCCGCTGACGCTGACCACCGGAGAGTTGGTCGACCGGACGATCCGCCAGATCGGAAACTCCGGTCAACGCGAGAGCCTGAGCTACCTCGCCCTCGTCGTCGGAAGACCATTGGCGGATCCACGACTGGTGCGGATGGCGTCCACGCGCAACCAAGTCCGCGACAGTCAGGCCCTCCGGGGCGACGGGTGTCTGGGGAAGCATGCCGAGGATCCGCGCAACCTCCTTGGTCTTCATGGAACTGATTGCCTTGCCGTCCAAAACAACTGACCCACTCTTGGGCTTGAGTAGACGCCCCAGGGCTCGCAGGAGCGTGGACTTGCCGCAACCGTTGGGGCCGATGACCGTCGTGATCACACCGGTCGGGATCTCGAGATCGAGCCCGTCGACGATGATGCGGTCGCCGTAACCGAGAGTGAGATTTTGTGCGACGAGCCGCGACGGTGCGTCGACGGATGTGGACGTGGTGGTCATCCCGTGACCTTTCGATTGTTGCGGACCAAGAGGTAGATCAGGAACGGTCCACCCAGTGCTGAGGTAACGATGCCGACGGGCAGTTCCACCGGAAGAATCGTTCGAGCGATCACGTCACTGCCGACCACCAACACGGCACCGGCGAGTGCGGACGCGACAATCGGAGGACCGGCCGATCGCACCAGACGCATCGCGACCTGCGGCGCGGCCAACGCCACGAAACCCACGGGGCCGGCAGCTGCCGTCGCGATCGCGGCCAGTGCCACCGCCGAGAGTAGAAGCGTGGCCTGCGACGACTGAAGTCGCACGCCCAGCGACGTCGCATTGTCCTCACCCAATCGCAAGGCGCCCATGGTGAACGATGCGATGACCGCGTACCCGCCGACGACTACGAGAGCAATCGCGACCGGCCACATCTGGTTCCAACTCGCGCCGTTGAGAGACCCATTCAGCCACACCTGCGCGCGCGATGCGTCGTTGATATCCGCGGAGATCAGGAGCCAGCGGGTGGCCGCGACCAACATGGCATTGATACCGATGCCGATGAGGATCAGCCGGAATCCTTCGACCCCTTTGCGCCACGCCAGTGTGTAGATAACCACCGCGGTGACGAGGCCGCCGGCAAGAGCTGCCAGCGGAATACCGATCGTCGAAAACAGGCCCACAAACGATCCGCCGCCGCCCAGGACGATCAGCGCGACTGCAGCTGCACTGGAACCTGCGGTGATACCGAGAATATCGGGACTTGCCAGGGAATTCCGGGCAATCGTCTGGGTGATGGCTCCGGCGATAGCGAGTGCCATTCCGATGAAAAGTGCAGTGAGCGCACGGGGCATACGCATGTCGAGAACGATCAGGTTTTGCGTCTTCGAGCCGTTTCCGAGGAGCACTGATATGACGTCCGGGATCGAAATCGGGTAGTCACCGCGTCCGAGGTTGATACAGAGCAGGAGGAACAGCGCGCCCGTGAGCGCAAGGCACACCGCGACCGGCAGTGGTCGATACACCAGTGAAAACGAACCGAGACGAAGAGCTTTGCGAGAGGGAACGGTCCGGGGCAGTGCCCGAGGTTCGCTGTGTGTGAGCGTCACAGACTGGCCAGCTTTCTGCGGCGTACGAGCGCAATGAAGAATGGTGCACCGAAGATGGCCAGAATGATTCCGACCTGCAGTTCACCCGGACGGACGACAACCCGTCCGACGACGTCGGCGGTGATCAACATGATCGCGCCGAGCAAACCCGCGTAGGGCACAAGCCAGCGGTAATCGGGACCGGTGATGGCGCGTGCGACGTGGGGTACGACCAGGCCGATGAAGGCAATGGGACCGCACGCTGCGGTGGCAGCACCCGTGAGCAGGGTGATCGCGACGATGCCGAGTGTCCGACTGAATGCGATGTTGGTTCCGAGTGCCCGAGCAACGTCGTCGCCGAGGCTCAGAACGTTCAGGCCCGGCGTGCTCGCGAGTGCGATCACCAAGCCGAGTATCAGGAAGGGAAGGACTTGCCACAGCACGTCGAATCCTCGACCGGATACCGAACCGACCACCCAGAAGCGGTAGGCGTCCAAGCTGGTCTGATCGAGAATGATGACGGCATCGGTCATCGCCTGCAAGAAGAACGCGACCGCCGCGCCGGCGAGTGCCAGGCTCAGCGGACTGGAACCGCCGCTACCGATCGAGGACAACCCGAATACGACGACGCTCGCGGCAAATGAACCGGCAAACGCGAACCACATGTACTGACTCGGAGCCGTGAAGCCGAAGAAGTAGATAGCCAGGACGACGAAGAACGCGGCGCCGGCGTTCAATCCGAGTAGGCCGGCATCGGCGAGGGGGTTGCGCGTATGACCTTGAATGAGCGCACCGGCAATGCCGAGTGCAATGCCGACAGCCAATCCCAGGGCTGTTCGGGGGGCACGCAATGTGCGGACGATGATGTCGGTCTGTGAGCCTTCCGAACTGAAGATCGCGTGAAAGATCTCGGCGAACGTCAACGGTCGCGCCCCGACCGCGATACTGGCGAGCATCACGAGGAGTAACAGGATCGCCAGTACTGCGAGCCCGGTAAGTCTGCGTCGCCGCATGGCGCCGGCGCTGGTGTCCCGCTCGAGTTCTTCGAATCCTTCGTCGCGCGCAGTGCTTTCGCGAACAACTTCGATTCCGGCTCGATTGAACGGGCGTAGGAGCGCGCGTCGAGGTCCGATCGGCTGCTTCGTCGACGCGTCACGGGTGGTCAGACCGACCCAGCCTTTGCCTGACGTCCGGCCGGTGTTGCCTTCGCGGAATCCGAGATTCCAGATCGCCAGCCCGAGCGCGATGGCGATGGCTGTGCCACCGAATACTGCTCGGTCGGCTTCACCGCCGCCGTTCGCGTCGCGCAGTGACGAGACGACGTACCAGCCGATCATCAGGGGTAACGCGAAGATTCCGGCGTCGAATGCGGCGGCGAGTACACGCAGGCGAACAGGGGCGGGTCCGCGCGGGACGATACGTCGTCCGTAGGTCTCACTGGGCCCGGGAGGTCGTTCGCTCCGGGGCGTGTCGGTCATGGTCACTGGTGGATCGAGCTCCTGGTCTGTGCTCGCAGGGGATTCGAATCTTAGGTTACGGAACCCTATGAAGCTGGCGTCGGTTCGGGTTAGGTTCGGATCTGATCCGGGTGCTCAGGGTCACAGCAATCAATTTCTTGAATTATGGTGAGGCTAACCTATGTTAAACGGGCAACATAACTTCGGCGAATTGGAGCGCATGGTGACCATGACCATGACCACCCAGCATGTGCAGTCACGAGATCTCGACCTCCGAACTGACGCATTCGCTTGCACATGCGCCCGGTTGCGGGCCCTCAACCCTGACTACCCGCGGGTTTACGCGGTGGCCGCGATGGCAGGCGAAGGAAAACGGCGGTGGTGGAAACTGAGCACCGGCTTGGAGTCGGACCGCGTGGACAACTTGCTGGCGCGATCGTTGCAGGACCTCGGTAATCGCGAAGCTGCCGCAGTGCAAGTGGCAACGTCGTTGATCCATGCCGTCGTCGGCAGGGTTGCGGCGTCGATCGTGGCAGACGGATCCGCCTGGGATCCGGGCCTGGAGAATCTCTGGATCCACATGGACAGCGACAGTGGCATCGACTGGGCCGGTGTCGCTGACGAAACACTGCGCGTTGCCCCCGGAAGTTCCCAGTACGGCCGCGATGGGGTTGTTGACATGCCCTGTGAGGCGGCGTTGTCCATCTGGGTAGCGCATCGATGCCTGACATCGCTTCGCGCGGTGCACAACGCGGTGTCGCGGCGTGCGCCCATCGACTCCGTCCGATTCTGGGGTCTGGTCGGGGAATCGATCTTGGGTGCGACTGCGTATGTACCAATCCTTGCGGGTGAAGGCGAAACTGTGGCGTGGCGACGTGGACAGGGATTGCTCGACGCATTTGTCGACGCCGGGGTCCCCGTGCGGACGCGTCGAAAGGGCGGTTTGCGTCCTCGTTGGCGCACGCTCGACGAAGCCCCTTGCGTCCTCGTTGGCGCACGCTCGACGAAGCCCCTTGCGTAATTAGGTAAACCTTGCCTATGCTTATGTGGCACGGAGCGGGAGTTACCAGCCCGCACAGTGCAATCAACTGCCGGACCGCGCCGGAGTCCTGAGGGCTGCAGAGACTCCCGGTCCTTCCCACGGCGGGTTTCGCATCACACGATGCGGAGCCCGCCGGTTCTTGTTTCCAGACCTGAGTCCAGGCTCGAGTAGCTACTCGTGTAGGCAAGTAGTCAGCGGCAGCCACTCCGGCGCCACGGAACCACAGATGGAGAAGGCATGGCCGACACAGCTGACATTGCCGAATTGAAGAACTTGTTGGGAACAGGCTTCGACGCCACCATCGGCTTGGAATACACCGAAGTGACACCGGACCGTGTCCGCGCACAGTGGACCGTCAAGCCCACGTTGCACCAGCCCGCCGGGATTCAGCACGGCGGCGTGTATTGCTCCGTTGTGGAGTCACTGGCCAGCATCGGCGGCACAGTGTGGCTGGGGGAGCGCGGGCATGTTGTCGGCGTTAACAACAACACCGATTTCCTGCGGGCAACCCGCGAAGGCACGCTGACCGCTGAGGCCAACCCGATTCACCGAGGGCGCACATCGCAGCTCTGGGAAGTTCGTATATCCGACGAGAGCGGCCGGTTGGTCTCCAAGGGCCAAGTTCGCCTCGCGAACATCACCGATACCGCAGCCATCGGAAACTGACGTCAGAACGGCTGAAATAGGAGAACGGCGGCGGAATCGAAATTCCGCCGCCGTTCTCCTCTAGCTGAGGATCTCAGCCGGCTGCCTTGTCCTGCTTGTCAGCAGATTTGCCCGCCTTGACTTCTGACTGTTTCTGTTGATGTTTCTCCAACTCGCCCATGGCATTTCGAGCAAATACCTGCTGCTCGGTGGACGCCATCTGAGCGCGGCCGCGGCCGAAGAACGTCACGACCCACGACAGAATCGTGGATGCGCGCGAGCGGAACCCGACCAGGTACAGCAGGTGAATGGCAAGCCATGCAACCCAGCCGATGAAACCACTGATCTCGAGCTTGCCGACCTTGGCCACCGCACTGAAACGCGAAATGGTGGCCATACTTCCCTTGTCGAAGTACTTGAACGGCACGCGCGCCGTCGGGGCCTGGCCGTCAATTTCGGCTTTGATCTGCTTGGCCGCATATTTGCCGCCCTGCATCGCGACCTGCGCCAAACCCGGCAACTTGTCCAACGACATCATGTCGCCGACAACAAACACGTTGGGATGACCGGGCAACGACAGGTCCGGATTGACCATCACACGGCCGGCGCGGTCCGTCTCGCCGCCACTCTGCTCCGCTAACTGCTTTCCGAGTGGGCTGGCCTGAACACCAGCCGACCACACCTTGCACTGCGACTCGATGCGGCGCAGCGTGCCGTCCTTCTCCTTGATAATCAGCCCGTCGTTGTCGACATCGGTGACCATGGCATCCAACTGGATCTCCACACCGAGGCCCTCGAGCGTTTCCGCTGCTTTACGGCTCAACTTGCCGCCGTAGACCGGAAGAACCGCCGACGCACCATCAAGCAAGACAACGCGAGCCTCACGGGGATCGATCTTGCGGAACGCACCGTCGAGAGTGCGCCGCGACAACTCCGCGATCTGACCGGCCAACTCCACACCCGTCGGGCCCGCGCCGACAACAACGAATGTCAGTAACCTGGCTCGCTCGGCCGGATCGTCGGACAGTTCAGCCTGCTCGAAAGCACCGAGAATACGACCGCGAAGCTCGAGAGCGTCGTCGATCGTCTTCATTCCGGGGGCGAACTCCGCAAAATGGTCGTTGCCGAAGTACGACTGACCAGCACCCGCGGCAACGATCAAACTGTCGAAGGGAGTGACGGTGACGCGCTCCAAGAGCCGTGATGTGACAGTTCGGTTTTCGAGGTCGATTGTCTCGACTTCACCGAGCAGAACCTGGGCATTCTTCTGCTTGCGCAGGACGAGCCTGGTAGCGGGAGCGATATCGCCCACCGAGAGAATTCCGGTAGCTACCTGATAGAGGAGCGGCTGGAAAAGATGATGGGTGGTACGCGCGATCATCGTGATGTCGGCATCGGCTTTCTTGAGAGCCTGAGTGCCGAACAGTCCACCGAAGCCGGAACCAATCACCACAACTCTGTGGCGGTGCGATTCAACCGACTGGATGCTCATTCCATGCTCCTCGAGTTGTAGACGACGGGTCCTACGGTAGTCCCACGAGCGCTCAGGTTCTCTGCGAGTTCGCAAGATGTCCACCTTGAGCGGAATCGATCCAGTAACAAGCCGGCGACTCCCCACCGTGATCATTTCGTGCAGGGAGCGGCCAGATTGCGGTCCGCGGGGACTACTGCCGAATCGACAAGATAAACAGCGCAATACATCCGCCCACGAATACCAGTATCGACAATGCGACCGACGCGTAGCCGACGCCTACACCGATTGATGCCCAATCCATGTGCTTACCCTCTCATCCATTTCGAACTGATGGTTCGATCACATCACCGTACTGATGCCGGGGCGGAATCGGCAGCGAGACTCACGTGCGGCGCGCCGTGGCGATTGATTCGAATTCGATGCGATTTCGGGCGCGAGTGATGGTGATCGCGAAATTTCGGGCGGGGTTGGGCCAAGATCTTCCGTGACCAGCGGATATTACATTTGGCCTGAAGTAACTGAAAGTTTACCAAAATGAGACCAATGGGTGGTTCTAGTGGGAATTCAGTGCGAAATTGGGGACAAATAGGACATAAAACCGACCAATGTTTGGCAAGTTGGCCAATTTCGTAACTGGAAGAATGCTACGGTTCTGCCAATTCGTCACCATTGGTGCTTCGGCACTCGAGAACCCGGGGGTAGGTAGCTATGAGTCGCGATGCATTTCAGAATGTGCCGGTCGGTCGCCGCAAGTTCGTCAAGACGGTATTGGCCGCGTCAGCAGTTTCGGTTCCGATCGTGACGTCTATCAGTTTGGGAGGTGCTGCACCGGCTTTCGCTTCGGGCGACACTCCCAACCTGTCGGGTGTTCCGAATCGCGGCCAGGGCCAGAACGGCCAAGGCGGACAGTCGGGCGATGGTGGAAACGGGACAGGCCAAGGCGGTAACGGCGGCCAGGGAAATGGCGGCGGTGGCCAAGGCGGTAATGGCACACCGCCAGGTCAGCCCGGAGATTCAGGTTCGTCGGGTAGCGCGGGCAGTTCAGGTTCGTCCGGTAGCTCGGGATCAGGCTCGACAGGATCAGGCTCGGGTAGCTCGGGTGGAACCACAACGCCGACCGCCAACCCGACGCCTCGCGAAGTGCCGACACCGCCGACCGTCAGGCCGACACCGCCGACCGTCAGCCCGACAATGCCGCCCGAAGTACCGACCGACCCGACCGAATCGAACTAGTAGCAGGTTGGCATTGAAGGGTAGTTCACGATGAGTGAGTTCGATGTCGCACTGCACCGCGCTCTGAAGAAGCTTCAGAGCGCGGGTGCAGTGGAGGTCAAGGAGACACCGCCCCATGGCGAGTCTGTGGATCTGACGATTGCGATTGCGACGTATGACGATTTCGACGGTGCGTATTTCACGATTCATTCGATATTGACTCACCATCGTGAAGTTCTCGATCGAGTCGAGTTCGTACTGTTGGACAATTTTCCCGAGGGACTGCCGGCGCCGATGCTGGAGTCGTTCGCGAAGTACGTTCCGCGGTTCCGTTATATTCCGTTCACGGATGTTCGGTCCACGGCAGTCCGAGATATATTGTTCCGCAAGGCAACTGGAAAATATGTACTCGTTCTCGACTCTCATGTGATTTTGGCTCCCGGATCGCTGGCGTCGTTGTTGGCCCATTTCGATGCAGATCCCGACACCGACGATCTGATTCAAGGTCCGATGCTGTCGCAGGATTCTTCACACATTGCGGCTACCCACATGGAACCTCGGTGGAAGCGAGGCATGTTCGGTGCCTGGGGTGTAGACCCACGGGCCAAGGAAAACCCCGAGGTCCCGTTCGAGATCGACATGCAAGGGTTGGGTTCGTTTGCATGCCGTCGTGAGGCCTGGCCGGGGTTGAACGAACACTTCACGGGCTTCGGCGGTGAAGAGGGATACATTCACGAGAAGTTCCGCATCAATGGCGGAAAAGTGATCTGCCTGCCGAGGTTCCGCTGGTTGCATCGATTCGAACGGCCGTTGGGCGTCCCGTACCGCATCAATTGGCCGGATCGGATTCACAACTACCTGCTGGGCTGGCAAGAGATCGGTTGGGACGTCGAATCTGTTCACCGCCAATTTTCGATACACCTGGGTGGGTCCTATCCGAACATTCGTCGGGAGGCCGAACTCCGTGTGCAGCGGCCTGAACTGATATTCGGTGGAGTACTGGCGCTCAGTGATGATCGCCGGATTGCGCCGTGGCGGTCCTGTCTGGGAGAAGCCGAGTCGATTGGGTTGGCAATTCACCGTGCCCTGCCTGCCGACGAAACACCGGATCCGTGGCGAATTGCCAGTGCGTTTGTCTCCGGCGTCGACAAAGCGATTCTGTTGGGTTGGAAATCGGTGGTCTTTTTACGGGAAGATCAGGTGATTGACGGCGCACTTGCGTACAAACTCCGCAACATCGATGGCGAACTCATCGACAGCGTTGACGCTGCGGTCATCCACTCGGTCCTCGACGACTTTTCCGATTCCGTGTTGGTCGTGCGCGCGAGCGCATATCAGGGCCTGCGGGATCAACTGTCCGGCATGATCGCCGACGCCGGTGCGTCAGTATTCGATTTGCCGACGTGGTTGCTCTTGCAGGGCGCAACGGACGTTGTGCTGAGGCAACCTTTGACATCAGCGCGAGTTGCATCTGAGATCGGCGAGTCGACAGCAACTCCGATCTCGACACTGGGCGTTGCCGTCGTCAACCTCGATATCGATATCGACAGATGGAATTCGTCGTGGCAGACATTCAATCAACTTCTGAATGTTACTGAGGTAGTGCGGCTTTCGGCGTCCGAAGACCGTGCCAACCCGGAGGTTGGATTCGCAGCCTCCTGGCGCCGTGCAATTGCCCTGGCTGCGGAGAAGGAGTGGGGTTCGGTTCTCGTCACCGCCGACGACGTCGACCTACTCGATGCGTCCAGTTCGATCCTGGAATCGGCGCGTACTGAACTCGAACACAGTTCGTGGGATGTGGTGCAGTTGGGGCACGATGCAAAATCTCGCAGTGGCTCATTGCTCGACGGTTCTTCACTGATGCGTGCAGCTTCCGAAAACCGTGGAGTTCACGCCGTTCTGGTCCATTCGCGTGCGTTCGAGCGGATTCTCGACTCCATTCCCGACCCGAATTCGGATGTGGAGGGATTTACGACGTGGGCGGGGCGTTACCGCACCATCGGCGATTTCTTGGTTGACGGCAACGTCGCCGGTACGTTGACGTGCTGCTCGCTCTCACCGGGAATCGCCACCAACCGTGACTTGCTCCGCGCCGGCGCGGTCGAGTCCGACTATTCGCAACGATTCACACTCGGCCATTGACCGTTCACCAAGATATGCAGGGAGTTTCCGTGACTGAGTTGCTTGTAGATACGAGACCACAACGCTCATCCAGCGTGGAGAGCAACGACCTCACCGACGGTGTTGTGTTGTACGACAGTTCCGTCGAGATTGCGCATCATCTCAACCCTGTCGCGACGTTGGTGTGGGAGTTGTGTGACGGGCGGATTGTCAGCGACATCGTCGATGCGGTTGCCGAGGTCTTGGAGATCCCCGTGATCGAAGCAGAGTCGATCGTCAACGAAACGCTCGGACAATTCATCACCTCCCGTTTGTTGGTGTGAATCGTGGTGAATGCACACGGCGACCAGGAAATCCGCGCGCATTACCTGTGGGTTGATGCCCTTGTCACCGGGACGTTGATACCCGAGGTCGGCGTCGTCGAACACAAGCTCGCGAGCCCGTGGTCTGCCGATCACCGGGTGAACGCGAACATAATGCCGAACGAATCCGCCTCGCATCGCTGGAACGTGACAATTGATTCCACGATCGCAGCAGACACGGAGACCCTGATCGGTCTCGATGGTCTGCATATCGCGGAGAGTATCTATCGCACGGTTCACCGGGATGTCATGTCGGCGGCTCGTGTCGAAGGGTGGACGCGCCTACATGCGGCACTGGTTGATTGCGGCGGGGTGCGAGTGGCGATTGCCGGGCATTCGGGTGCCGGCAAGACCACCTCGGCTCTGGCACTGGCGTTACGGGGCGCGCAGCTTCATTCGGACGAAGGGATCTTCATTCGAGGGCACGATGCGATAGGGCTGCCTCGGCGGATACACATCAAGGCCGGCACTTTCGACGTTCTCCCCGAGATCCGTGCGCTCGAGCTACTTCCTCTGCCGTACGAACCGCCGGTCTGGGCGCTCGATCCCACAACACTGCCAAATCCACCATCCGCCTCGTCAGCCGTACGCGGCATCGACGTGTTGTTGATTCTCGACGGGTGGGGGGAGAGTGAGACATCCATCCAGCCGATGCCCACGGCGGTGGCTCTGCGCTCGCTTGCTGAGCAGTCTGCATTGTGGTCCGACGGCCACGGCCTCACACTGCGAAACATCGCCGCCTTGCTGTCGAACACCGCCTGCTACAGCCTCACTCGGCACCACGCCGACACCGGGGTTGCTTCCGTCGAGGAATTGGTGGCGTCATGCGTGACACGCGGTACTTGATTGCGATGCTCGATCCGGCCGCTGGGCCAGACCTGATCCGTTCGTGTTCCGCCGGGGACTGGCCCCGGGTCATCGACACCGCCGCCCGGCACAAGGTGCTACCACTTCTGGCTGCCGCAGCTGTCGACGCCGGATTCGCGTCGACGTTGCCGCCAAGTTTCGCGAAGATGCTCGCAGAATCCACGGCCCCCGCGTCGAGTCCTGAATTGACTTTGAGTTTGGTCCATCACCGCAATGCGCTCCGTATCGCGGACTTGGAATCCCAGCGAGTCGAGATTCAGGAGATGCTGCGAGGCAAGGGATTTCCGACCGTCGCGCTCAAAGGCGCGGCGCTTCTCGAATGGAAGGTCTGGCCCAATCCCGCAGCGAGGCGGATGACCGACATCGATCTCCTGGTCATCGACCCTACTCACGCTGTCTCCGCAAACGACGCCATTATCGAATTCGGATATCGGATGGTGCAACCGGACGAGGTTGACGGCGAATCCATCGATCATGACGATCACCAGGAACCGGCATTGCTCCGCGACGACCGTCACGGGTCCGTCGAGATCCACTCACATCTGCTGCCACGCTTTGCTCGTCATGCACTGACACGAGAGCGTGCAGTCCAGGGCATTCCCGCCACATTCGACCCGCCCACGTTGGCAATCAGCGATGCTGCGCTGCACATCATCGCGCACGCACGGCTTGCGGATCGCGCACTGATTCGCGCAGACCCTGCCCTGAACAGCGTCATCGACGTCGGATACCTCCTTGCTTTCGAACCGGCGCTCGCCGCCCAATTGGCGAGGCTCCCATTGCCACGTGATGTCCGCCGAGCAGTGAACGTGCACCTGGCAGCGGTGGAATCAGTGTTCGGGCGCAGTGACCTCGGTACTACCCGTTCTGCGCGGCTGTGGTGGCGATGGACATTGTGGTTGGCGGATCGTCCGCGTCTGCATTCGCTCTACCGCGACGCGGTGATGGTGCCGCTGTTCCTCGATCGGGACAGACTCTCCATCAGAGAAGGCCACGACCTGCACGGACTCGCGTTGGCTCGGGCTCGTCTGTCACATTTCACCAGGCGAGCGCGCACTGCATTCGGAGATGCCGGGGGAGCAGCGTGAAGGTACTCATCACCGGCGGAGGTGGATTCATCGGAAGCACCATTGCGTCGAGATGCACTGACGCCGGGATCGATGTCGTGATCCTCGACAACCTGGTGACAGGCCGAATCGAATTCGCACAGCGTTTCCCGTTCTACCGGGGAGACATCGCGGACGAGGCACTTCTCGACACCATCTTTGTTGACCATCCCGACATCGAGGCAACCGTTCACTGCGCAGCGCTGATCGTCGTCGGCGACTCCGTGACCAGTCCGGTGACGTACTACGACAACAACGTCGTCAAGGCGCTCACTCTGATCTCGAGTTTGCTCCGTAACGGGTGCCTACGCCTCCTGTTCAGTTCCTCCGCCGCGGTGTATGCGGCCGCGGACGGGGGATGTGTCGACGAACGCTCCGCTATGGCGCCCCAGAGTCCCTACGCGCGAAGCAAGGCGCACTTCGAATCGATGCTCGCGGACATCGTCGCAGCGACCGACCTGGCTGCCGTTTCACTTCGCTACTTCAACCCGATCGGGGCAGATCCCGACCTGCGCAGCGGATTACAATCAGAGCATCCGACGCATGCTCTGGGGAATCTCTTCGAATCTTATTCGACCGGAACACCTTTCGCCGTAGCTGGAACCGACTGGCCGACGCGAGACGGCTCCGGAGTACGTGATTACGTCCATGTCTGGGACCTTGCCGACGCGCATATCCGCGCATTGGAACGGTTCGATCGGATTACAGCCGACTCGACCAGCACCACCGTCGTCAATCTCGGAAGCGGTCGGGGGACCACGGTGTGGGAACTGGTCAGAGCCTTCGAGGAGGTGCTCGGACACGACGTCGCGGTAAGGACGTCATCGAGGCGACCGGGAGATACTGCCGGCGCCTATGCGTCGAAAACCCTCGCAGCCCAGGTACTCGGATGGGTGCCGTCGCGCACCCTCGAAGCGGGGATCGAGGACACCGCGCGCTGGTTGGCTGTGCGTGAGAGTCGATTGAGTTGGAGCACTTTTCACGACGCGAAATCCGTGAGATCGGCGAGCAATTCCGAAACTGTCGCACGATCTACCTCGGCCAACGTGCCACCGCGCACGTCCACAGATGCCAATGTCTGATCCGGGTAGCCGTCGTACGGGCTACCCGTACCCATACCTGGTTCGAGCCCCAGCAATACGGAGACCGAATCACTGAGCTGGTACAGCAATCCCTGGCCCCACGACGCCGGGTTCTCCCACCCCGGTTCCCAACCGCGATACGTCAACCGCAGTGCCTGACTCGGCGTCGCCGTTACGCCGGTGAAGCGGGCAAGCCCACGCCCGTCCAGATCGTCGGGCATCGCGTTGTAGACCAGGCGTCCCAACTGTGAGAACGGTTGCAGAATCTTGTAGTCACGGAACACTTGCGACCATGCACCGATCGAGTCGGGGATGTGCGCTGGATGCACGAGACCGATCACGCCGTCCGGCAATTGAATGCCTTGACCTTCTACATCGGCGAACGTGTTGTCCTCGGCAACCCGGAACACCGTCGTGGGCGCACCGTTCTCACCGAACGACGCCCACAGCAATCGTCTGACTAGATGAATCACCAACGGATGGCCCAGCAGATACTGCGAGAATTCGTCACCACTCCAGCGACGCCCGGTAACCATCGCACGATTGAGCCGCCTAATCTGGTCGGTAGCGACCGACTTGATCTCACGCTTGAAAGCTGTGAACTGTGCGCGGGCAGCCTCGGCCAGGACCGGATCGTCATTCGCACCAGGCCTCGGCAGGCTTTTCGACGCCTTGCCTTTCCCATCGACGACATACGGCACCAAAGTCTCCGGAAACTCCGGTGTGATTCAAATGCTCGTTTCCCCAGGGTAAGACGTGGATGCTGGGACCTTCGATCCTCTACTCGCACAATCCGCACTGAGCACATCCGATCAGATGAAAATCGTCCTGTTTGTCGATGGTCAAAACGCACACCCAAACCCGCAGGAGGCCGTTCAGCGGGTAACCGTCGAAACGCGACGCTTCGTAACTAGTGTTTGCAGAATGCCGCGACTGATTCACCTGAATGGAGCCTCCGGTATCGGGAAGTCCACGCTCGCCAGATGTACGCCGACCGTCACCCCGGAGTGCTCAACCTCGACACCGACCATATGGTCAGTCTCGTCGGTGGATGGCAAGACAACTTCTGGACCGCCTTGGTTGCAGCAAGACAGCTCGCCGTCAGCATGGCGGCAACCCACTTACAGAGTGGGCACGATGTGGTGATGCCGCAGCTAGTCACCCGAATTACCGAAATCGAGGACTTTGAGGAAGCGGCAAAAACTAACCACGCCGAGTATCTCGAGGTCGTACTGATCGGCAGCAAAGAACAGGCGCTCGCTCGATTCGCCGAACGAAGTGCGCACTTGGAGGTCACCCGTCAGCAGCAACTCGACCAGGTGATCGTGCAGAACGGAGGAGATGGACTTCTTTGAACGAATTCACGACCATCTCACCGAGTACCTGCGGATTCGCTGGAACTACCTCGTAATCGACGCCGACCGTTCCACCGCAGAGGGAACCTACGAGTCATTGATCGCAGCACTCGCAGCTAGTTGAGTCGAGATAGGGGCAAGAGTATCGAGGATGCTTTAGCTGTCGACCTTCCGCTGGTCTGGACCGAAACTACGGCCGGAGCGACGACCAGCCGCTACAACTGACGGACCTTCTTTCGCATCTTCCGTGCATACGTCATCGAACAAGACTTCCGACGGAAAAACTTGCAGGGTAGTCGATTTCGGCGGAAATGGACGACAAGGGCAACTATCGTTGCCGGCCGTGCACAAATCATGAATGAGCCGTCGGATGCCGGGAATCGTCTGAATCTCGACAGGTAGCGTCGAGGGGGAATGCTGCGCAAACATATGGCTCATTGTGAAGGGGCGGAATGACTGACACCCGTAAGGCGATACTGGCAGGCGGATGTTTCTGGGGTATGGAGGACCTGATCCGCCAGCAGTCGGGAGTGATCGCGACGCGAGTTGGCTATACCGGTGGGCAAAATGATCGGCCGACCTATCGCAACCATCCAGGTCACGCGGAGGCCGTCGAGATCGTCTACAACGCTGCGCAAACGGACTACCGGGCGCTGTTGGAGTTGTTCTTCCAGATTCACGATCCGACGACACTGAACTACCAGGGCCGCGACTTCGGATCCAGTTATAGGTCTGCGATCTTCTATCTCGACGACGATCAGAAGGGGGTCGCGCTGGGCACCATCGTCGATGTCGAGGACTCACGTCTGTGGCCCGGCAAGGTAGTCACCGAGTTGACCCCCGCCGGGACCTTCTGGGAGGCGGAGACCGAGCATCAGGACTATCTGCAGCATTACCCGGATGGCTATACCTGCCACTTCCCGCGGCCTCACTGGAAGTTGGACGCGTAGTTATGCGGTCCAACTTTCGGGGTCCACTCCAGCACGGTGTGACCGGCCAATCCTGGACCCGTCAATAGGCTGTCACTAACGTCCGCGCCTCATACACCTAGCGACGGCCGCGAAAATGAAGATCAACAGCCAAAAAGCAACAAAGAGATAGCCCAGGACCAGGCCTGCGATAGCCAGGCCACGTGTGCCAGCATCACATCGAGTTGCGGTCGTCGGCAGCCTCGTCGAACCTTCGTACGCACGTGAGGATGTAGCGCCCCTGTCTGTGCATTTCACAACTGCAAAGTTGTTCCTACACTGGAAGAGTCGCGGTTAGGCGCCCTGAACCCCGGACGTTGACCGTGAAGCCTCCATCGAGTCACCCCGGCCCGATGGAGGCGCCCTGTACGGGCCCCGATCATCTCCCTCGGGTGAGGGGCTCGTCGGCCGCGGGTAGATGACGGTCAAACGTTCTCGACAGCAGTGCTGTAGACGAGTTGACTGGTGCTGGAGGCGTGAGCAATCAAGAGCAGTCAGGGTCAGTATCGGCGTCAGCCATATACCTGGCCCGGGTGCGGAACTAGGCGATGCGACGGGAGTCTCGGTGACAAAAGGGCGGCATACCGCCGCGCCGACGGGCTCACCACGTTTGTCTCTCACCGCACCGCCGACCGCTTGGGCACATTCTTCCCAAGGAGTGCGGGCGGCCGCACCGAGGGATCACAGAGAACAGGACATGGTCATGAGCATGGGAAAGAAGATCCATCACAAGGTCGAAACCGCGGAAGGCGCCGCCAAGAAGGCTTTCGGCAAGGCCACCGGGAACGCCCACCTCGAAGCAGAGGGAAGCAAGGAACAGGCCAAGGGCAACGCCAAACAAATGGGGGACAAGGTCAAGGACGCTGGAAAGAAGATCAAGAACGCTTTCAAACATTGATCATCGTTCGGTGAGTCCGACCGAAACTCTGTGAAACCGGCTATTCGTTCGCCAGCAGCGGCCCCAGCGGTCCGAGGTCGATGTTCAGGTCCTCAGGTGTGAGATCGAAATGATCACGCAGTTCCGCCATTCGCTCCTCGAGCAGCATAAGTGTCGTGCCGATGCGTTCGATCTGCTCGTCGCTGAGGTCCCCGTGCTCGACTCGGCGTAGCGCCTGCCGCTCCATCAACTGGCGTAGGAGCTCGACGATGGTGAGGACCAGTGCGACCAGGCCCTTCTCGACGGACTCTGGGTCGGCATCGATCCGTTGAGGCAGAACCCGGCGACCGACGTCGGTCGGCGCATCCGACTCGGGCTCGGGCTCAGTCATCGCTAGGCTCCTGACCGGCCGGGTCTGGGACGAGTGCGCTGACCGATGCGATGAGCGTGCGCAACGAGATTCGGACCATGTCGACGTCGGCGAGCGACAGAGTGATCTCGCCGGTGATGACAACACCACCACCGAGCACTCGATCGAGCAGGTCGACGAGAGCGATGCGGCGCGTGTCGTCCGAAGGAACCATCTCGCTCATGGGCTCACTCGTCGATCCCGGCGAAGGAGTACGGTGGCCACGGTCCGGTCAGTTCCAGTGTGACGCCCGGGCGCTCGTCGTCGAGGGCCGCGACGAGCGCGGCAAAGTCGTCGACCCGCTCGGAGTCCACCAGGTAGGTGCCGTTGAAGATCATCCAGGCACGCTTGCCAGTGAGCACCGGATCGGTGACCTGTCGCCGGCGCCCGCCGACAGCATTGCCCAAGAGCGCCGAGTGAATCTCCTCCGCATGGCCCGCCGCCCTGCGTTCGACGTCTTGCTGCGCGCTCAACTCAGCACGACGGCGTAGTAGATACGCGGTCCCCTTTCCGCCCGCACGGGTCGGGGAAGATTCCGCTTTCGCGTTCTGAGCCAAGGTCTTCGAGTCTGCGTACGCTTTGACGCCCCACTCGCTCCGTCCGGTCACCCTCCGCAACGTTGCCCTGAACTCCTCCCGTCGTTCGTCGAGGAGTAGACGAACCCGGTCGTCGTCGAGGTAGACAGTGGCCAATCGCAGTGGAACGGTGGGACCGCAGCGCAACATGGCGGCCACCACAGCGTCGTGTGCCCTCGCGGTTGTGGCCAGCCAGTCGAGGTCCTCGAGGTTGTGCTGCAGCGGTGCCTGCCCGAATTCGCTCAGGCTCACCGTCCCCACCACCGCGACGAGACCCGCCGACGCCACGGCCCGGACCGGCTCCCCGGCCACCCCAGAGACCCCGGCGAGTTGTGCGTCGCCGATGCTGTCGGTCGTGATGCCGTAAAGCCAGACACCGTCATCCGCGGTCATCGCCAGGCTCCTGCCGCTTCGCCTCCACCTCGATCGGTTCAGCGGCCTCGATGGCAGAATGTACCGACCTGTCGGACTCGAGTTCGGCGATCCGCTCCCGCAGCTTCCGATTCTCGAGTTCGACGTCACTGTTCCTGCCGGTCAGCCAAGGGTCATGCTCCCACCAATCGATGCCCACCTCCTTCGCGGTCTCCAGCGAGGCGATCACCAGTCGCACCTTGATGGTCAGCAATTCGATATCGAGCAGGTTGACTTGAATGTCCCCGGCGATCACGAGTCCCTTGTCGAGCACCCGCTCGAGGATCTCGCCGAGGTTCGTCGACTGGTGCCCGCCACCCAATCCGCCACCCGAGCTCTGCGGGAGGTTGCTCGCACCGCCACCGGCGATGGTCATGACAGCCCACTCCCACTGTCACCGACACCCCGTACGTAGCGGCGAGTTCTGCGGTAGGACAACAGTTCTCCATCCAGATCCAACACCACCTCGTACAGTGCGAGCATGTCCGTCGACGACGGGATTCGCTGATCCTCGACTACCTCGACCTCCACCGTCCATCCGTCGTCGGTCGGCATGACCGACGTCGCGCCCAACGGTTTCTTGCCGGTCAACTGTGCGATGTCATGCGTTGCGATCTCGGCGATCTCGGGTGCCGGCAACGGTGGTTCCTGTTCTGCCATCACCGATCACTCCTTCTCCGGAGTGGTGGGCTGCCCCGTCCCGGTCATTCGGTCGAGGATCGCCTGCTGAGCCTGCTCTTCCTCTTCGGCGGAGATCTCGCCCGCCGCGCGGGCGTCCTCCAACTCCTCGAGAGCGCGGCGGGCACTCGCGGGATTGTGGAGTTCGTCTTCGACCTGTCGCTGGATCAACTCGGCCAGCGATATCACCCCACGAACGGGAGCGAGTGGCAGGGTGGCGATGAACGACAGCAGACCCATCGGTCAGCCCTCCGACTTCTGGGTCACCACGAAGTCGTAGGCGGCGAGAGGTCCGAGCAGACTCATGTCGACCCGGCCGTCCCACTGCTCGGCCAGTTCCCCCACCGCCTTCTCGAGTTCTTCCTGCCGGGCCACCTCGACGAGGACGGCCACTTGCGCGGCCTCTTCCTCGTGAGTCGGTTCCCGTACGTTGACCGAATCGGACAGCGAGTCGAGTGCCTCGAGCACCTTGCCCGTGTCGGCGTCCCGCTTGGCGACGATGGCGTTGCTTACGATCTCGCCGAGCGCCATCCGGGCATCGCGGGTACTTTCCTCGGGCTGATCGCGGATCGCGCCGAGCAATTGGGCGGCTTGTTCGCTCTCGTCGATCACTTCACGAAGGATTGCCTGCTCGACGTACCGTCCCTTGACGACGTATTGGGCTCGACCTTCGAGTTCCTGCAGCGCCGCGGCGAACTCGTCGGCGTGTGCTGCGAGCAATTCCTTCTCGACGGACTCTTCATCGGTCATGACCGCACCGAAACGAAGTGGGAGTACGGGTGCCACACGAGATGTGCCGTCCAGTAGGTGTGCATGGGCTTGCAGGTCCTCGGGTTTCCCGAGCGGTCTGTCCACCGAGATTTCGCTCACGAGTGCTGCGATGCCGCCGTGCTTGACGATGGTGACCGGGCCGTCACACACGCCGACCGCATCCTCTTCGGCTTCCATGTCCGCGGGCACGATGCCGTACACGTAGACACCGCTGGTGCGCGGTTCCTCGGGTGAATCGGTGCTCTGGTTTGACGTCGACATCACATATCACCTCGAGTGGACTTACGCGAAACCCGTTCGCGCTCAGGTTCTTCCTGCCCGCCTCCGAGGATGTCGCCGAGTTTCTCACCAGCTGCCTCGAGCGCGCCCTTGGTTTTCGATTTGGCGCCGCCCTCGGTGACCGATCCCACCAGGTCTGTCAGGCCCTGCGGCTCACCACTGCCGACTTCGAGTCGGTTCGCGGCCTCCGCAAAACGCAGGTAGGTGTCGACGCTGGCGACGACGACGCGTGCGTCGATGGTCAGCAGTTCGATGCCGACCAGGGAGACGCGTACGTAGGCGTCGATTACCAGGCCCTTGTCGAGGATGGTGTCGATGACGTCGGCGAGGCTACTGGAGCTGGGGCCGCCGCTGACTCCGCCGCCTCCGCCCGCCGGTTGTATCGCCGTCATCGCTCTGCGCCTTGTCTGGAACTGGCGGGCGCACTCTTACTCGATCGGCCACGCCGTTTCGGGGGTGCCGAGTCCTCATCAGCGGCTGCGGTCTTACGCGGAGGTCTGCGGCGTTTCGGCGGCGACGGGGCTTCCTCCTCGTCATCATCATCGTCATCATCGTCCGGCTCAGCCTCGTCCTCCGCGGTTTCCTCCGACTCCTCGTCGGCCTCGTCGGCCTCGTCGGCCTCGTCGGCTTCTTCGAGTTCGACCACCTCGCCGTCCCGGATCTCCCCACGCCAGCCCTCCACCTCGTCGGGATGGAGGACAGCCTGCGTCATGAGATGGCGTCCAAAGTGCTTCAACTCCAGCCGAACTCGTCGCCCCGGAGCACGCCACAGGTTTCCCGTCTTCTCGAAAAGGCCCTTCGGGTGATACTCGAGTATCAAAATGATTCGAGTGAGATCGGGAGTCACCTCGTGGAACGTCACCGCACCGTCGATAAAACCTTTGGCACCCTTCGAGCTCCACACGATCCGCTCATCGGGAACCTGCTCGATGATCGACGATTCCCAGGTTCGGTGCGACAGAAAGACCTGCGCCTTCCACTCGAGTTTCTCCTCCGATTCCTGCTCGACCCGCTCGACCTTCTTCATGAAGGACGGAAAATCGGCGAACTGAGTCCATTGGTTGTAGACCAACTGGACTGGGGCGCCCACATCGATTGATTCGACGATATTGGTCAACTTGAGCTTCTTGCCCTTGCCGCCGCCCGTGCTCCCACCACCGGTGACGGCCTCCTTGACGTCGGAAGCCTTGTCCTTGACCATCTGCTTGGCGCCCTCCCAGCCTCCGCTCACCGCAGATTTGATCGGTGACTCACCCTCTGTCTGCTTCTCGGACTTTTTCTCGGAACCGGTAACAGCGGAAATCAGTCCTCCACCGCCACCCTCGGCGTAGTCGGCGAGCCTGCCCGATGCGTTCTGCACCTTGTCCGAGACCGACGAGAGTGCCTTGTCGGCCACCGTGCCGACCAGCCTCTGCACTGCACCCTGCAACACACCTGACGATCCCTGCCCGTCGCCCGATACGGATTCTCCTTGCTGATTCGCGGCGTTCGTCATCGCTATCACCGTCCTCCTCGCCGGACGGGCGCAGAATCAGTCGTCGCCTTGGCCCGTGTCCGGCGACCGCGCGACGGAACTTCTTCGTCATCCTCGTCAGATTTCGCGGGCCGCGACCTGCTGGTCGGCCCCGAGCTGTTGTTGGACGTCCGCCGGCGCGCAGCGGGCCGCTTACGTGGCGCCGGTTCCTCGTCAGCGGCTTCTTCCTCGTCGGGCTCCTCGTACTCGTCTTCCTCGTCGTCGTCCGGCTCGTCCGGCTCTTCGTCGACTTCGGATTCGTCGTACTCGTCGTTCTGAGACCGACCGCGGCGCTTAGCACCGAGTTTTCCGACCTTGCTGAGCTTGCCTACCGAGTCGCCGATCCCGCCCACGGTGTCGTCCACGGTGTCCACGGCTGCTCCACCGCCTGAGAGGAGTCGGTTGTTGAGCGAATCAATGCGCCGACTTGCGGCGGTAACCGCCGCGGCCTTCGCCGCGCTGACCAGCTCTTCCCGAACCGAGTCGCTGAACTTGGCGAACTCGGGGGAACCCGCGAGCATCTTGGTGCCGCGTTCGAGTAAGTTACGCGGCCCCCCAGGGAAGCGTCCGGTCGCCCCCGCACCGGCGAGCATCAGCGCCATCTTCATTCTGCGTGTGCGGCCCAGCACGTATCCCGCGCCGACGGCCAACGCCACCTGACCTTTGGTTTTCATCGTCGAACCCCTTTTGCCGAGTAGTCACAGGCGCGTCTCTTGCCAACGTCGCGGCATTGTGTCGCAGGTCCATGCTCGGGAATGTGTTCGCAAAACCGTGCGCGGTAAGGGAGGCGCCATTTTCGACTACCCACTCGCAACACACTCAACCAGCTGCCGACCCCTCGATTCGGCCAACTCCCGCGCGGCGACGGTGCGCAGTCGTTACCTGCCCGAAAAGCCTGGCCGGCGGCGATCCGCCAGTTGGCTGCTGTGATCTCCCGACCACGACAATTGTGACTTGTTGTGTCCCGGAGCCGGTGACGGATTCATCCGCTCACCCCGACGCAACGCCGGGGGTAGCGCATTGGTGTGGAAGGCCCAAACATGTCGATTTTCTTGCTCGGCGCTTCCGTTGTCGACCGCGCCGAGCATCTAGGTATTTTTACGAAACAGTGTTGCTGCTCAACAACTCTCGCCGGTCGTCATGTCACTCGGCACCGGACCGCACCGCTGCGACTACAGCCGCGACGACGAGCGCCAGTAGGAGAACCACGAGCAGTACCGGACCGAGTAGGAGTCCGAGGATCAGGAGCAGTGCGAGGGCGATCTTGGTCTTTCCGCTCAGTCCGGTCACCAGCGCTTTGATCGCGGCCCACGCAGGATTCTTGCCCGTCAGGACCGCCCGAATGCCTGCGAGCCCGGCTTTCATCCCCGGGCTGCGTGCGACCCCGTCGACGAGCGTATCCATCCCATCCCGGATTTTCTGTTGAATTTTCCTCGTCACCGTCTCACCGCGGTCTCGCACCGCGTCCAGCTGTCGGCGAACGTAGGTTTTCAACCACTCGATGATCGCCTCGACCGACCGCGCCACTCGGCCGCGAGGAGCCTCCGAAGGCTGGTCGCCTGTGGTCTCCTGTGAAGGCTGGTCTGGTCGACGCGTGCGATTCTGCGCGGTGGATCGGGGGGGTGCGGACGTGCGGGACTTATCTCGGGCAGACGTCCGAGCCACTGGCTTCACGGTGACTTCGGAGGACCGCGCACGTCCTGGGGATGCGGCACGGTCGGGGCGCCGCCGGCGGGGCCTGCCCGACGCGGGTTCGGCGGCGGCATCGGCTCGTGACGGTCGAGGCGCCGAATTCTTCCCGCCTGAAACGCTGCCACGGGACGAGGTTGGGGATGATTTCGCGGCAGCCGGTGGCCTGGGCGGTAGCGGTCGCCTGCGTGGCAGCCGCCCCGAAGCCCCGACGGAAGCGGCGGTTGACCTTTTCGCTGTCTTCGATGACCGCGCCGCCGCACCGGACGAGTCGCTTACCGCCGCGAGGTTGTCACTGTCCGTGGTCCTGCCGAAAGCACCTCCGCGGTCGTGTCTGACCGGCGTAGTCCTGCCGCCCGTTCTCTCTCGTGCACACATACATCGCAATTACCCGCCGGGACATTCTCGAAACCAGAACGGACGAGTTCCCGTTTCACTTGAACGTCTTGGTCCTCCTTCTCAATGTCCTTCTTGATCGAAGAGCGTTTGACCTTCGAGTTGCTTGACGCGACGGTGTTCTCTCACAATGACGAGCACTCCAACTACGAAGGACACCACACATACGACCCCAGCGATCAACGCCCAGCCCCGAAATCCGTAACCTGCTGCTACCAAGGTCAATCCGAGCGTCACCAACCCAAGTCCGATCAGTAGATATCCGGGAAAGTTGCGTCCGTCGGTGATCGCCTCACCGGCATGCGACCGAATCGTGCGTTCATCGTCCACGGGAATGCCCCCGTTCTCATCGGTCACCACACTCTCCATCCTGAAATCATGAGGAGGCACGCTTCGCAGCCATCGTCGGCCCATTTCGCAATTACCCGATCGATGCACCGACGAAACTGGGCGAAGTGCGCCGCAGCCAGCATCTCTCGAGAACGCAGTGTGCAACCTAGCGGAAAGGACGCGAGACCCAGCAAGATCGTATGCTGAGAATCCGGGATCGAAACTGGAGGAAATCTCATGGTGGAAAAGGCCGCTCCCCACCAAAACTCCGCAGAGACACCCACACTCGGTGTGGAGGAGGAGTTTCTCGTCTGCGATCCGCACACCGGACGGCCGAGCCTACGCAACACCGAAGTTGCCGCCGCGGCTGGTGAACTCGGCCTCACCCTCCAACTCGAGCTCTCCCGCTGCCAGATCGAAACGTCCACATCCATCGGCACCCACATCAGCGACCTTCGCGATCAACTGTGCGAATCGCGTGCGGTCACCGCCGACGCTGCTGCACGCACCGGATGTCAATTGCTCGCGGTGGGAACGCCGTTCTACGATCCACCCCCGGACTCGATCACCGTCACACCGAGATATCAGCAGATGGCTGAACAATTCGGCGCCCTCACCACCGGTGTGATGTGCGGGTGCCACGTGCACGTCGGCGTGGAAGACCGCGAACAAGCGGTGCAGGTAATCAACCACCTACGGCCGTGGTTGCCGACTCTGTTGGCTTTGACTGCAAACTCACCGATTAGTGCCGGTGTCGATACCGGCTACGCCAGTTGGCGTTACATCCTGTTCGGACGGTGGCCCAGCTCCGGGCCACCGCCGTACTTCGAGTCCCCTCACGACTACGACGCCGCCGTCGCTACGATGCTCGAGACTGCAGTCATCCTCGATCCGCACATGGTCTATTGGTACGTGCGCATATCGGATCACCTCCCCACCATCGAGATCCGGATCAGTGACGTGCCGGCCACTGTCGAAGAGACGATGACATTTGCCGCGCTGGTACACGCCTTGGTCACCACGGCGATGAAGGCGATCAGCCGAGGCGAGTCCGCGCCGATCGTCGACCAAGCAGTACTTCACGCGGCGTGTTGGCGAGCTGCCCGCGACGGACTCTCCGGATGCGGGCTGGACGTGAATAGGAAGCGTCTGGTGCCCGCTCACCACTTGGTCCGCCGGCTTCTGGCTCACACCGCATCGACACTCGCCGAACTCGGCGAACTCGAGCAGGTCACTACGTCACTTGCGTCGGTGCTCGACCACGGCAACGGGGCGATCGTTCAACGCCGCACGCTTGCCTGTCGCGGCAAGGTCGCCGACGTGATCGACGAATCCGCGCAGCGCACATTCGAAGGGTGCGATCCGCAAGCCGATCCGATCCGGAATTGGCGCCCTCGTTCACGCAAGAGTCCACCTGGCATCACTTCGGCCAGACACTGATGTAAATCCGCGCGATCTCGAGGAGTGCCGATGCTGCTTCGTCTGCCAGGCGTATACCCACCGCAAGAAGACACATGGTTGCTCGCCGAGGCCTTGGCAGCTGAGAATCTCGGGCCCGGCTCACGGGTTCTCGACATCTGCACCGGCGCCGGTGCGTTGAGCTTGCGTGCCGCGTCTGCCGGCGCCGGAAGCGTCACTGCGGTAGATATTTCCCGACGCGCACTGGCCACCACCTGGATCAACGCCCGTCTGCGCCGGCTGTCGATCCGCGTCGTATACGGCGACTTGACTTCGCCCGTTCGAGATCAGCGTTTCGACGTCGTGGTATCGAATCCGCCGTACGTTCCGGCACACGACGACGTCTTGCCCACTCGGGGTATTGAGCGAGCGTGGGATGCGGGTGTGGATGGGCGCATGCTTCTGGATCGAATCTGTGTGCAAGCACCCGGGGTGCTCGCGGCGTCAGGCATCTTGTTGATCGCGCAGTCGGCACTGAGCGGGGTCGAAAAGACTCAAGCCATGCTGGAAGAACAAGGACTATCAGTCGAAATCGTTGCCCGAGCGGAAATACCTTTCGGGCGTGTACTTTCCGCGCGCGCAGCACTGTTCGAGGCTCGCGGACTCATTGCCGTGGGGCAACGCACGGAAGAGATCGTTGTCCTTCGCGCCGTCCGATCACATGTCGAGGTCAACACGTAGCGCTGGAACTGCGCAATGACGACTCTCCTCGCGCCCAGCTTCCCGTAATATGTTCGGCCAGTAGATCGTCGAACACCAGACACGCTGCCGCGCCGAACAGAATATTCCTACCCATTGCGGGATCCTGCTCGGCGAGCCCCCCAGCAAGGTTACGAACCGCGATCTGCTCGTGAACCGAGTCGGCTTCGACATGCTCGTCGTAGAACAAGGTGGCGCGAGCGTCGAATCCGAGCCTTCGCAGGCCGGCGCTGTAATTCTTGCTCGGCAGTGAGGAGGTGGTTTCCACCGCACACAGATGACCGGCCAAAGCCCCGAGATGGCGTCGGTGCAGTCCGAAGAACGAAAGCACGTTCAGTCCTGCCAGAGTCACCGCCGGAACGACGTCGAGGTAATGCGCATATCGATCCGAGAGGCCGAGTTCGCGCATCGTCGTCGCAAAGAGCGTCGAGTGCATCCGTTCGAGGCGCCCTCCTCCGTACTCGTCTGCCTGCACTTCCACCAGAGCGGCCTTCGGTGCTCCGGCGAGTCGAGGTATACCCAAGGTGTGAACGTCGGATTCCCTCAGTTGGTTGAGCGAACGGTGGACAAGCACCTCTCGGAACTGGTCTGCACTGGCTTCTGTTGCCATGAATTTGGACATACTCGGGCCCGCCGACGGGGCGGTCATCGCCCACAGGGCGGACACCACATCGCCATCCTTGACCTGCTGCGTGCCCACGACGTCACACACCGCTGCTTCGAAGATCGTTTCCAGTGCGGCACGTCCTGCGAGCAGGTCGAGGTTCCATTCCCAATCGTCGGACACACCGTGAAGTCCCTGTAGATGCAGTTCGTACAGCAGTGTCAGCGTCAGCTGTGCGTCCTCGTCGAACAGGATCGATCGTCCATCGTGTTGCTCAGCCAACCCCCGGGCGGCAGCGTTGAAGGCCGCAGGGTTAGCGTCGGAACCGGACAGCACCGCGATCAACCTCGCACTGACCGGTCCTCGCGCAGCAGGGATCGGCATGCGTGTCGTGACGTTGGTTGTGTGTGATGGTGCTCGATCAAGGTCTGTGGAGGACATGTGAGCTCCGTTTCCAATCCTGGATGTGAGGATCGTGATGTCACGATCACGGTATGCCCGGACGGTCCGCTGCTCGTGCGCGGCCCGGCGACTCTGATCGACGCCGACGGCAACGCGATCAACCGCGAACGAGCCACTGTTGCGCTCTGCAGGTGCGGCGGAACAGCTATTCCGCCCTTCTGCGACGGTACGCACAAGAAGAGGAAATCTCGACGTTCCTGAGTGGATTCCAGAGTCGTCCGGGCAGCATGCCGCAGAGCGCGGGTGCCGCTGACGACCATTGGGCGAAACTCTCAGGATCGCAATGTTCGATTTCGGATATCAGAGCCGACCAAGGCCCCATCGGCGGCGAATCTCAGTGAGTCACGGCAGGAGTCACGGCAGGTGGCCTCGGACGTCCCCACCTATCGCAACCTACTCGGGGTAGTCAGTTGTTTGCGGAACGCAAATTACGGCGATCCTTCCGCTGCTGAACGCGTGTCCCACTATGGCGAGGAAACTTTTGACGGTGGCGAACTTATCACCGGTGTTTCAACACTCCCTTGAATCCGCACGTTGCGAGAGTGGGGGATTCTTCTGTCAGGGAAGCGGCTCACCGGCGCGTGCCTGTGAAGGCGGCGCACCGATGAGCTATACGCATCGAACCGGAATGATGCGCGGTTTCGGGCCCACCTCCGACGAGTGAAAGCCGGAACGGCTGGCCGTACACGGCAAACCCCCGCCCAGGGGAGACTTCTGCCGCAAGCGATAGATGCCCACGCTCGAGCATGCATAAACCTGGTGCATGACGAAACCCACCTCGAAAGGGGCGGATCGAATCATATGAGCGATGAGCACCCCACACCGGACAAAACCACACCGCAATCTCGGCGACGATTCGGCATGGTCTTGCCGCTGGTTCCAAGTCACGTCCACGCTTGGTCCTGAGCGCCATTCGGTTGCCCATCGCCCGGTCTGCCACCCCGCGGTCCCACAAGAGTGCGGGTCCGAGCGCCATTCCGTGTTCTGATACTCCGGATATTCGAGGTGGGGCGGGTCTACGTCGCGGGGTACGTCTGTGCCCTCTGCACGTCTCGATAACTGCGAAGAGACAGACGCCCGACGGCCATAGCACCGAGGAACAAGATCGCAGCGCCGATGCCCTCGAAGAATGCCAACTGCTGCAAGGCCTCGCTCGCCGGCCTGATCGCTGTAGGACTACCCGGGTCGCCGGTGTGCAGGACCGGTGCCAGAGTCGGACCGACAATGAACCAGGCACCACCGAGAACGGCGAGCCAGGCGCCAAGGCTGGCGACGGCACGATGTGCGCTGAACAGAAGCAAGGCTCCACCCGCCATGGTCACCGCACCTGGTAGCACCTCGAGCCAGCCTCGACCCGATGTCCAGGTCCACGCCTCGTCCGGTACGAAGGAGAACGAAAAGTACGGGCCGACAAACGGAATTAACGCACCCCACAGTCCCAGCAGAATCAGCAGTATCCCGGAGATTGCGCCGCGACTACGGGGTACCCACATCCGGCCGGGCGTCGTACCGGCGGCTTTCTCCGCGGTCGTCGGTGGCGAGTAGTCATCCGATGAGATTGGATCCACCGAGTGCGCGCCCCCCGGATCGTGACGAGACATGTCATGACTGGCCATAAGTCCACTCCTTCTCGAAAGCGAGTGATACGTCGTCGCATTCTGCTCGGCGAATACCACGACCAAACGAGCACAGAAAGCACGTAGATCGTCCGGTTTTCGGCTTGACACCAGCGTGCTGGGTTCGATGCCCGCACGGGCTAGAACACTTGACGCGAGACCCTGGTAGGGACTGCAGTTCGGCACCGTGTTCCCGCCTGGCCGTGTTCGTCGACGAGACGACAAAAGTCGTCGACGGGAATCAGTCCTTGAAGGTGTCCTTGACTTTCTCGCCGGCCTGCTTCAGGTTGCTCTTGGCCTGATCCTTGTTTCCTTCGGCTTCGGTGTCCTTGTCTCCGGTCGCCTGCCCGACCTTCTCCTTGGCCTTGCCGGCCAACTCTTCGGCCTTGTTCTTGGCCTTGTCGACGGCACCCATGGGCTTCTCCTTCTCCTTTGTGTACTGGTCCGGTCGCGGGTCCACGAACGGTCGACCACGCTGTGCAACATGCCCCGTGAAGCGACATCACCACGCGGACAGTGAGCTGTATACCCGTCCCGGTGATGTCCAACCGTTCTCGACGGGATCCGTTGTCGCTGCTCGCGGGCGTGAGGCGTTCGCGCCACCTGCACTGTGGTGAGGTTCGAGCAAAAGCACCATGACCACCCGAAAATTCGGGTGGAGAATGACCTCGAGGCCTTCGTGTCTGTCCGTGTCTGCCGCGCCATCGCTTCGCGCCGGCTTGCCAACGGATATGCAATTGATCGTCCCAGAGACCGAGTTCCCGATCGCGCTCAATTCCGTCGACAACCCCTGGCACTCGCAATGATTCGACATTGATTCTCGACACGGGTTTTCGACAGCTCCGAGCTGCGAATATGTGTGGATTTCAGCGCTTTGTGGCGGCGTTCTGCGATCACTCGCTGTCGCTAAGTGCCGATAACAAGGATGCTCGCCGCGGCCTCGACGACGTCGTCGGTGATGACCTCGAGCTGATTGATCTGGAGAACTCGCGCGATCTGCAGGAACAGCCGCTCGAGGAGCCGGAAGTTGCCTCGCGTGATGCGCTCGATCGCGGCGATGGCCTGCGCATCGGTGAAGTCATCGGGGTCCAGGGTGCGGTGGAGACGTTTCCAATGTCGGTCGAGGGCGAAGAGGAGTTCGTCGTGTCCGAGGGCCCGGTACCGGTGGGAGAATCCGAGGCGGCTGTAGAGCTGGGGGTAGTGCCGGAATCGTTGGTCGATTCCGGGCATCCCGATGAAGATCATCGCGAGGTGCGTGCGGTCGTGGTGATCACGGAGGAGCTCGAGCACTGTGGGTGTAAGTCGTTCAGCCTCGTCAATGATGAGCAGTTCCACCAGGTAGGCGGCGTGACTGGTCTTGTGCGGCACCGTTCCGAGGCATCCCTGATGTTCACCGACACAAATACCGACTTTGAGCTGCCAACGATCGATGTCGCGCATGAGATCTTTGGGCCGGGGTAAAACTTCTGGGGTGTAGAAGACGGTGCGGGATCGGTTGGCGAGGGCGAAGTGCTTGGCGTCCTGGTCGCCGCGTGGTCCCCACTCGGTGATGTAAGGCTCGAGTGCATCCCAGTTCGCATACCGGCGGGCGGAGTTGGTCTTGCCGACGCCGGCGTCGCCGTGGCATATCCCGAGGGTTCGCTCCTTCCGAACGGCATTGGCGAACTCGGTGAAGCGTCGGTGCTCCTTGGTGACGATGAAGGCCGCGCTCATCATTCGTCCTCTTCGTAGGTGCGCAACCGGATCCGGTGCGGTGAGGGCGGGGCAGTGTGTGGTTCTTCGTGGACTGCGATGGTCGGGATGCGGTCGTTGATGGTGTGGCGCAGTTCGCGGCGGCGGGCTCGGCGGGCGGCTTCGATGTCGCGGAGACTGAGGCGGAGGTTGGGGTGGTCTTCGTCGACGGCGACACAGATGAAGGTGTCGTGGTCGTAGACGCGGATCTCGGAGATGTCGCGGGGGGTCGTAGCGGATCGTGATGGTGCGCCCCACGAAGGGTGCGAGTGTCGGCGCGAGGTAGCGCTGGCCTTGGAAGTGGATACCGTCGCGTTGGACCGTGCGGTGCTTGGGAACAGTGAGCAGGAGTCCGTCGAGTTCTTCGAGACTGTCGGGCATTCGAGGGAGCCATCCGTCGGCGACCTAGGAGTCGCGGGGAGAGATGCCGATTTCCCGGTGGGGTCGGGCGTTGTAGGTGCCGATGAAGTCGCCGATCGCGCGATCGAGTGCGGGCAGGTCGAGTGTGGGTTCCGGTTTTCGGCTTCCCGGTCCGAGGTGTCCGGGAAGTGTTGCCAGGAGTTCGGTATTGACGGTGCCGAAGAATCGCTCGATTTTCCCGCGTCCCTGAGGCCGGCCGACGATGGAATGGATGATGCGGATGTGCAGGGCGATCGCGGTGCGTTCGAGGTGGTGGCTGGTGAAGTCGGAACCGTGATCGACGTGCAGGATGTCGGGGATGCCGCACATAACCCAGCTTGGTTCGCTTTTGCGGCAGATCGCCTGCCGCAGAGAGAGCGCGGTATTGAGTGCTGACGGGGCGCCGGTGTAGCCGCAGATCGCGCGGGAGTGGTCGTCCATCACGGCGCTCAGCCACGGCCGGTCGGGTTTCCCGTTGGCGCCGGTGATGAGGATGTCGAGTTCGGTGTGGTCGGCCTGCCATATCTGATTCGGATGATCAGCGCGTCGGCGGAGGACGAGTTCGTATCGGTCTCGGTATGAGACGGGACCCTCGAGTGCAAGTGTGACCAGGGCTGGATCCAGGGCCCGCACGATGTTCCGGACGGTGGAATAGCTCGGCGCTCGGGTGCAGTGTCGCGAGGCTGGGGCGTGGTTTCGTCAGGGCGAGTCCTTCGATGAAGGTCACCGTCTCGGCGGCGGTGCGCCGGGTACCGGTGTCGGAGCGTGGGTGCGGGTCGAGTGCAGCGACGCCTCCGGCCCGGTAGAGCTGATGCCAGCGTTGCAGTGTGCGCTGGCTGATCCTGGTTTCGCGCGCGATGGCGGCGAGCGGGATGTGGTCTTCGACGTGGAGCCGGAGAACCCGCCAGCATTGCGCGTTCTGACTTGTCGTACTCACTCGGGTGTAGCCGAGCATCCTCACTCTCCTATTTTGCCTCGAAAAGCCCCTTTTTCGGAACTGTGAGACACCAGTGTCGATGAGATGACTTTCCGAGACAATGTTGTGGTGGATATCCTGCGGGAGCTGCAGCCTGAATCTGGCCTGCCCAGTGTCTCGGAAAACTGTAGGTTTATAAGACAGGCCACCTCTCTCGACCTTCGGGATCGATCTGGCGAACGGGGCATCCCCGACCGAAGCAGCCATACGGAACTATATTGAATTCCGCGCAGTTTATTAGTTGAATATTGCACAAACGATCTGTCCTAGCGCACCCGGACGCCGAGGACCACAACTCACGCAAGAGTGCAGGTCTTCTCACAATCACAACTGTGAAAAGACCCAAGTCCGTCAAAAATCACCTTCAAAAAGCATCAAGTAAGTATTCTTCCTCAGTGCCGGACAGTCCTAACCGCAAGTCCCAATGCGCGACCACCGCCCGGCACATTAAAAACCCTCACCAACCTACATCTTGTGCCTGCTCGGATCATCCGTGGATCGACTCATAAACTCCGGATCCGGGAGAACTGGATAAAGCTCGAAGAAATACCCCAGTTTCGAGGACTGTCACGTTAGCGTAGTACTTCCAGGCTCGCCTGCTTACATTGCAGGTCCCAATTTCGATGGCAGGACCTCTGCCCTGTATGCAGTAGCGAATGCTGCCGGTCTCTAGACGGAGAGAGGAGGTGAGTTTGAAATGAATAAGATCATCGCTATTATGGGCCAGCCTATCTACGATGACTGGTTTCCGATAGAGCTAGGAAGTCTGTATCTGGGTTCTTTGTCTACCATCTCAGCTGAAGGTGCAATGCCAAGCGCCCCCGGCTTGTAGAGAAGATCGGCCGAAAGCATGTGGATGATAGTTTCGGCTCTGCCTGAAACCTGCATATCAGCAGATGCGTGGATCGTGCGGTGGTCACAATTCCAGCCGAGTGTCGAAAAACGATCTTGGTCCCAACAGGTCGATGCATCACTACTGATGATGACGATGCGCGACTGTGGCGGCATGGATGTGCAGCAAAGCGCTTCAGTTAACTCCGCAGGTCGACCTACGCCAATGGTGTAGACCTACAACACGATCTACAGGTTTAGACGACCGCGGCGCTTGACTGTAGGAATCGGTCAGAGTTGCCGCCAGGCCTGCAAACAGGATGTCGAGACCACGTTCGAGTTCGACTTCGCCGTCGTACGCAGCCAGCACGGGCGCAATGCCACGCAGATGGGGAAAGTCGCCGATCGGAAGGCGGTGCAACCCCAGGCGCAGCAGGTCGTCGGTCTCCTCGGGCCGTTCGACGAGTTTCTGCAGCTCATTGAGAACTTGCCCATGCAGGAAGCCGAACAATGCCTGGTAGACGTGCAGTGCCTCGGCGTCACTGAAGCCGGCCCGAATGAGCAGCGCAAGGATGGCTTCAAGTGGGCGTAGCGTTCCCAGCGGCCGAAGCCCGAGGGGCGTCGAGAGCGGTCGGGTGACGAGCAGCGGCACCACCTGAGGATGGTCGAGCGCCAATCGGCGAAAATCCCACGCGATCGCGCGGAGTTCGGTGACCCAGTCACCGTCACCGACCTTGAGTTGGTCGAGAACACTCTCGGCAACGCCGTCGAGGAGCGCGGACTTGCTCGGGGCATGCCGATAGAGAGTCATCGGATCACGGCCGAGGGCCTTCCCAGGTGACGCATGGACAGCGCCTCGATGCCGTCGCGATCGATGATCTCGAGCGCGACCTCAAGGATCCGTTGCCGGGTGATCGGGCCGCCGTCAGCTTTACCGACCCCGCGACTTGTCGAGCGACGGGCTGGCTCTTTCGACATCGCAACCCTCTATCCCTTTCTCTCACTGTAGGTCTTAAGCATAGAACTACACTGTTGACGCGCCATCGAATGCGGCGTTGACTAGGTACGACAGTGTGGCGCCGTAGGCCACCATGATCATCGTCTTGGGACTGGCACGCGTGCTCTGGCAGGGGCTCGGTGCCACACCCGAACGACCACCGGCACAGTCCGGCCGCTAGCCCCTCGGAGTGTCCGACGCATCCCCGTCGGTCGAACATCAGAGGAAGCAGAAACATCGCCATGAGCATCGGCAAAGATCGCCCACAAGGCTGAAGCCGCAAAGGGGGGTCGGTCAAGAAAGTGGTCGGCAGGGTTACCGGCAACACCCGTCTAAGGACTGAAGGCAACCTCAAGATCAGGCCAAGGGCAACCTCAAACAGTCGGGCGCCAAAGCCAAAGACGCCTTCAAGCACTGACCCGACAACCCCGGGTCCACCTGATCGGGTCGTCGCGATGCCGGGGACCCACCTCCACTTCACGCTCTGTCGATTCACCAACTAGGAATTCGTCATGATCATCCTCGGAATCATTCTCGCTGTCGCCGGATGGATACTCTCGATCCCCGTGCTGCTGTATCTCGGGGTCATCCTTCTCATCATCGGTATCGTGCTGATGGTCGCGGGCTCGGCGGGCCATGCAGTCGGTGGCCGACGCCACTACTACTGACCGCCGTCCCATCCCCACGCCACAGAGCCCACGGGTTCTCGGTCTCGAACAACTGGTGAACCCTCATGGCAATCTCCGACATCAAGGAATACTCGCATCTCAGCAGTAGAGATGTGGAGGAGTTGAGCCGCGAACTCGACAGTATCCGCCGCGAGGTCACCGATTCGCTCGGTGCGGCGGACGCAGCGTATATCCGCCGCACCATCGCATTCCAGCGGATGCTGGACACCGCCGCTCGGCTCCTGATAGTCGGCAGCCGCACGACGACCGGCTGGTCACTGGGAACGACAGCGCTGGCCGCGGCGAAGAGCATCGAGAACATGGAGATCGGGCACAACGTGTCCCACGGTCAGTGGGACTGGATGAACGACCCCGAAATCCACTCCACCAACTGGGAGTGGGACATGGCGGGCCTGTCCTCGCAGTGGCGCTACTCCCACAACTATCGCCACCACATGTTCAACAACGTCGTCGGTATGGACGAGGACCTCGGCTTCGGCGTCATCCGCGTCACCCGCGACCAGCCGTGGCAGCCGAATCATCTGCTCCAACCCCTACGGAACCTGTTGCTGGCGGCCACGTTCGAATGGGGCATCGCCCTACATGGCCTGTACTCCGAACGCGCCCGCGCAGGCACCGACACCGAGAAATCCACCTACACGCGGGCACTGCTCGGGAAGATCGCCCGCCAGGCGGGAAAGGACTACCTGTTCTTCCCGATCCTCAGCGGGCGACGGTGGCGACGGACCCTGAAAGCGAACATCACGGCCAACCTGCTGCGGAACCTGTGGGCGTACATCGTGATCTTCTGCGGGCACTTTCCCGACGGTGCCGAGAAGTTCACTCTGGCGGAACTCGAGCATGAGAGCCGAGCGGAATGGTATCTACGCCAGATGCTCGGCACCGCCAACTTCCGGGCCGGAAAAGTGATGGCGTTCATGAGCGGCAACCTCTGCTATCAGATCGAACACCACCTGTTTCCCGACCTTCCCAGCAATCGCTATGCGGAGATCTCGACGATGGTACGTGCCTTGTGCGAGAAGTTCGACCTGCCCTACACCACAGGTTCCCTTGCATGGCAATACCTTCTGGTTCTCCGCACCGTCCACAAACTGGCATTGCCGGACTGGTTTCTCACCGCGTCCGCGGACGACGCACCGGAGACCGCCTCCGAACTCAAGTTCCGCCCAGCCGGCGACCAGCCTGCCGGGGCCGCTCGAATCGGACTTCGGACCGCGCAGCGGACCCCGCCCGTCACACCTCACGGCATTCATCGACCGAGACGGAGCGAACGCGATGGCTGAACCCAACTCGTCTACGACATCCTCGGACGGTGATCACTCAGCGTCGTACGACAACTTGACCTCGGTGGCGGGCCGGATAGCCCAGAACAGTATCTTCGAAAGATTCGCCCGAGCAGGCTTCGTCACCAGCGGAATCGTCCACCTGATCATCGGCTACATCGCCATCCGGGTTGCCCTGGGCGGCGCTGCTGGTGCCACCGACCAATCCGGCGCGATGGCGGAACTAGCCAGCAAGCCGGGCGGAAAGATCGCACTGTGGGTAGGTGTTGTCGCATTCCTGGTAATGGCACTGTGGCGCCTCGCCGAATCTGCGCTCGGAAAGTCGTCTGAACCGGGATCCGAGCGCACGTCATCCGAAGTGATCAACCGCATCAAGGCCTTTTCTTTGAGTGTGGTCTACTTCGCCTTCGCATTCACCGCGTTCGGGTTCGCCCGGGGCAGCGGAAAATCCAGTGGCGCCCAGAGCTCGGGCCTGAGCGCCCGCCTCATGCAAAGTACCGCGGGAACCGTCGCGCTGATCGTCGTCGGCCTGATCGTCATCGCGGTCGGCGGTTACCACGTCTACAAGGGAGCCAGCCGGAACTTCGTCAAGGACCTCAAGGGTGAACCCAGCGACCTAGTACGACGACTGGGCATTGTGGGTTACATCGCGAAGGGTCTGGCCATCGCGGCGATCGGTTTACTGTTCATCCTCGCCGCTGCCCAATCAGCGCCGAACAAAGCCACCGGACTCGACGGCGCCTTCAAGGCACTGTTAGCCCAGCCGTACGGCGCGACACTCCTTGTCTTGGCGGGCCTGGGGATCATCACCTACGGTCTGTACTGCTTCGCGATGGCCCGATACGTCAAGATGTAGTGCCACACCATCGGCTTCGTGATGTCTCGATCGCTTGTGTTTCGTGAGACGTTAACCGGAAGAAGATAATTGGAGCCGGAATCTGCAGCACAAGTCTTCTACTGCCGCTCGACTTCGCCGGAACACCCGTGGCCGGCGAAGTCCTACACCCCTTGGGCGCTGCCTCTTGTTTTGGCGAATAAGAAACGACATTAGGCAGCCTCCGCGGCTCTCGACGCACTCCTTCCCGCGGCAAGCGAGCGGGCAAGCGGCAGTGGCGCCATCGATCTCGGACCTACTCGAAAGATTGCCTGAGGTTTAGCTCCAAGGGACTGCCCTCGACGTTTCGCCCCAACGCTCAGCGAGGTCGTCGAACGCTGCTCGAGCTCCCGCCTCGGTCGGACGGTATAGATCGGTTTGAGATCGTGCTTGAGGCCGGCCCCGTGCTGACGCGACGACAACCGATCAAATGGATCATGCCAGCGTCAGAATCCTCCACTGCCACGAAGGTTCGGCGCCACTGAGGAACACTTCGTCAGCCCAGGCGCGTTCCGTGGGAAACAAGAATGTGGCGATCATGGCACGAACCGCAGTCGTGCGTAGTCGCTGTGCAACCGCCCGAGCAGCCTCATACTCGCCGGCCTCGGCGTCCACGAGCAGTGCTCGTAACCTGGTGGCGACGTACATGCGCGCGCTGGCGTATCCCAATGGCGCGATGGCCTCGGGTGGGGGACCGTCCTTCGAGTACATGACATAGGCGTCGGCGAGCCCGAACTCGGAGACCCAGTGATCGGCGAAGTTCGACGTCTCGGAGTCCGGTCCGTACCACTGCCGCGTGAGAAGCCTGAACAGTGCTGCCGCGCCGAGAGGGGAGGTGTCGCCTTGGCGATGGCGACGCGCGGCCAGGACGTACTCGTCGACGCGCAGGTCCGCACTTGGATCAGACTCTGGAATCGACGACGGAAAGCCCCCGCGGCGTGGGTATTTCATCGGGAGCCACGCTGCTAGTGGTTCGAATGAATGGACCTCGGTAACCGTCTCGATCTCGTTCACGCATCACGCAACTCTTCGAGTTGTTTCGACCGACAGTGTCGATCTGCGGTTATCACGAGGTTAGCGAGACGAACCGACAAACTATCGAGAGTTCGGACTATCCAGTCTGTTGCAGGACACTAGACATGCAGGTAAATACCTGCATATTATCGGGTCATGGAGTCATCGACCGATCTAGTCTTCAAGGCCTTGGCCGACCCGACACGGAGATTCCTGCTCGATTGCCTCCGAGAAAACAACGGACAGACGCTGGGGGAGCTGTGCGAACGCGTCGCAATGACGCGCCAGTCGGCAACGCAGCACCTGTCCGTACTCGAAGCAGCCAATCTGGTGAGCAGTGTCCGGCAAGGCCGGGAGAAGCTTCACTACCTCAATCCCGTTCCGCTCGAAGATATTCGGGAACGGTGGATCGATACGTTCGAACATTCACGACTGAGCGCACTCAGCGACATCAAACGACAGGCGGAGGCACACATGACCACCAAGCCCACCTACAAGTACGTCACGTATATCGAGAGTTCGCCCGAGGCGGTCTGGCAAGCAATCACCGATGCCGACATCTCGGCGTCATACTGGGGCCACAGTAACGTTTCGGACTGGAATGTGGATTCCCCTGGGAACATCGCCGGATCGACGGGTCCGGCATCGCCGATATCGTCGGCACAGTAATCGAGAGCGAACCGCCACACCGACTGGTCACGACTTGGGCAGCGTCCGACGGTAGCGGCGACACCTCGTCGCAAGTGACCTTCACTATCGAACCCTTCGGCGCGATAGTGAGGCTCACCGTGATGCACGAGAACCTCGTCGACGAGGGGGAGTACAACGATATTTCCCAGGGTTGGCCGGCGGTTCTGTCCAATTTGAAGTCACTCCTCGAAACAGGGCACGTACTACCCGACACTCCTTGGGAGATGCCTTCGAACTGATGATCGAATGCCGGTGTAGGGTCATCCCGCGTTCGAAGTAGATCGAAAGTCTGCCCGAACGCCGAGAAACCCTTTCCATGTTCGGAGTGTCAAATATCAGTCAACTACGGAAACATGAAGTTTCCCGAATCTCGGGAAGGGGTCTTAGTTCGCACCATTGCAAACCAGAAACTCACAACCTCACGCCCTCCAAACCAATTCACCGCTGCCGCAAGGAGGTCGGGGAGTCGGGTGACGACCCCCGCTCAGTGCACACTGGGGGGAGTGTCCTGAGCGGAAGGGTAAATATGCCGCTGGTATGGAACTGCGGCAAGGGCAGAAGGGGGCGCTTTTCGTTTACTTCGTTGACATTGGGGGACTTTGGCGCTTTCGCTGCCGTCCCGCGAGGGGCCTCGGATACGCTAGCCGGCGCGGTTGGCAATTCGGGTGGGAGAGTAGTCTCCTTGCGCAATCGAATCGCGATCAAAAAAGTGGCGGTCGACCCCAATGTGGTCGACATTCGAAGCAATCAATATCAGCGGGTGACGGAACCATAGGATTTTCCGAATCTATATCCTAGGTCTACAAGTACCAACGCGACTTCAGTCTCAGCATCAACGCCACCATTGCCACCACTAATGACTACACAAATCTTCGACCCGCAGGGTGGGTGTTCAGATCGGCCCTAGCGCTGCATTGTGAGCGGTCAGCAGCGTGCCAAGTAGGTAGTGACCGTCGGCGCAGTCGAGTGGAATCAGCCCAGCGACGGCCTCGACGGCAGGATGAGAAGAAACGCTGGGGGAGTCGGACAGCATCCAAGACAGAGTGTTCTCATCGTGTCGGGGCCGATACTGTATTCCGTCGACATCAGGATTCGCTGCGAGTATTGCCGCAGCCCATCGTCGTGTGTGGAGGTATCCGGACGGATCGCATTTGGTCAGCCAAGCGCCGGCATTGATTCGCGCTGCACCCGTTCCCGTCAAGTCGACCACCTGCACCGGACGGACAGTCCGAAGCTCACTAAGTACCCGGTCGACAATCTGAGCACGCGGGATGAGGCGAGGGGAATGATTCACCGGCAGGTTCCGGCACAGCGTCTCGCCCACCGCTGCGGCTGGGCTGTCGCCGAGATAGAGATATGAGTACGAACCGTCGATACTGTCGAAGCGGCCACCCACACGTACGCGAGGCCTCGCGATGGGGTTGAGATCCGCAGCGCCACGTGTTGCGCTGTGAATACGCCACAGCGACATACCGACAGGGATTGTGGTGATCAATACAGGAGGTAGCGGCGAGGGTGGATCGGTGTAATCCAAATCCACTCAGCCCTGCGTCAGATCGTCGACCATATCGAGCAGATCCTGTTCATGCCCTCCCGTGACCGCGAGTTCGGCGGGCGAACGAGGGTCGTCGGCAAACGCAGTCGGATTCAGCCACCACGATGCGACGCCCCACGGATCATCTTTGGCGCCAAGGATCCGGTTGATCTGAGCGACGATCGGTCGCACCTTCTGATGTTCAGAGTCGAATTGGAAAGCTGGATAAAGCTTCTGCCCCGACGCCGGTAAGGCGATGACGGTACCGGTAGAGGTGAGTCGACTGGCTGTATTTCGACTTGTCGCAGATCTGCCCAGGACACGACTGACTGCAGTCGAGTCGAGCATCTCGTGCTCTTCGACAATCGAATTGAGTGCAGAGGCAACGATGCGGGTTCGGGCAACTGCGGCGGCGGCAGGATTCGCTACTGCTGACTCGTGCTGCAATGCCAGTGCAGGTCCCATAGCTAGAAGCGCAGTCACATCATCGCGCACTGGTCGCAGATTGGGTCGGCGTGAGAACTCCTCGGCAAGTAGCACCACAAGGTCCTGATCCGACAAGGCATGAATCGAATCACGTGCGCGGTCCCGGTCGACGAGCATGTCATCACCTCCAGTTGTGCCATCAGTGTACCGCGTACCTGCCGTGTCGGCATGCAGGAGAGAACTTACTACGATCCGACAACAGAGCAGAGCGCTGCGTTGAGTTCGGCAGCCGGCAGCATCGGAAGGGTGTGGTGCGTCGCCGAATCGACAATCGCTGTTCTGACGTGAGGAATCGAAGCCCGTACCAACGCTTCCAATCGTCGGCTGTCGTGAACCTTGCTCTGCCCGGCAAGAATGACGGTGGTTTCGATAGGCAGCGAAGCCAGAGCCGCCTTGTCGGGGTGCTTCGGCACGATCGTCTTCGACTTCGGGAAACTAGCTGCACCGAGAGCGAGCAGCGACAACCAGTCTTCGTCCAGTGACGCGCCATCGGTTTCCCATTCGATGAAGGCGCGTTCACGCTTTTCGTTCGGACGCAAGAGGATTGGCAACGCGTGCAGGAGGTACTGCGGCTTCATGCCGGCGAAACACGAGTTCGGGTCAATCAGCACCAGGCGATTCACGGCATCAGGGTTACGTATGGCGTAGGCCAAGGCGATCATCGCACCGTACGAGTGGCTGATCAGGCTGGGGGAGTCGAGCCCCAGACCGTCGATGACGCTCTCGAGCCAATCAAGCAGGTCATCGACAGTCTTCACCGACTTGCCGTGGGGGATACTGCGACCGGCGTCTCCGATCAGATCCACCGCGTAGACCCTATTGTGTGCGCTGAGCGCACTTGCATTGCCAAACCACACCGTCGAAGTCGCACCAGCGCCCGGGAGCAGAATCACCGGTGGGCCGTCCTGCGGGCCGCAGGTGATGACATGGGTTGTGCCGTAATCGGATTCGAGTGCCATAGAAGTGGTTCCATTGGGCCACTTGGCAAGGACCGCGTCATAGGCGCGATGGAAAGCCTCACCAGCATCTGTGGACGCAAACTGATCGATCGATGATCTGATCAACATTTCTCTCCATCCTCGTTTATCTCGATGATCGAGATAATAGACAATGGAAGTAAATTCGTCGAGCAAATGGAGTCGAAGTGACCGATAAGAAGAAGGCACCGAGCGCCGGTGGCCACGAGATGGTGCATCAGTTGCGTGCACTGGTTGTTCAGCTGGACTTGTTCGGCGCGGAGTTCGCGACGCAACACCGACTCCACGCCACCGATGTGCGTGCGCTTATCTGCCTTCTCGATGCCGAACGCTCTGGTCGCCATGCGACACCGGGATGGCTGGGCCAACAGTTGGGCTTGAACTCCGCATCCGTGACAGCCTTGATCGATCGAATGAACAAAAACGGCCTCGTAGAGCGCGAACGGGATGACAACGACCGCAGACGAGTGCTTCTCGGTGTTACCGACCGCGCGAAGGACCTGGGTTTGTCATTCTTCGGCCCCCTCATCGGGCACGCCATCGATGTCTTGGAAACCTTCACGCCGCAGCAGTTAGAGACGATCGGTGAGTTCCTGACCAAGATGAGCACGGCGGTCGAGACCACCCGCGCAGATCAGGCCGGCGCCCACGAACCGTCGGGGGAGTGACACCAAATTCCCATGTCGCCGAGTGCCAGGAAGTCATTGTTCAACCAATACGTTTGGTCGGGATCCCAGCCGGCGAGAACCGTCGCCCCCGGCTGCTTAGTAAGAGGGATCGTAATCCCCGGCGTCGAGAGATAACCCATCATCGTGAGGTGAACGGCGTCGTAGTCGGCGACCACGCCGGTCCAATCCGGAATGAACCAGTCGTGATACTGACCAGTGGTGTAATGCCACTCTGAACGACGCGATGCCGGTACAGCGAGGGGATAAGTATCGACGAGGTGAGCCCAGTCCGCTGGGCTCGTAATCTCGTACACCCGAGGCGTTCCCTGTACCTGCACTGGCCAGATACGTGCATGTCCCCATCCAAAGCCGTCCTCTTCAAGCATGAGGTCCATCGCTTCGACGCATTCCCTCGATCGGGTCGTGCGATAAACCCTGTCGGCGAGCGGAATCGACCACCATTCACTACCGACATGGCTGTTGGGATCCTCGATCAGATACTCGACAAACTTCGCTTCCTGGGCGAGTGCACGTTCTCGCCATCGCTGCAGTCCGTCGTCTACCGGGTGAATGAGCAGCGGTAACTCGGCCACATCACGAGTCGAGTCGAACTTCTGGACCAATCGTTGGTTGGCAAGGTCGACGGGCTCGGTCCACCAACTCGCACCTGCCGACGCCAACAACGTCTCAGCAATTGGCTTCAAAACTGCGACGGTCTCCGGGCGTGCAAACACGATGTCTTCTTCGTCCGGCGGCTGCCAATACTGCGCGCAATCGACGGCGTATGCCAGAGCATTGAGTATCTCGATTTCGGGCAACTGTTCAATCGCTCGAACATCGACTTTCGCGAGGACATCAAGAACATTGCGTCGAAGACTGCGATACGAACCATCGCCGTTGCTGCACGCATAGCCGATGTTCGCGCAAAAATGCCGGCCACGCGGCGAATTCATCATCAGTGCAACGGCATCCATCTATAAAAGCTAGCTGGTAGCTACCCACGGGCCGTCAGGGGAGCGCCGCCATTCCGTCATGGTGTCGCCGAGAGTGATGAAATCGCTGGACAGCCAGTACGTGACGTCAGGATTCCAGCCGGCAAGCACCGTGGCGCCGGAGTGTCGGGTCAGGGGGATCGTGATCCCCGGAGTCGAGAGATAGCCGGTCATGGTCAGGTGCACGGCGTCGTAATCGGCAACTACACCGGTCCAATCCGGAACGAACCAGTTTCGGTAGTCGCCGGTGGTGTCGTGCCAAACGAAACGACGCGATGCCGGCACAGCGAGGGGATAGGCATCGACCAGGTGAGCCCAGTCTGCGGGACAGGTGATCTCGTAGACACGGGGCGTTCCATGGACGCGCACAGGCCAGGCACGTGGATAACCCCATCCTGGGCTGTCTTCTTGAAGCATCAGTTCCATCGCGCCGATGCCATCGCGTTCTCGGGTCGTGTCATATACCCCGTCGGCCGCCGGGATCGACCACCATTGGCCGCCGATATTCCTGTCAGGATCTGCCTTCACGTACTCGACGAACTGTGCTTCGTAAGCCAACATGTGTTCGTGCCAGCGTTCGAGGCCGTCGCCGAGTTGACGAATGCGCAGGGGCTCCGCGGGCGAGTCAGGAATCGATTCGAATTTCTGCACCACTCGCTGGTTGGCGAGATCGACTGGCTCACTCCACCAACTGGTGTGCGGTGACTCCAAGATCGCTTGGGCAATCGGCCGCAAGACTGTGAGGACCTCAGGGAGAGCGAATATTTCGTCTTCTTCGTCCGGTGGCTGCCAATAGCGTGCGACATCCACGGCAGACGACAACACGTCAAGCAGTTCGAACTCCGATAGCTGAGCAATCGCTTGAACGTCGACGTTGGCGAGGTCGTCAAGGACATCACTCGACGTGTGTCGTCGGTTGTAGCCGGATTCTCCCTTGTTGCTGCAGGCAAAGCCGATATTCGCGCAGAAGAACCGTCCGCGCGGCGAACCCAGAACTAGTGAGACGAGATCCATGTGTCAAAGCTATCCGTCCGCACATGACTGGGCCTGCACTTGTAGGTCGGCGCGGCGTACACTCAATACACGGTTAGCTTTCATAGCTTGTGCTGCACCGCGAGAAGGAGATCTGATGGTCGCTACACGGAAGCACCACACCAGCAGTTCCACGCCCGAAGTACGGCGTGCGCGCCTACATCTGGTTGCCGATCTCACGGAGGCCGACGCCGATGCAGTTCGAGCTGCCGCACACACATCAGCTGAAGAAGCAGACCTGGTGATGCAGCGGTTGATCGCCGACCACAAGGTCACCTTGGCTCCGGTTCCGAGTTCCGAAAACGGCGCTGACGAGCTGCTTTCCGCCCTTACGGAACTGCTCGCCGGATCCAACGCCGGCGACGTTGCACGGGTTGCGTCCGCAGTGTCGGCAGACGGCGATCTTGATGAAGCGTCCTGGGGACCGGCACCAACCCAAGCCGAAGCGCTTGAAGCCGTCGTGGGGGACTTGTCCGACCAATATGCAGCGCGGGAGTCGCTCGCGGCTACTGGTCTGACCTGTAAGCAGGCCGCACATCTACTGGGTATCCGCGAACAGGCAATCACAGCCAAAATTGACGAGGGCAAGCTGATCGGCCTTAAGCGGGGACGCGAATGGCGTTTACCGGCTTGGCAATTCGTGCCGGACAATGCTTCCGGAATCGTTCCACGCCTGGACACGCTACAAGCCGTATTTCCGGGTGGACCGGTGAGCTTGTCGGCCTGGATGAACAAGCCGAGCAACGAGTTCGACGGGCGCACCCCATTGCAGGAGCTACTCGCGCACGGACCGGACGGAGTCGTCGCACACGCGAAGCGCCTCACCGCCGCTGCATGGTGAAATCACTGAGTTCGCCGCAACGACCCCTGTCGGCGGGCGGTGTTCTCTGGCAATGGATTCCGCCCAGTTCAGACCCAGGGGAGTCGTGGCAGTGGTGCCGCGTGTACCATCGCAGCTCGCATACTCCGGATGGTGCGACCTTCCGATCATTTGGGCCTGTCAGCAGGTTTGACCATCACACACCGAATCCGCCGGCATTAGATCCCGACGGACGAGCCGTGCTGTACGTCGCGGACAATCTCGCCACAGCGGCAAGTGAGGTCTTCGGTGAGGCCGGTGTCGCACAGATTTGTCCGAACTATCGAGTCTCGATCGTAGAACCGGCGACATCGCTGGACATGCTTGATCTCGCCGGACCTGGTTCGGCGATGGCGATCGGCGCTTTGCCCGCGCTGGCCCAAGGCGCAGAACCTCGGGCGTCGACGCAGGAATGGGCCCGGGCGATATTCGAGGATCGACCAGCTGGAGATTCCGTCAGCGGAATTCATTACCGGACTGCGTACGGCGACGGTGATGCGCTGGCGTTGTGGGATTGCAGTTCGTCGGTGAAGATTCGCCGCGACGCGGCTGGCAACAACCTAGACCATCGACTGCAGCATCCGTCGTTGTTGCGTCGACTCCAAGTAGAGATGTGGCGACGACGCATCCAAGTCGACACGATTCCGGAATCGGCCTGCGCAAGCTGTCACTGAACGTCAGGGGGAAGCGCCAGATTGCCGTTACTTGACATAATGTAGATTATCGGCAAATTTATGACCTGCGGATATGGGTGCTGAGTTCCATTCCTGTCCATCGACTTACATGCGCCTGTACCTGCCGTCTCTGTACCTACGCGCACAGAGATTTACCCTGCCGGGCTCCGTGTGTACCTAGCCTGACAGTTGGCGGGGTTCACACGCCCCTCGGACTTCTGCCGAGCCGGATCCACGGCTAGGTGATCCCGCCGCGTACCCCTGGCCCCTTGAACCGGCAGGCATGAACGGGGCCGATACAGGCACTCGGCACATCCCGATACGGCAGTGAGTCGAATCTGGATCGAACACCCCTGTCGCAGTCCCCTTACCTCAATACGTCACTGTGACGTATTGAGGTGTGAGTACCCGGCGCGCGTCATCGAACAATTCGGAATACCGACTAGGATCGGCGACATGCTTTGTCTTCGGCCCGCCATTTCACGAGGTTTGCATCCTCAGTGAAACCCCTACGCGACGTGGCCGAACGATGGCTCGCGGTACCTGACCAATTTGATCGATTTACCCGTTTTCTCCGTGACAACGGACTCTTGTCGATAACTCGAAATGTCATCGGACTCATGGTGATTTCCATGGGCCTGACGATTCTTCTCAAGCGGCTGGGAACTCAATCGTCCCAGGTAATCAGTTTTCCGCTCGATCTGATCATCGGTGTCCTCGCAATCATCGGCGGGGTTGCATTGCCGAAACTCGCAACCACTCGGGAACGCTCGTACCAGTTTGTTATCGCCGGCGATCTCGCCATTGCGATCATTGTGCTCACCGAAGCGAATCTTGAACAGCGACTGATGGGTTCACTCGTGTTCGGGCTAGTCGGCTCGTACATCGCGTTCTTTCACAACGTGCGAGCTCAGATCTGGCACCTATCGTTCTCGACGGTAGTCATCATCGTTGCCAGCATCGGTGTGTTCACGGATGCGCCGACAACTGCTTTCGATGTTCTCGGGCGAATCATTTTTGCGATCAGCCTCATCACGGTAATGCCGTTGCTGACTCAAATTGCGCTGGCACTTCTCAGCAACGACGCACAGAGTTCCGAGCTCGATCCATTGACGGACCTGCTCAATCGGCGGGGTCTTACGCGTCGTACGTCGGAATTGGTACGGTCCAAATCCCGGCCTGGGCAGTCATTGCTGGTCGTTGTTATCGATATCGACAGGTTCAAGCATTTCAATGACACCTACGGTCATGATGTCGGCGATCGCGTCATCCTCCGCACCGCGAATCGACTGACCGAGTGGGCGCGACCGGACGCTGCCGTTGCCCGAGTTGGTGGCGATGAATTTGTCGTCGTTCAGATCATGCCGCTCGCTGCCGTCGGTGAGCTTCTTTCCCGGATTCACGGTGTCATGAATGGTTCGTTGGTCGAACCCCGCTCGACCACGAGTATCGGAATCGCCATCCACAACGGTCTGTGGTCCGATACGGATGCGATGGATGCCGGAGTCGACGAACTCCACCGTCTGGCGGATTCCGCGATGTACGAGAGTAAACGCCTTGGCGGAGATCGCGTCCATACAATTGTGATGACGTCGCCCTGAGCGGCGCAGCCCTCGAATCGAGCAGGTCTAGTCCTCGATGATGTGAACGGCAGCTTCTTCTGCGGATGCAGCCGCACCGTCGACACCGACATCCTCGGCGACGAGTTCACTTTCCTCGTCCTCGTAGCGGCCTTCGTCCTCGGCGACGAGTCTGCCGGCACGGCGGTTACCGACCTCGCGTGGGGATGGGAATTCCGCTTCCCGTACGGGATCGTCAGCGTCGGCAGGCTCGTACAACGGATCACCGAGTTTGGCTGCTGGATCGGGCTCTTCTTCGGCGAGGCGTTGGTCGAGGGTCTCCCCCACATCCGTATCTCCGAGAAGGTAGGGACGCTCGGGCGGTGAGATTCCTTCGTCGAGGATGTCGTCTACGCCTCGGTCGATCAGTGTGTCTTCGGGTTGTAGTTGATCGTCGGGATCGAGGCTGTAACCGCCTTCGGCTGCTGCACCGGTGTCATCCGCATCGTTCATGACTCCACGATTCCATGCGTCGGGGGCTTGCGCCATGTGAGAGAGCCATGTCAGCAGTTGCTCGGTGCGGGTTTGCCGTCGAATCGATCTTGGAGGTAGTCGAATGCGTCCGGCAGGCCGAGGACCGCGGTGGTGAGGTGATCCGGGCTGGGATAGAGCTGGGATTCGACGGTTGCGCCAGCGGCGCAGTACCGGGCATTGGTGTTGAGTACAGAATCGACGGGGATCAAAGCGTCTGTGGGACTGTGCCATTCGAATATCGGCGCGGTAGGGACGCCGGGGTAGAGTTCGACGCTGTTGGCGTTCATGACGCTGACGGCTTGGGGGCTGGTCAGCATCGCTATCGAGTCTGTGACCTGGCGAGCGCTTCGACCGGCTCCGGCGACCAGGATGTCGTTGGTGCAGGCATTGGTCAGTTGCACTTCCATGGCGCGGCCGGCGGCATTGAGTTCGTTGCTCAGTGGCAGTTCGCTCGGGTATTCACGTTCGAGGCCCATCGCGGCGGCGAATGCGAGACCGAATGCGGGATGGGGGTCTTGACCGAGTGCGTTGGCCATTTTGCCGATGTTCATCGGTACGCCGCCTTGGGCTACGCCGACGAGGTTGATCTCGGGCGCGTAGGTGGGTGCAAGAGCAGCTGCCCATGCTGTTGCCATGCCGCCGCCGGAGTATCCGGCGATCCCGACGGGGCTGGACGCGACGCGTAGTTCGGGCACTTTCTGGACGGCACGTATGCCGTCGAGAGTGATTTGGCCGCCGAGGCGTGCTGCGCCGTAGGCACTGTTGGGGCCCAGATGGTCGGGTAGTGCGATGGTCCAGCCTCGTTGTAGTGCGACGTTCAGTACCGGGGCTTCGCGGAAGACCTTGTTGGGGTCGGAGGTGTAGAGGGTGCGCGATGGTGCGCATTCTGACCCGAGTGCATTGACGATGTGCTGGTAGGACAGCAGTGGACCGTCAGGCTGTTGATTGGCGGGCACAAGCACGGTGGTTACTGCAACGATCGGATTGTTCTCGGAGTTGGTCGAGCGGAAGCTGACCTGCCAGAACGAGGCGCCGGGGAAGGTGGGGAGGTCGGGAGCTCGGCGTACCGAAATCGGTGTTCCGACGGGGCCGGTTGCGGCTTCGGTTTGTGCATAGAACGGGTCGGGGTCCGGGGCCGGGTACGCGGGGACGGCGTTTGCCATTCCGTGTCCGGTAGTGAGTGCCAGCGATAGCAATGCAGTTGTCAGCATCGCTCCGGTGAACCTACGCCGAGTTCTGAATATCCGAGTTCTGGATTGCAATGGTTTCCCCTCCACCTAATGGACATCGACACATGAACTCCCGATAGGTGCCTGCCGGTACCTACCTGTTGTCTCATACCCCGGTGGGACTGGTTTCAGACATCTTCCGCGAGCAGGTGGCGCTTGATCGCTGCGGCGACGTGGGCAATCGGTCCGGGTTCGATCATCTGGTTGTGCCGGCAGTCCACGTCGTCGACTGCGACGTCGCCGCCGACAAATTCGCGCCATTCGGTGACGTCGTGGCCGTTGTCGGCGGATTGCCTGGCGACGAAGAACGTGATGTCTCCGTCGTAACGCGTCGGTCGGTGTGCGTTGGTGAGTGCGACGGAGTGTGAGTATCCGGCGCTGATGCGTTCGAGGTGCTGCGCTTCGACTCCGGTACCGGGGCCTAGTGTGCGTTCGAGGAGGGCCGCGGCGTCGGCGAATGTTTCGATCTCGGTTTCGTCGGGCGGAAGTCCCAGTCCTGCAATGAGTTCGGTGACCGAGAGTTCTTCCGGTTGGTCGTCACTGCTTGCCGGGTAGCTGTCGAGGATCGCGACGGTGGCTACCGGTACGGCTCGCGTCTCGAGTTCGTGGGCTATGGCGTGTGCGATGACGCCGCCGAGTGACCAGCCGACGAGGTGGATGGGACCGTCGGGTGCGAGTTCCAGGATGCGGTCGGCGTAGTTCTTCGCCAGTTCTGTGAGTGTGTCGAAGGTGGGTCCGCCGCTGAGCGAGGGCAACTGGAGTCCGTATATGGGCCGGCCGGCGTCGATGTGGCTGACGAACCCTGAGTATCCCCACGACAATCCGATGCCGGGGTGGATGAAGAACAGTGGCGGCTGTGTTCCGTCGGCGCGCAGCGTGATGACGGGGGCGAGTACGGCGGAGATGTCCGTCCGCTGGTTCTCGTGTTCGATCAGGTCGGCTGCGCGGGCGACTCCGGCGGGTGTGGGGTCGAGGAAGATCGATTGCAGTCGTACGCGTCGGCCGATTCGCTTGTCGAGTTCGGCGGTGATGCGGGTGGCGACTATGGAGTTGCCGCCGAGATCGAAGAAGTTGTCGTCGATGCCGACGGTGTCGTGGCCCAGTACGGAGGCGAAGATGTCGGTGACGATGCGTTCGGTGTGCGTGGTGGGCGGCGCGTAGGGCACGGTTCGGTGTTCGAAGTCCGGTGACGGAAGTGCCCGGCGATCGAGTTTTCCGACGGGTGTCATCGGGATCTTGTCGACGACGATGATGGCGGCGGGCACCATGTGTGCGGGTAGGCGCGCGGAGAGGTGGTGTCTGAGTTCGGCTTCCGCGACGGTGTGGCCTTCGACGGGTTGTACGTAGGCGACGAGTACGGTGTCGCCGGCCGGTGATTGTTGGCCGAGGGTCGCGGCGAAGCCGACTGACGGGTGAGCGGTGAGGACGGAGTCGATTTCACCGAGTTCGATGCGGAATCCGCGAACCTTGATCTGGAAGTCGCTGCGCCCCATGTATTCGAGGGTGTGGTCGGCGCGCCAGCGGACGAGGTCGCCGGTGCGGTACATGCGGCGGCCGGGTTGGCCGTACGGGTCGGCGATGAATCGGTCCGACGTGAGGCCAGGGCGTTGGTGGTAGCCGCGGGCAAGGCCGGGGCCGGTGATGTAGAGCTCGCCGATGACGCCGACGGGTACGGGGCGTAGGTGTGCGTCGAGGACGAGGTCTGCGAATCCGATGGCGGGGTGTCCGATGTTGATGTTCTCCCCTGGCCTCATGGGTGTGCTGACGCTGGCTTGGATGGTGGATTCGGTGGGTCCGTAGCCGTTGAACATGCGGCGGTCGCGTCCCCAGATGTCGACGAGTTCGGGTGTGCAGGCTTCACCGCCGACTGCGAGGACGCGCAGTTCGGGTAGTGCGGAGCTTTCGATGGAGCTCAGCGCGGTGGGTGTGATGAAGGCGTGGGAGACGTGTTCGTCGGCGAAGATGTCGGCGAGTTCGGATCCGCCGAAGACGGCCGGCGGAATGATGACCAGGCAGGCTCCGCTACCGAAGGCCATCATGAGTTCGAAGACGGAGGCGTCGAAGCTCGGTGATGCGAGGTGGGAGATGCGTGAGGATGTCTTGACGTTGAATCGTTGGTGTTCTTCGGCGTTGAGGTTGGACAGGCCGAGGTGTGTGACGATGACGCCCTTCGGTTTGCCGGTCGATCCGGAGGTGTAGATGAGATAGGCGGGGTGTTCGAGGTGTAGTGGGGATGTGCGTTCGGCGTCAGTGATGGGTGTGGTGTCCTGGTTGTCGAGAGTGTGCCGCGAGCGTTCTGAGTCCAACACGATCCAGTCGATGCTGTCGGGTAGTAGGTCTCGCCGGGAGGTGACGGTCAGTCCGAGGACGGCTCCGGAGTCGTCGAGCATGTGCACGATGCGGTCTTCGGGATAGTTGGGGTCGACGGGTAGGAATGCGGCGCCGGTTTTGGTGACGGCCCAGATTGCGATTACTTCCCAGGCTGATCGCGGAAGGCCTAGTGCTACAAAGTTTTCCGGTCCGATTCCGCGAGCGAGCAGCAGATGTGCGAGTCGTGTCGATTCGGTGTCGAGTTCCTCGTAGGTCAGGTTCCAGTCTTGGCTGGACACTGCCTGGCCGCTCGGATTGAGTTCGACGGAGGCGGCGAGGATTTGAGGCCAGGTCCGTGCTTGGGTTGCGCGCTCCCCCAGTGCTGGGACGAGTGCGGCGGACTCCTCGGTGCCGAGGATGTCGATGTCAGCGAGTTGGAGGTCGGTGTCGGCCCCGACGGATTCGAGGATCAGACGCAGGCGCTGCGAGAACTCTTCGATGGTGCCGGGTTCGAAGAGGTCCACGGCGTAGATGAACGCTGCTGATATTCCGTCCGGCTGTCCGTCGGCGTCGAAGGATTCACTGACGACGAGTTCGAGGTCTTCCTTGGCGGTTTTGGAGTCGGTTCCCACAGCTTCGACGGTCAGGCCGGGCAGTTCGAGTACGACTTTTTCGTTGTTCTGCAGTTCGAGTGCCACTTGGAAGAGCGGTGAGTACGAGGTGGACCTGGTGGGGTTGATGACGTCGACGAGCCGTTCGAACGGCAGGTCAGCGTGCTGGTAGGCGGCGAGGTCCGTCTCTCGTATCCCCCGCAGTAGGTCGGTGAATGTCTGATCCGGGTCGACGGCGGTGCGTAGGACAAGCGTGTTGACGAACATTCCGACGAGGTTCTCGACTTCTTCTTTGCCGCGGCCGGCGATGGGGGTGCCGATGCTGACTTCGTCGGCGCCGGAGAGCTTGGCGAGTAGGACGGCGAGCGCGCCGTGCAGTGCCATGAACATGGTGACGCCCTGTTCACGGGTCACTGCGGTGAGTGCTCGGTGTGTGTCGGCGTCGATTCGGAAGTCGAAGCGGTCGCCGTGGAAGGTTTGTTGGAGTGGGCGTGGGTGATCGGTGGGTAGTGCGATGACGTCGTCGAGTCCGGCGAGTTGTTCGCTCCAGTAGTGCAGTTGACTGCTGATGATCGACGTCGGATCTGTTTCGGAGCCGAGGACGTGTTGTTGCCACAGGGTGAAGTCTGCGTACTGGACCGGTAGCGGTTCCCACGCGGGCGGGGTGCCGGCGGTGCGGGACAGGTAGGCGATCATGACGTCGCGTGCGAGTGGCGCCATGGATGCGCCGTCAGCGCAGATGTGGTGGACGACGACGAACAACACGTGGGTCTCTGTCTGTTCCGGTGGGGTCTCGAGTTGGTACAGGGACACCCGTAGTGGAAGTTCGTTGGCGACGTCGAACCCTTCCTGCGCGAGGGCGGTCATGCGTGGGAGCAGTTCGGAGTCGGTGACGGGAACGGTACTGATCGTGGGCAGGGCATCGTCGACGGTCAGGACGCGCTGTACTGGTTCACCGTTGACGGTCGGGAATACCGTTCGCAGGCTTTCGTGTCGGCCGACGACGTCGACGATGGCGGCTTTCATGGCGTCGACGTCGAGGTCACCGGTGAGGCGGACGGCAAACGGAATGTTGTATGCCGCTGAGCTGGTGTCGAATTGGTTGAGGAACCACATCCGTTTCTGTGCGAGTGAGAGTGGAATATTTCCGGTGCGTTCTGCTCGGGTGAGGGGTACGTGGATGCTGGTTGTGGGTGCTGCGGTGAGTTGCTCCGCGAGTTCCGCTGTTGTGGGTGATTCGAAGAGTGTTCGCACTCCGAGGTCCAGTTCGAGTGCCGTGTTGAGCCGCGAGACGACGCGGGTGGCGATCAGGGAGTTGCCGCCGCGGTCGAAGAAGTTGTCGTCGATGCCGATCTTGTCGACGTCGAGGATTTCGGCGAAGACGTCTGCGATTTGGCGTTCCAAGGGTGTGCGTGGTGCCCGGAATTCGGGGGCTGTTGCGGTGAAGTCCGGCGCGGGCAGCGCGTGGCGGTCGATTTTGCCGACGGCGTTGCGCGGTAGTTCGTCGACGATGGTGATGCTGGTGGGCACCATGTGCGTGGGCAACCGGCCGGACAGGTGTGAGACGACGGCTGCGGGGCTGAGGTCGGAGCCGTCCGCTGTGGTCAGGTACGAGGCCAGCACGATGCTTCCGCCGGGTCCTTCGACACCGAGGGTGACGGAGTTGGTGACGCCGTCGATGGTGGTGATTGCGGCGTCGATCTCCCCCAGTTCGATGCGGAATCCGCGGACCTTGATCTGGAAGTCGCTGCGTCCGACGTATTCGATGGTGTGGTCGCTGCGCCAGCGGACGATGTCTCCGGTGCGGTACATACGGTCGCCGGGCTTGCCGTAGGGGTTGGCGACAAACCGTTCGCTGGTCAGGGGCGCGCGGCGGTGGTATCCGCGGGCGAGTCCGACGCCGGCGATGTAGAGCTCGCCGTGGGCGCCGACGGGTACGGGCTGCAATCGGGTGTCGAGGACGAGTTCGCTGACTCCGCGGATGGGTCCACCGATGGTGATCGGTGCGCCGACGGTCATGGGGGCGCTGATGTCGGCCATGACGGTGGTTTCGGTGGGTCCGTAGGCGTTGGCCAGTTCGCGGCCGGGTGCCCAGCGGGTGACGAGGTCAGGTGGGCAGGCTTCTCCTCCGACGACGACGTGCCGGAATTCGTCGAGGCCGACGGGGCTGACCGTCGCGAGGGCTGCGGTGGTGATGAAGGCGTGGGTGACGTGTTCCGCTTTGATGAGGTTTGCGAGTTCGGTGCCGCCGTAGACATCGGTCGGTACGAGGACCATCGTGGCGCCCACACCGAACGCTTGGAGGTACTCGAAGATCGCGCCGTCGAAGCTGGGGGTGGCGAAGTGCAGTGTGCGAGAGGTGTGGTCGGCGTGGAAGCGTCGTTGCTGGTCGAGTGCGAAGCTGTCGAGGCCCGCGTGGGTGACGACGACACCCTTCGGCTTTCCGGTCGATCCGGAGGTGTAGACGATGTAGGCGGCGTTGCTCATCTCGAGTGCGCCGAGGCGTTCGTCTTGGCGAATGGGGAGGGTGCAGGCGATGGATACGTCCCGATCGAAGGGTTCTTCGTCGATGACGACCCAGGATGCGGTGTTCGGCAGTGAGTCGACAGCGTCGCTGACGGTGAGTCCGAAGAGCACGTTCGAGTCGGTGAGCATGTGTTCGATGCGGTCGGCCGGGTAGGTGGGGTCGATGGGTACGAAGGCTGCTCCGGTTTTGGTGACAGCCCAGACGGCGAGTACGGATTCGATCGAGCGGGCAATGCCGATGGCGACGGAAGTTTCGGGGCCGGCGCCTCGTTTGACGAGCTCCCTCGCCATTTGGTTGGAACGTCGGTCCAAATCGAAATAGGTGAGAGTGCTGGTGCCGGCGGACAGCGTGGATCGGTCCGGCGCGGACAGTGCTGATCGGTCCGGCGCGGACAGTGCGATTCGATCCGGGAATGTTGCGGCGACGTCGGCGAAGATTTCGGGAAGGGTTCGGGCCGAGCGGCCGGGGGCACCGAAGACGGGGACGAGGTCCCGGGTTTCGAATTCGGTCAGGATCGACACTGTGGCCAGTGGTTCGTCGGGTGTTGCAGTGATGTGTTCGATGGCAATGAGGATGCGTTCGGCGATGGTCACAGCTTCGCGTTCGCTGAACTGGGCCGGTTGGTACTCCATCTTGATGTCGAGGGTGTCTTGTTCGGAGGCGACGACGGCCAGGGGGTAGTGCGCGGAGTCTCGTCCGTCGATCCCCATGACGTGCATACCCGCGATGTCGGTGCCGGCGGAGAGTCCGGCGCGATCGACAGGGTACGACTCGAAGACTGTCAACGTGTCGAAGGATGCGGCGGGGCCTACAGCGGCAGAGATGTCGGCGAGTCCGACGTAGTGGTGGTCCAGTACGTCTGCCTGTTCGCCCTGGATTCGAATGCACAACTCGGCCAGCGATTCTCGGGCATTGAGCTGAATCCGAACGGGAACGGTGTTGATGAACAGTCCGACCATCGACTCGACACCCGCAACTTGGGGTGGGCGTCCGGAGACTGTGCCGCCGAAGACGACGTCGTCGCGGCCGAGCAACTCCCCCAGCACAATTCCCCAGGCGACCTGGACGACTGTGGGCATCGTCAGTCCGTGTGAGCGGACGAAGGAGCGCAGTGCGTCCGTGCGGTCCGACGGCAGACTGACGGAGACGACTTCGCTCACTCGTTCGGCGTCGTCAGTAGTGGGCGCGAGCAGTGTCGGTGTGTCGATGCCGCGCAGGGTCTCCCGCCAGGCGGTGAGGGACGCTTCGGCGTCTTGTCCGCTGAGCCAGCTCAGGTAGTCGCGGTAGTGCGGGGCGCGCGGGAGGATTTCGGGATCGCCGTCGGTGGCGTAGAGCGTGAGTAGGTCACGCAGGACCAGGGGCGTCGACCAGCCGTCGAGGAGGATGTGATGGTTGGTGATGACCAATCGGGCGGAGTCCGGTCCGGTTCTGGCCAGCATGAATCTGACGAGCGGTGCTGTTTCCATATCGAAACGCAGTGTGCGGTCGTCTTCGAGTATCCGCGTCCAGGCGGATTCTTGTTCCGCAGCTCCCATGCCGGAAAGGTCCATCTCGGTCCACGGAACGTCGACGGCGGACCGAATGACCTGCAGTGCCCGTCCCCCTGGCGCCGCGATGAACCCGGCTCGCAGGCTGGGGTGTCGATCCAGCAGTGCCTGCGCGGCGCGTCGCATCCGATCCGGCTCGATCCGACCACCCAGTTCGAGGGTCAGCTGCACCATGTAGGGGTCGATACCGGTGTCGTCGAATCGGGCGTGGAACAGCAATCCCGATTGCAGGGGCGAGAGTGACCAGACATCGGTCAGATCGGGGAACCTACGGGAGAGGTGTTCGATCGCGGGTTGGTCGAGGCTCACGAGGTCGAGATCCGACGGTGTGAGTTCGCGGCGGTCGGCGCCTGCGGTGTACTCGGCGAGAGCGGTCAAGGCCAGAGTCCACAGTTCGGCAAGTTCCGACGCGTCGTGGGAGGTCAGGATGCCGCGAGGGTATGACCAGGTGCTGCGTAGGACGGGTCCGGCTGCGGTGTCGGTGGTGACGGTGTTGATGTCGAGGACCGACGCTGCCGGCAGGTCGCCGCTGTGGACTTCGTCGAGCGTGACGCCGGGAACCGGCAACCACGGTACTTCCCCGGCTCCCGCGTCGGCGCCGGTAAAGCGGCCGAGGTAGTTGAAGGAGATCTGCGGTGTGGTCAGCGCGTGCAGGGGCGCCGACTGGTCGAGGTATTTCGACATTCCGAAGCCGATGCCGTTGTCCGGAATCGCGAGCAGTGTCTCCTTCACGGACTTCACGGCCGACGCGATGGCATCGCCGCCGGACAATGCGTCGATCACGCTGATCCCGGCCAGATCCAGCCGCACCGGGAAGATGGTGGTGAACCAACCGACGGTGCGCGAAAGATCTGCGCCCGGCACGGCGTCTTCTTCACGGCCGTGGCCTTCGAGGTTGATCAGGACGTCGGTGCCTCGTTTGCCGTGCGACTGGCGCCATCCCGTTACGGCCAGTGCGAGGGCAGCCAGGAGTCCGTCGTTCACGGATCCCCCGAATGTGCGTGGGACAGCGGTCAGGATTGCGTCGGTGACTGCCGTCGGAATATCCACGGTGATCCGGTCGACTGTGGATCCGACGTCAACGGCGGGGTCGAGGGGCCGTGCACCGAGCAAGGCGTCCTTACCTGCGGTGTTCTTCCACAGTGCCAGTTCAGTGCGCCGGGTGGGTGCGTGTTCTGCCAGTCCGGTGGACCACCGGCGCACCGAAGTCCCCGAGACGGGCAATGGGGCCGGCGTGTTCTCGAGCGCGGCGCCGTAGGCGACCGCAAGATCGGGCACGAGGATCCGCCAGGACACCCCGTCCACAGCGAGGTGATGAATGACGAGCAGCAACCGGCCGTGCTCGCGGCCTCCGACGGGGTCGAGCCAGACGGCTGCGATCATGACGCCGTTTGTCGGATCGAGCCGTCCCGACGCTTCGCGCATCGCACGTTCTGCGGCCTCGAGGAAGTCGGGTCCGCTTTCGGAAGTGATTTCGACGCGCTGAACGATCTCTTCGGCGCGGATACTGCCCGGTTCGGCGACGATCAGTCGATGCGTTCCGTCAACGTCACCCGGTTCGCTTCGCTCTCCGACGTCGAGGCGGCTGCGTAGTACGTCGTGGTGATCGAGTAGCGATTGCAGGGCCTGTTCGAGCGCACTCCCGACGACGTGCCGCGGCAATGACAACAGTGCGCTTTGGCTGTAGCTGCGGATCAGTTCGAGATCACCGCCGCTTCGTTGCAGCAGCCATTCCATGATCGGGGTGAGCGGCAGACTTCCGATTCCGCCGCCGGGGAGTTCTTCGAGCGTCGGCACCGTATCGGTGGGTTCGAGCGAAGCGACACGCGCCAGACCGGCGACGGTCTTGGCTTCGAACACGTCGCGAGGAGTGAACGTCAGCCCCGCTTCCTTGGCTCGGGAAACCAACTGGATCGACATGATGGAATCGCCGCCGAGCCCGAAGAACGAATCGTCGATGCCGACACTGAGCAAACCGAGAACGTCGGCGAACAGATCTGCGAGCACGGATTCCGCTGCGCTGGAAGGACTTCGGCTGGACTCCGAGCTCGTGGCGAGGACTGCGAAATCCGGTGCCGGCAGAGCACGGCGATCAAGCTTTCCGTTGACGGTCAACGGCAACGCGTCGAGTACGACGATGACCGTCGGAACCATGTACGACGCCAACTCTGCGGAGACGGAGTTGATCACCGAGGCGGAATCGATCGTAGTGCCCGCTTCGGCCACCACGTACCCGACTATCCGCTCACTCGAGCCTCCGTCACTTCGCACCATCGCTACCGATTGCGCGACGCCAGGGCAGCGGAGCATGGACGCTTCGATTTCACCGAGTTCGATGCGGAAACCGCGCACCTTCACCTGGAAATCGCTGCGACCTAGATACTCCAGCTGCCCTGCGCCGTTCCACTTCGCCAGGTCCCCACTTCGATACATTCGATCCCCCGAACCACCGAAAGGATCAGGTAGGAACCGCGTAGAGGTCAATGCCGGCCGCCCGAGGTAGCCGCGGGTGACCTGATCACCCGCAACGTACATTTCGCCGACGACACCGGGCGGCACGAGGCGTAGCCGCTGGTCGAGGACGTAGACGTTCATTCCGGGCAGGCCGCGGCCGATGATGCTGGCGGAGGCGTGATCCGCGTCGTCGCGGGTGAGTGCGATGCGAGAGACGTGGACGGTTGTTTCGGTAATGCCGTACATGTTGACCAACTGCGGCGACCCGGCAGTATCGATCTGCTGCGACGCAGTGGCCCGTCGGCTGTACCACTTGCGGAGTTGGCCGAGGTCGAGGGCTTCGCCGCCGAAGATGACGTAACGCAGGGCCAGATCGGATTCTTGGTCGCTCGTACGGTGTGCGCGATCGGCTTCGGCCAGTTGGTAGAACGCGGTCGGGGTCTGGTTGAGGACGGTGACGCGTTCGCGGCGTAGCAGTTCGTCGAACATGTCCGGTGATCGGGTGGTGTAGTAGTCGACGACAACAAGGCGGCCGCCGTGCAGGAGTGGTCCCCACAGTTCCCAGACGGAGAAGTCGAAGGCGTAGGAGTGGAACATCGTCCATACGTCGGTGTGATCGAACTCGAATGTCGGCGACGCATTGTCCATCAGGGTCAGGACGTTGCGATGGCTGACGAGCACACCCTTGGGCTGACCCGTCGATCCCGAGGTGTAGATGATGTACGCGATCGACTCGGGGTGCAGCGGTGACAGGCGATCGACGTCGGTGATCGGGGACGGAGAAAGGTGATTGAGCTGTTCCGCGGTCTCACCTGATCCCAGTTCGATGACGGAGTAGGCCGAATCGACTACCTCGGCGGGCAGCATGCCCCGGAATTCGCCGGTGGTCATCAAGCATCGCGGCGCGGCGTCGTCGAAGAGGAACCGCATCCTCTCGGCCGGATAGGTGACGTCGATCGGTAGATACGCGGCGCCGCTCTTGATGACGGCGAGCAGTCCGATCACCAGGTCGACGGTGCGCGGCAGTGCCACGGCGACGACGGACTCGGGACCGATGCCCTGGGCGATGAGCAATCGGGCCAGACGGTTGGCGCGGGCGTCGAGTTCTGCGTAGGTGATGGAGGTGTGTTCGTCGCCGAGCGCGGTTGCCGCGCCGTGGTCGGCCACCATCGAGGAGAAGCGGCTCGAGATGGTTTCGGTGCCGGTGAGTTCGGCGTATCCCGGTGCATTCCACTCGGTCAGGACAGCGCGGCGCTCCGCATCGTCGAGGATCTCGATGTCGCCGAGTGCGACGGTCGGCTCCTGCGCCGCGGCGGTGAGCAGTGAAGTAAATCGGCGTGCGTAGGTCGCCATAAGTTCGGCGTCGAAAAGGTCACGGGCATAAATGAATTCAGCAGCAATTCCGTCGGGTTCACCGCGTTCGCCGTAGTGTTCGGTGACGGAGAGTTGCAGATCGAATTTGGCGACGGGTAGATCGATCTCCACTCCGGAGACGGTCAGACCCGGAAGGTCGAGCGTCGGCTCCACATTGTTGCGGAATTCGAGGAGTACCTGGAACAGCGGAGTCTGCGACGTCGAGCGGTCGGGATGGAGGGCGTCGACCAGTCGCTCGAAGGGTAGATCGGCGTGATGGAAGGCCCCGAGATCCACCTCGCGTACCTGATCGAGGAGATCTGCGAATGACGAGTCCGGGGCAAGTTGAGTTCGCAGGACCAGTGTGTTCACGAACATGCCGACGAGGTGGTCCAGCTCGGCTTCACCTCGTCCGGCGATGGGTGTGCCGATGACGATGTCGTCGGTCCCGGACAAGCGTGCCGCGAGGGCCGCCAACGCGCTGTGCATGACCATGAACATGGTGACACCGTGTCGACGGGCGACGTCGGCGAGGAGTCGGTGCGTGCTCGCGGGGATGTCGAATGATGCGACGGCCCCCCTCATCGACTGCTGAGCCGGCCGGGCAAATGAAGTGGGGAGCGCGATCGGTTCGGGCAAGTCCGCGAGTTGACGCGTCCAGTACGCGAGTTGCCGCGTGATTTCCGAGTTGTCGTCGTCCTCGCTGCCGAGATGTTCGAGCTGCCACAGTGTGAAGTCTGCGTACTGGATCGGTAGCTCCGCCCACGTCGGTGCTGCGCCGGCGCTGCGGGCTGCGTAGGCGGTGGCGACGTCGATGGCGAGGGGGTTCATGGAGAAGCCGTCGGCGATGATGTGGTGAGCAACGATCACGAGGACGTGTTGGTCCGGAGCCAGTTCGAAGACTGCACTGCGAAGCGGAACCGATTGTGAGACGTCGAAGCCGTCAGATCCGAACTCCAGGATCCGGTTGATCAGTTCCCGTTCCTCGACATGCTCGGGATCGAGGTTGAGCACGACGTCGGCGACGGCGAGTATGCGCTGCGTGGGGGTTCCGTCGATGGACGGGAACACTGTGCGCAGGCTTTCGTGTCGGGCGAGGACATCTCCGATGGCACCGGCCAGAGCGTCCCGATCGAGGTGCCCGGTCAGCCGGACGGCGAGCGGAATGTTGTAGGCCGGTGAGGTGACGTCGAACTGGTTGAGGAACCACATCCGCTTCTGGGCGACCGAGACCGGAATCGGTTCGGGGTACTCGCGTCGGGTCAACGGTGGGCGCGGCGCGCGGTCGGGGTCTGTGGTCTCGACGTGATGGGCCAGTGCCCGCACTGTGGGGGAATCGAACAGCGCGCGCACGCCGATGTCCGTACCGAGGGCAGAGTTGACCCGGGCGACGACGCGAGTCGCGGTCAGGGAGTTTCCGCCGGCGTCGAAGAAGTGGGTGGAGATGCCGATCGGACCTGTTTCGAGCACCTCTTCGAAGGCGGCCGCTACCAATCGTTCGAATTCCGTGGTGGGTGCTATGAATTCTGTTGCAGCAGTATCGAACTGGGGTTCCGGAAGTGCTGCTCGGTCAATTTTTCCGGTTCCGGTCAACGGCAGTTCGTCGAGAATCATGACACTCGCCGGCACCATGTGTGCGGGCAACTGCCCACGGGCGTGCGCTGTGATCTCGTCGACGGTCACGGATACGTCGTTGCCGATCAGGACGTACGACGCGAGTGCGGTGTGTTCGGCCGGACCCGCCACAGCCACGGTGATGGCGAACTCGACTCCGGGCATCGAGGCAAGGGCGGTGTCGATTTCCCCGAGTTCGATCCGGAATCCGCGGATCTTGACCTGGAAGTCGCTACGGCCCAGATACTCGATGGTGTGGTCGCTGCGCCAGCGCACCACGTCGCCGGTACGGTACATCCGGTCGCCGGGGTCTCCGTACGGATCTGCGACAAACCGTGCGCTGGTCAGGGCGCTGCGCCGATGGTAGTTGCGGGCAAGCCCGGCGCCGGCGATGTACAACTCCCCCGGTACGCCCACGGATACGGGTTGGAGCCTGCGGTCCAGGACTACTTCGCGGACTCCGCGAATCGGTCCACCCAGCACCACGACGCCGTCGGCCGGGATCGGGTCGCTGATGTTGGCGCCGATGGTGGTTTCGGTGGGTCCGTACAGGTTGAAGAAGGATCGGCCGGGTGCCCAGGTGCGGAGTAGTTCCGGGGGGCAGGCTTCACCGCCGACGATGACCGATGTCAGCGAGTCGATTCCGCTCGGGTCTACCGAGTTGAGGACGGCGGGAGTGAAGAAGCCGTGGGTGACGGCGTTGTCGCGGAGCACGGTGGCGAGTTCCGTCCCGCCGTACACGGTTGTCGGGACCAGAACCATCGTTCCGCCGTTCGGGAACGCCAAGAGGTATTCCAGGACGGAAGCGTCGAAACTCGGAGAGGAGAGTGCAACGGTCCGGGAGTGTTCGTCCACCCCGTAGATCTCGCGTTGTGCGTCGGCAAAGTTTTCCAGTCCGGAGTGCGTGACGACAACGCCCTTCGGTTGCCCGGTGGATCCGGAGGTGTAGATGACGTAGGCGGCGTTGCCCAAGCCAGTCGGGATCAGAACTGGACCGCGAGATGGTGCGACGGAGACATCGTCGAGGACGATCCACCTGATACCGGCGGGCAGGTTCGCGGCGAACTCGGCGGTGGTCAGGCCGACGCGTGCGTCGCAGTCGTCGAGCATGAATGTGATGCGCTCGCGCGGGTACGTGGGATCGACGGGTACAAACGCGGCGCCGGTCTTGGTTATCGCCCACATCGCGACGACGGATTCGACGGATCGACTGATACCGATGGCCAGACGATCCTCGGGCCGGACACCGTCGGCGATGAGGACGTGTGCGAGTTGATCGGACCGTTCGTCGAGCTCGGCATAGGTGAGCCGGTGATCCCCGGCGGAAAGGGCGATCCGCTCCGGGAACCGCGCGGCGGTGTCGGTGAGGATCTGGCCGAGAGTGCGCGACGATCCTCCCGGCCGGCCGCGGGCGGGAACCAGCTCCCGCACTTCACGCTCGGGCATCAGCGAGAGGTGCGCCAACGGTGTTTCGGGACGGGCGGCAATCAGTTCGACGGTCCGCATCAGCCGATGTGCGATGGAGTCGACGTCTCGGTCGGCGAGGACGCCGGGGAAGTATTCGAACTTGAGCCGGAACTGTCCGTCGGCGGTGGAGGCGATAACAGCCAGGGGGTAATGCGCGGCGTCTTCGGCGTCATGAACGTCGAGGACGTGCATTCCGGCAATATCGGTGCCGGCAGACAGTCCCGTCCGATCCACCGGATACGACTCGAACACCGTCAACGTGTCGAAGGTGGCAGCGGCGCCCACCGCGGTCGAGATGTCGGGCAGCCCGACGTAATGATGGTCGAGCAACGCGCTCTGCTCGTCTTGGACTCGAACACACAAGTCGGCCAACGATTCTTGCGCGTCCAGCCGAACGCGGATGGGCACGGTGTTGATGAACAGGCCGATCATCGACTCGACACCGGCCACCTGATGTGGACGCCCGGAGACAGTCCCACCGAAGACGACGTCGTCGCGGCCCATCAGATCCGCCAGCACAATTCCCCAGCCGACCTGAACGAGCGACGCCATGGTCAGTCCGCGGGAGCGGATGAACTCGCGTAGTGCCTGTGTGTGGTGTTCGTCGAGCGAGATCAGCGTCGACCGTGAGGTGGCGGACAGTTCTCCGACGGAACGTGCTTCCGTGAGCATGGTCGGCTCGTCGAGTCCGTCCAATGCCTGCGACCAGGCGCGCAGTGCAGTTTCGGTGTCCCGGTGCGAGAGCCAGTCGAGGTACGCCCGGTACGGGTGCACGCGTGAGAGTGCACTGGTATCGGAATCCGTCGCGTACAGCGTGAGCAGGTCGCGCACCAGCAACGGCATGGACCAACCGTCGAGGAGGATGTGATGGTTGGTCAGGATCAGCCGGTAGGTGTCGTCGCCGGTGCGCAGGAGCAGGAACCGGAGCAGAGGCGCAGTGGCCATGTCGAATCCGCGGATGCGATCCGCCCGCATGAGGTCCTGCAGTTCCGCTTGCTGATCACCGGCGGGCAGTGGGGAGATATCGATCTCGGTCCACGGCACGACGGCATCGCTATGCACTATTTGCACGGAATTGCCGTCGTCGTCCGTGACAAACGACGTCCGGAGGTTCTCGTGGCGGTCCAGGAGTGCCTGCGCGGCGCGGTGAAGTCGAGCGGGGTCGACGCCGTCGAGTTCGAGGGTCAACTGGACGGTGTACGCGTCGACTGTGTGCTCGGCGTACCGCGCATGGAACAACAATCCCGATTGCAACGGCGAGAGTGACCAGATGTCGGCGAGATCGGGGATCTGCTCCTCGAAGCGTTCGATCGCGCTTTGACTGAGGTGCACGAGGTTGAGGTCCGACGGGGTGAAACCGCCCTGTTCGGCGTGCTCGGCGTGCTCGGCGAGCACTCCGAGGGCGCTCACCCACAGATCAGCGATTTCGCGGACATCGCTTTCCTCGAGCATCTCCGACGGATATCCCCACGTGGCACTCAGATGTGGACGCCCGTCGATATCGGTGACCACGGCATTGACGTCGAGGACCGAGGCGAGCGGCATGTCCGATCCGCGTGCGGACGCCTCGAGATCGATGTCGGATGTCAACGCCCAATCGCCCGTCGTGTCCTGATCTGCGTCCCTGCCGCCGAAGCGACCGAGGTAGTTGAACGAAACCTGCGGCGCCTGAAGATCCGAAAGTTGCTGCTGCCCTTCATCGTCGAGGTATCGAAGCAGGCCGTAACCGATGCCGCTGTCCGGAACGCTGCGGAGCAGTTCCTTCACGGACTTGAGGAGGGTGCCGGCGTTTCCGCTCCCGGCCATGACAGCACCGACGTCAACCACGGAAAGGTCGACCCGTACCGGGAACACCGTGGTGAACCACCCGAGCGTGTGCACGATATCGGCGCCGGGAACAACGTGAGCCTCGCGGCCGTGACCCTCCATCGAAACGAGCACGTCATTGGTGCGCACTCCCCGCGAGGAACGCCACTGCGTCAGCGCCAGGGCCAGGGCGGCCAGCAGTCCGTCGTTGACTGATCCCCGGTACAAGGCGGGCAGAGCGGTCAGCACAGTCTCGGACACGTCCGGGGACACATCCACCGACACTCGGGCCTGCGTCGACGCAGTATCGCGGCGCGGATCGAGCGCACGTGCACCGATCTGCGGATCGGCGCCGGTGAGCATGGATCGCCACAGGCCGATTTCGCCGCGGCGAGTGGGCGCGATCTCGGTGAGTGCCGTACTCCACCGCCGCAACGATGTCTCGGCAGTAGCGGCTGTTACAGCAGAGGTGTCTGTTACGACGGGGATGAGACCGGCGTCGAGCTGATGGAACGCCGTGGCGAGTTCCGGTACCAGCACGCGCCAGGAAACACCGTCCACCGCGAGGTGGTGGATCACCAGGAGTAGGCGACCGGCACCCGAGGGGCCCACCAACCAGGCCACGCGGACCATCGACGCGTTTCGCGGGTCCAGTGCGTCACGGGCGTCGTTGAGTGCGTCCGCGATGGCGGCATCGAAGTCCCCGGTTCCCGGTTCGGCGTTCACCCGCACTTGCCGGCAGACATGGGCGGCGTCGATGCTGCCGACGTCGCCGACGATCAGCTGCCGAGTCGGGGTCAGTTCGAGCCGCGCGCGCAGGGCGCCGTGCCGGTCGAGAACAACTTGCAGTGCCGCTGTGAGTTGTTCGATGGAGTGAAGGTCGGCCGGCGCATTGAGGGCGGTGGCTTGGGAGAACGAGTCGAGGCCGGCTGGATTGTCTCTCACGGTGTCGCCGAACCTGCTGAGCCACCACTGGGCCACCGGGAGCAGCGGCATGGCGCCGATGTCGCCGCCTTCGAGCTCGTCCAGCACGACCTGCGCGGAGCCTTCGTCGAGTTCGATGACCGTCGCCAGCCCCGCAACGGTTTTGGCTTCGAACACATCACGGGGGGAGAACACCAATCCGGCACTGCGGGCACGCGCAACAAGTTGGATCGACATGATCGAATCTCCGCCGAGTGCGAAGAAGGAATCGTCCACGCCGACGGTGTCCACGGCCAGGACGTCGGAGAACAACGCCGCCAAGGTCGTTTCCAGTTCGGTTTCCGCACTGCGGGAGCGTGGGTGTTGGGCGGCGAAGTCGGGTTGTGGGAGTGCTCGGCGATCAAGCTTGCCGTTGGACGTGCGGGGCAGTTCGTCGAGGATCACGATCGCCGACGGGACCATGTGCGGCGCGAGGTGTGAGGTGACCACCGCGATGATGTCGCTGGGGTCCAGCGGCGCCGCCGCAGGGTCGGACGGCACGACGTAGCCGACGATGCGGGCGGGCCCGTTGTCGCGGGTGAAGGTGGTTGCGACGGAGTGCGCCACACCGGGGCACTGGGCGAGTGCCGCCTCGATTTCGCCGAGTTCGATGCGGAATCCGCGGATCTTGACCTGGAAGTCACTGCGGCCCAGGTATTCGAGTTCACCGGAGGTGTTCCAGCGGACGAGGTCGCCGGTGCGGTACAAGCGCGAGCCGGAAATTCCGGCGGGGTCGGCGACAAAACGTTCGGCGGTGGTCGCGGCCCGGTTTCGGTACCCGCGTGCCACACCGTCGCCGCTCACGTACAACTCCCCCGCCACTCCGATCGGTACCGGATGCAATCGGGCATCAAGGACGGAGCAGGCAATTCCGAGTGAGGGGTGGCCGATCGTGACAGTGCGCGCCGGAGCCAACGGCCGGGTGATACTCGCGACGACGGTCGATTCCGTGGGTCCGTACGCGTTGATCAAGATGCGGCCCGGGCGGACCCACGCGGCGACGAGTTCCGGTGGGCACACGTCGCCGCCGGTTCCGACGGCTTCGAGTTCGTCGAGACTGCTCGCGTTCACCGTCGACAGTGCCGCCGGGGTGATGAAGGCGTGCGTGACGTGTTGATCGCGCAGCAATGCCGTGAGTTCGTCGCCGCCGAGGATGGTCGGTGGTGCGATCACCATCGCGGCGCCGCCGCTCACCGCCATCAGCAGTTCCAGGATGGATGCGTCGAAGCTCGGTGAGCTGAAGTGCAAGGTCCGTGAACGTGCGGTGACACCGAAGGTGGTGCGTTCCTGCTCGGCGAGCGCCGCCAACCCGCGGTGGGTGACCATGACGCCCTTGGGGAGTCCCGTCGAACCGGAGGTGTAGATGACGTAGGCCGGGTGGTCGAGGGAACGTGGAGCGTGAAGTTCGCGCTCGTCAATCGCACCGCCGGACGTGGCGGCGCATTCTGCGCGGACATCCAGCGAATCGAGCACGAGGGTGCTGACGCCGTCCGGAATCGCGTCCTCGTGGGTGGCGACGGTCAACACGGTGCGGGCACCGGAATCGATGATCATGTGCCGAATGCGATCCGCGGGATACGCCGGGTCGACGGGAACGAACGCGGCACCGGTGCGCGCGAGCGCCCAGATTGCCACGACCGATTCCACGGATCGCGGCAAGGCCAGCGCGACAACCGTTTCCGGCCCGGCCCCACGCGAGATGAGTACTCGCGCAAGCTGATTGGCTTGGCGATCGAGATTTTCGAACGTGATCTCGGTGTCACCGAAGACGAGGGCGACGGAATCGCTGCGGTAATTCGCTTCGAGGATGTGGTGCAGCAGCGCAGGTTCCGGGACGTTTCCGCTGGGCGCATTTTCGGTGCGCTCCACCAACTCGATGTCACCGACCGGCGAATGCGGGGATTGTGTGACCGCCTCCGCGATGCGGATCAGGTACTGCGCGAAGCGTTCGACGCTGGAACGGTCGAACAGTGCGGTGGCGTAGGTGAAACCGGCGTCGATTCCGGCTGGTTCACCGCGTTCGTCGAATTTCTCGGCGAGCGTCAATTGGAGGTCGAAGTTGGAGACCACTGTCGCCAGATCGAGAACATCGACGTCCAGGCCCTCGAAACTCAGCGTCGGAGTCTCGGTGTTCTTGAACTCCAGCATCGCCTGGAACAGCGGAGAGTGTGATGTGGACCGTTCGGGCGCCACTGCGTCCACGATCCGTTCGAACGGAATGTCGGCGTTGCCGAAAGCATCGAGGTCGACGCCGCGCACCTGGGTGAGCACTTCGGCGAACGAACGTGCCGGGTCGAGTCCGGTGCGCAGCACCAAGGTTCCGACGAACATGCCGACCATGCGGTCGAGCAGTGCGTCACCGCGCCCGGCGATCGGTGAACCGATCGCAATGTCGTCCATCCCGGACAGCCGTGAGAGCAGGAGCGCGAACATGGCGTGCGCTGCCATGAAGAGGCTGCTTCGATTGTCCTGCGCGGCCATGATCAGCCGCCGGTGAACCTCGGCCGAGATCTCGAACGGCACCACGGCACCGGACAGATCCTGCACCCGGGGGCGCGGATGGTCCACCGGAAGTTGCAACAGTTCGGGGAGCCCCGCCAGTCGTGCGCTCCAGTAGTCGAGTTGACCGGACAGCACGCTCGCTCCGTCGGTGATCTCCCCGAGCGCCCGCTGCTGCCACAGCGCGAAGTCTGCGTACTGAACGGGCAGCGGATCCCAATCGGGCGCATTTCCGCGGGTACGGGCGGAGTACGCGGACATGATGCCTCGGGCCAGCGGCGCCATCGAGAAACCGTCGGCGCAAATGTGATGAACCACCACGACGAGGACGTGCTCGCGTTCGGAGACCCGGATCAGTTCCGCTCGCAGTGGCGGCGCGCTCGTGACGTCGAATCCTCGCTCCGTCAACTGGGTTATCCGGTCCGAGACTTCGTCGGCTCCGGCGAGTGAGAGCGGAAGGCTCGACAGCGCGTCCTGGGGTTCGACAACGACCTGGGCCGGAATTCCGTCGATCATCGGGAATTGTGTGCGCAGCGACTCGTGCCGCGTCAGAACGTCGCCGATCGCGCTCTCCATCGCGCTGCGATCGAGTGCGCCGCGCAACCGGATCGCGATGGCAACGTTGTACGCGGAGGAGGTGGTGTCGAACTGGTTGATGAACCACATTCGCTTCTGCGCCAGTGACAACGGGATTCGGCCGGGGCGGGGCATCGATTCGAGCGGAACGCCGGCCGCCAGGGTGTGGGAGCTCTCGCAGACCGCGGCCAGTTCGGTGACCGTCGGCGCATCGAAGAGGTCGCGGATCGAAAGGTTGAGTGCGAGAGACTCATTGATGCGGGCGATCGCGCGCGCCGCGATCAGGCTATTGCCGCCTCGCTCGAAGAAATTGTCGTCCACACTGAGCGCGTCGATGCCCAACAGATCCTCGAGGACGTGCGCCAACTGCGATTCGACGGGTGTGCTCGGTGCCAGATAGGTGCGAGAGCCGCCGAACGAGGGGGCCGGCAAGGCCGGTCGATCGAGCTTTCCGGTGGAACCCAACGGGAAGGCATCCATCTCGATGATCACGGGCGGCACCATGTACGCGGGAAGTTCCGAGCGGAGAACACGTCGGATCTCGTCGTGATCGAGTGTCTCCCCCTTCGCCCCGATCACATACCCCACCAGTGAATCGCCGAGTGTGGCGTCGTGGTGCACGCGTGTTGCTGCCGCAATGACGCCGGGCGCGCGCAGCATCGCGGCTTCCACCTCGGGCAGTTCGATCCGCAGACCACGAATCTTGACCTGGAAATCGCGTCGACCGATGTAGTCGAGTTGGCCGTCGGCGCGCCAGCGCACGATGTCGCCGGTGCGGTACATCCGCGTCGGACCTGTCGCGGTGAAAGGATCGGCAACAAATCTGTCGGCGGTGAGATCGCTTCGCCCGAAGTATCCGCGGGACAACTGCACGCCGGCCAGGTACAACTCGCCGTGAATCCCGACGGGAACCGGGTGCAGGCGCGAGTCCAGCACGTATACCTGTGTGTTCCAGACCGGGGCACCGATCGGAACCGACGCGCCGGGTTGGTGCAGGAACTCGGCCGCGGTCACGTCCACGGCCGCTTCGGTGGGTCCGTACAGGTTGTAGAGGCATGCATTGCTGATGCGGGTGAAGTCATGGGCAGTTGCCGACGGTAGAGCTTCACCACTGCTGAACACCTGGCGCAGGCTCGCGCACGCGCCCCGCGACGTCGCGGCAACGAACTCCGCGAGCATCGACGGAACGAAGTGGGCTGTGGTTACTGCGCGCTCGGCGATCAGAGCGGACAGATATGCCGGGTCGCGGTGACCGTCCGGTGCGGCGATCACCAATCGGGCGCCGGCGTTCAGGGGCCAGAACAACTCCCACACCGACACGTCGAAGGTGATCGGCGTTTTCTGAAGTACGACGTCGGACGCTTCGAGGGAGTAGGTTCCCTGCATCCACCGCAGACGATTGACAATCGAACGGTGCGATACTGCAACACCTTTCGGGCGTCCGGTCGAACCGGAGGTGAAGAGGACGTAGGCGGTGTTGTCGGGCCGGAGCGGTGAAATCCGATCAGCGTCGGTGATCGGTTGTGTAGTCTCCTCCTCCGCCAGGTCGACATCGATGATCTCGACATCCGTCGGCAGGTGTCCGTGGCTACCGGCCATCGCGAGGACACACACGGGGTCGGCTACGGAGAAGACGTATCCGATCCGCTCGGCCGGATGATCCGGATCGACCGGGACGTACGCGCCGCCGCCGCGAATGACCGCATGAATGGCGACCAGCAGTTCCAGCGAGCGCGGTAGAGCTACTGCGACGCGCTGATCAGGGCCGACGCCGCGCGAGATCAACGTTCGAGCGAGCGCGTTCACCTGATTGTCGAATTGTGCGTAGGTCAGAACGGTGTCGCCGAACTGTAGAGCCGGCGCCTGAGGTGTCCGCGCTACCTGAGTGCGAACCAGATCGTCGAGAGTGTGTTCGCCCAGGTCCCGGTGTGTTGCGTTCCACCGCTCGAGCACCAGAGCCCGCTCGCCCGGCGCACACAGATCGATGTCGCCGACCACGGAGTCCGGGTGTGCACTCACTTCGTCCAGCAGGGAAACGAACCGGTCCGCCAACCCCGACATGGTGTCGGAATCGAACAGATCACTGGCGTACGTCAATCGGCCGTCGAGGTGATCGGACTGCTCGGTGATGATCACCTGAAGATCGAATTTAGCTGCACCGGTGGATAGTTCTTCCACCTCGACGTTCAGCGACGGCAGCAGCACCTCCGTCGGCGGGGCACCTTGCATGACCAGCATGACCTGGAACAGCGGTGAATCACTCTCCAGGGCGTCAACCAGGACGTCGTAGGGAATGTCGCTGTGCCGCAACGCCGCCACATCCGCCGTGCGAGTACGCGAGACGGTGTCCTCGAAACTCGCTTCGCCGTCGATGACAGTTCGCAGCGCGAGCGTGTTCACGAACATGCCGACGACGTCGTCGAGTGCACGTTCACTGCGACCCGCGACCGGCGTGCCGATGATGACGTCGTTTCCCCCGCATTCTCGGGAGAGGAGTACCGCCAGAGCGGCGTGGACCACCATGAACACGCTGGCGTCGTGATCGGCAGCGATTGCTGCTATCCGCTGATACGTCGGTGTGTCGATCGTGAAATCGAGGTCATGGGCGCGCTGAGCGCCTTGCGCCGGCCGCGGATGATCCATCGGAAGTTCCGGTAGTTCGTCGCGGGCATCGAGTTCATTCGTCCAGAAACGCAATTGTGAGCCGAGGATCGAATCCGGTGTCGCCGCATCACCGAGCGCACGCCGCTGCCACTCGCTGAAGTCGCCGTACTGGACCTCGAGCGGTAGCCACGCCGGAACGCGCCCCGATACCCGGGCGGTGTACGCGACCATCACGTCACGGGCCAGCGGGGCCATCGACAATCCGTCGCCGGCAATGTGGTGCACGACCAGCACCAACACGTGATCCTGATCGGACACTTCCAACAGAACCATCCGTACCGGCGGAGCGGACGTGACGTCGAACCCGGCGCGTGCGACTTCGTCGGCGCGGGCACGCACCGCACCGGCCGTGCACACCTCGACAGTGAGTTCGGATGCCACATCGTCCACGTCGAGAACGTGCTGAACAGGTCCGTTCGCGGACGCCGGGAACACTGTGCGCAGCGACTCGTGCCGGATGACGACATCGCGCAGTGCAATCTCGAGTGCCGAGAAATCAAGATCACCCGTCATTCGCACCGCGATCGGAATGTTGTACGCCGGCGACGCCGGATCGAGTTGGTTGATCAACCACATCCGCTGTTGTGCCAACGACGCCGCAATCGGATCGGGTCGTGGAATCCTCGTCAATGCCGGCAGCTGGACTTCACGCGAGTCGGAATTGTCAGCGCGCACAGCCAATGCGGAGACCGTCGGGGCCTCGAACAGGTCGAGCACACTGAGCGAAGTGCCCAGAGCGCCGTTCACGCGGGCCACGACTCGCGTCGCAACCAGTGAGTCGCCGCCGAGTTCGAAGAAGCTGTCGTCGGCGCCGGCGCGGGTGATTCCGAGGAGATCGCAGTACACGGCGGAAATACGCTTTTCGGTGGAGCTTTCGGGGGCGCGGTACTCGCGAGCGCCTGCTTCGGTGTCGATGGACGGCAGGGAGTTCCGGTCGATCTTGCCGGCCGGAGTCAGGGGAATCGTGTCCAGCACGACGATGCGTGAGGGAACCATGTGCGGCGCCAGGAATGCCGCCGCGTGCGCCGTCAACTCGGATACGTCGACACGCATCCCGGGCGCAGTCGTGACGTACGACGCCAGCAGCGTCTCGCCGCTGTTGCCGGTCACTCCGACGGTCACTGCCTCGTCGACGCTCGGATGCCGACGCACCACTTCGTCGATCTCACCGAGTTCGACACGGAAACCGCGGATCTTGATCTGGAAATCACTGCGGCCCAGGTATTCCAACTCGCCGTCGCGGGTCCAGCGAGCCAGATCGCCCGTCCGGTACATCCGCTCCCCCGGCAAGCCGTTCGCCGCAGGCACGAAGCGCAGTGCCGTCGTGGCGGCGCGTCCGTGATAGCCGCGGGCCAGGCCGACGCCACTGACATACAGTTCCCCGGCGACACCCACCAGGACGGGATGGAGCCGAGAATCCAGCACCATTGCCGACGCTCCCCGCATCGGCACTCCGATCGTGACCGGAACGTCCCTGTGGAGCGGTCTCGACAACGTGGCAACCACTGTCGTCTCGGTGGGCCCGTAGGCGTTGAACATCAACCGGTGCCCCGCCCACTGCTCGACGAGCGTCGGCGAGCATGCGTCGCCGCCGGTCACGATTACCCGCAGGAGTGGCAGGTGGTCCGGATCAACCGTCGCGAGAGCTGCCGGAGTGATGAAGGCGTGCGTCACCCTCCCGTCGCGTAGGACTTCCGCCAGTTCCTCCCCGCCGTACACCGTGGGCGGCGCGATCACCATGGTGGCGCCGGCGCCGAAGGCAAGGAGTAGCTCCAGAACTGACGCGTCGAAGCTCGGGGACGAGAAGTGCAAGCTCCGTGAATCCGGTGTAACGCCGAACCTGATCCTCTGCTCGTCCGCGAAACTGCTCAACCCGCGATGAGTGACCACGACGCCCTTGGGTAGACCGGTGGAACCCGAGGTGTAAATCAGATAGGCAGGGTCGTCGATTCTCAGCGGCCTGATGCGGTCGGTGTCGTCGAGGGGCTCAGTCGAATGCTGCTGGTCTCCCGGTGCCAGCCACAAGGCGTCAACGCCCCAACTGTCTGCGGCGCCAGGAAGGCAGATCCCGATGCGTGTCCCGGAATCAGTGAGCATGTGCTCGATACGGCCGGGTGGATAGTTGGGATCGACGGGCAGGAATGCGCCGCCGGCCTTTGCCACAGCCCAGGTCGAGATCACCGATTCCATCGAACGTGTCAGTGCAAGTGCCACGTACGTGCCCGGTCCGACGCCGCGCGTGATCAGTTCCCGGGCCAGGGCGTTCGATCGGCCGTCGAGTTCACGGTAGGTCAGAATCCGGTCGCCGAGAACAATCGCATCGGCGTCCGGATTCAATTCCGCTGCGGTACACAGAATCTGATCAAGTGTTTGAGTTTCCGACGCGGGTGAGCCGGACACCGAGCGCAGGTGTTCGAATTCCGTGCCGTCGAGAATCTGCAGGTCACCGACGGCGGTGTCGGGGGAATCGAGTGCGCCGGCCAGTATTCGCTGGATCCGCGTGCACACCAGGTGAGCGGACTGTTCGTCGAGAACGCTCTGGTCGAACGCGACCACGAAAGTCAGCGTTCCTTCTTGTTCCACGACGTCGATTTCCAGACTGATGTCGATTGCCGGACTGAAGTCGTCGCGTCTGACGTCGGGGCTTCCCTCGTTCAGGGCTACATGAATTTCTGCCGCATCCACGGCGTCAGGGCTGACATGTCGGCGGATCTCGTCGTCATGGTCGGCAACAGCATTCAACAGATCCGTGAAGGGCCGATCCGGGGTGATCGTGATGCGCACCGGCACCAACTGCGAGTCCGATCGGAACCGGGCGCCGAGCACGATGTCGTCCGTGTTCGTGATGTGCGAGAGCATGACCGCCAGCGCGGCGTGGACGACGCTGAAGACCGTGGTCTCGGCACTGCGGGTCATTGCCACGACACGGTCGTAGACCTCCGGCGACATAGTCCCCCGCACGGTGCCGAAATCTGCCCGCACCTCCGATGTCCGGGGACGATCGAGGACTACCGAGGCGCCTTCGGGAGCGTCCATCAACTCGTAAGCCCAGAACGCTTCGAGTTCACGGTCCCTCGTGATCTGCTCGCCGGCCTTGGCGCTGGGGCGATGCACCTCGTCGAGCGGCGTTCCGGGGCCCGCTGCAATCAGTTCACGGACCAACTCCGAGAAATCGGCCTGATGCTCGTCGAGTTCCTCCCGGGTGTAGCGATCGGGATTGGCTCGGAACTCGATCAGCGTCTTGACCGGAGTACCGCTCTGATAGATGTTGACCAGCAGATCCTCGACCGGACCCGACGTCACGATGTGGTACTCGCCGGTCATCGAACCCAGCGTGATTTCCTGACGGAAAAGCATCACGTTCATCATCGGGCCGGACAAGCGTGTGTCCTCGGCGGACAATCCGGCGTCACGTCGAATGTCCTCGAGGCTGCATCGTTGATGTCGCAGAGCGCCGAGCAGTTCCAACTGCACCCGCCCCACCAGATCGTCGACGCTGTCTCCGGGTCGCACCTCGATGTGCAGGGGTGCGACGTTCACCAACATGCCGCCGGACCGCTGCAACGGCGCAGTAGTTCTCGCCGACACCGGCAAATTGATCAGTACATCTGCGTAACCTGTACGACGCGACAAATAGCAGGCCAACGCCGCGATCAATACTGCCGCCGACGTGGCGCCCGAACGTGAACTCCACTCGTCCAAGGAGCCTAGCGACTCCTCCGAAAGCTCCCCGGTCACCACCTGCGAGTGGGCTTGAGGTGGCGCTTCCCGATCCGAAAGCGTCGAACCGTGTTCCACGCCGGAAACCCGCTCCGCCCAGTACTCGCGGTCCGCATCGAAACGACTCGACGCACGGTACGTCTGGTCCAATTCGGAGAGCTTCGCCAGATCAAGGGCCTTGTTGACGGCGGGTTCACGGCCTTCGAGTTCAGCCGTGTAGAGCGCCGCGATCCGGTTGACGATGGTCATGCCGCTGTAGCCGTCGAGCGCCACATGGTGAATTCGTGTGTACCACAGGTAATCTCGATCCCCCGTTTGCAGGATCGTCATCTCGACCAGCCGATCCCGGGTCAGATCGAGGGTGGTCGCGTGGTCGTTGTCCATCCACTCCGACGCAGCTGCGCGGGGATCCTCATGGTTACGGAAATCGAAGTAGTCGACGGTTGCATCGATCGTGGGGTCGACTATCTGGCACGGTTCCCCGTCCGGGTACATCAACCGCAGGAACGGCGATTCGAACTCATGCGCCGCCGTCACCGCAGATCGAGACAACAAGCCGATATCCAGATCGCCATGGACCTCGATGTACTGCGCGACGAAGTACGGAACGCTCGGATGAAGCTGCTGCGCGAACCACATGCTCCGCTGCACCGCAGACAACGGGAAAGCGCCGGCCGGGAGTGTTCTCGGTGCAGACTCTCGGGCACTGACCTCGTTGTTCGGATTCTCGGTGCTCATCACAACCACCCCCGGCTGGTGTGCTGGGTGTGGAGTGAAGAAAGTGTGGTTCGGGGATTGAAGAAGTACATCGCACCGCCTCGATATCGAGAGTGGAAACCATGTGAACGATCCTTGTGAGCCCGGCCGGTGAGGTCATCGACCGTGAAAGCGGGTCGGCTCGGAGTTCGAACCTCCCCGAAGGTCCGAACTGTAAGGATTTGAGTTGTGTTTCGTTATGTGTCCGGCACGCCACACTGGCGCGGTGCCGTACACACAGCTACAAACTGGTTGCCCAGGCTAGCGTCATCGGAAACGTTCAGCTTCGCGGGCAAGTGCCGTCAACTGCTCACACATCGAAATGAGCTCGGCAGTATCGGCACCTTCCGCGACCGCAGTCGCGACATCTTCCGCAGCGCAGCGCACTTCGAACATCCGATCAACGAGTTCGGATGCCTCGCCGGCCGTCAAGATGACAGCGTCAGCGGGAATTGCGGTGCCTTTCACAGCACTACGCTGCTCATACGCGCGCTGACGGCACGACTGGCAGCAGTACCGCCGCCGACGTCCGACTCCGACCGCCGCAACCGCACGACCGCACCAGACGCAGGGATTCCCGGCGCTTCTCGGTCGCATGCTGGTCGTCATGTCTGCACACTTTACTCGAGATTCGGAGGCCCTCAATGTGCGCGTGCAGTACCCGGTAAGATGGGGAGGTTGCGTCTTCTCGCCACACGGGAACCAATCGGGGACTCGTGGCGTTGTAGATGAGTGTGAGCGTCTACGCCCCAACACCGGGCGCCCACCAGCGGTGACGAACGAAGAGAGGACACCACCATGGCAGATCGCGTACTTCGAGGTAGCCGTCTCGGAGCTGTTAGCTACGAGACCGACCGTGACCATGACCTCGCCCCCCGTCGTATGGCGAAATACAAGTGCGACAACGGTGAGATCTTTGACATCCCGTTCGCCGACGAAGCCGAGATCCCCGGCGTCTGGATGTGCCGCAACGGCCTCGAGGGTGCCCTCATGGAGGGAACTGCTCCCGAAGCCAAGAAGGTCAAGCCGCCGCGCACCCACTGGGACATGCTGCTCGAGCGTCGTTCCGTCGAGGAACTCGAAGAACTCCTCAAGGAGCGTATGGATCTCCTCAAGGCCAAGCGTCGCGGAGCTTGATTCTCTAGCACTCTCCCGAACACTTCGATCAAGACCGTCCGGTTGTTTACCGGGCGGTCTTTGTCGTTGGATGGGGTACTGCGATACAGACATCATCTGCGAGCCCTTCTCTGATACGAACTCACTCCGAAACTATTTCAGTCCAACAACTTTCACCAATCAGGCATACACCCGTGCCGGCAGGTGGCAGGCGCGAATATCGCGCAAGACAACTATCGGCACGGATGAATGAGCCAGTGTTTGCTGTATCCCCCGGCCTACTCGGGACCAAACGTCACAGGTAGAAAACAGTGGGTCCGCGAGCCTTGTCTCCTCGACGCCAATTTCCGGCTGCCACTACTTTCGAGGTGAATGTCCAGTATCTGCCGTTGCGGTGGTTGCCTTCCTGCGCCGCTACGCATCCATCAACGGTGCGGACTGCAACTGGAAAGGCCTATGTCGGTGATAATTCTCAATCGACCGCATCCGCTCAAACAGTGGCCCAAAGCCGCCGCAGCGTTGAGCGCCGGTGCACTCGCCCTGACCATGGCCCTCGGCGGTGCGGTCGGTACTGCATCGGCAGACACCGTCCTCACCCCTGTCATCGGCGTCGGTGCAGCACCGTGGGGTGTGGCGATCACGGCCGACGGCGCTCGCGCCTACGTCGCCAACCGGACTGACAACACAGTGTCGGTCATCGACACCACCACCAACACGGTCATCGGCAACCCCATCACCGTCGGAATCCAACCGACCGGGATCAGGATCGCTCCCAACGGCAACGCGTACGTCACCAACATCGGCGCCGGCACGGTCTCGGTGATCGACACCGACACCAACACCGTCATCGGCAACCCCATCACCGTCGGCCGGGCGCCGCGATGACCGACAACACGCCACCGGCAACCGGATCGCTCGGATCGCTCGGCAACTACGGCTCGTAGATAGCCACCTCGCACGAAGCTGGCACCGTTTCTGCACAGTGAGCACTGTTTTCAGCATGCTGGAAACAGTGCTCACTAGAGGAAAAGGGGCCTAGCTTCCGAAACCCGGCCGAACACATCGCACCGAACAACGCCACATTGCGGCCTATGTCCGTTATCTTCCTCGATAGTGGTTGCATTCGCGGCCGCTCTGTATCCCGTGCAGGGATTCAGTCACCGCGAAAAGGGAGTCCGTTTGTGAATGTTCTCGAAGCGCCCACTCGTTGGTCCCGGACCGCCGCGGTACTCGGCACCGGCGCACTCGCTGTCGCGATCACCCTGGGCGGTCCAGTCGGCACGGCATCAGCCGACGTTCCGGTCACCGATTTCAACACCAACTTGATGGCGTTGCCCAACACCGCCGACACCGTCGTCACCGCTACCGTCACCGTTGATCTCCCGACCGCGGAACGTCCGTTCGCGGTGACGATCACTCCTGCCGGTGCCCTCGGCGATGTTGCCGACGCGGTCAGCACCTACCTCACTCACACGGTCAACGACGCGATTGCAGTGCTCGCGTTTATCCAGGCGGGGGCGCCGATCGATCTGCTCGAGAACTTCGGATCACCGGGGAGTTCAGGGCGGTAGTGAGCGGCCAGAACGTGCTCGGTACGAAGCTGGCACCGTTTGTGCTCAGTGAGCACCGTCTCCAGCACGCTGGAAAGGGTGCTCACTAGAGGCAAAGGGGCCTAGCTTCCGTCGCTCTCAGGAAGAACGCGCGCAGCAATGCGCCACATGGTCACATAGGCAATCGCACCGAGGACAATCAGCGCGATCCCCACTGCGGTGGACACCGAATCCGTCACCAATCCCGCAATTCCGGTGATGACCACAAAAACCGGTAGGAAGTCGAACAGTCGAGCGATCGGTTGCGGCGGATCAGTCGGCAGTCCCAGTGCTTGGAGCGCTTTGTTCGGTGCGTACTCCGGATACCACTCGGTGAAGGAGATTGCGAAGATCATGCCGCCCAACTGCAGGATCCACCCGGTCCAGAAATTGCCGCTGGAGCCCAACACGGCGTCACCGTACAACCCGACGATTGCCGACCACAGGAACGACAGTGCCCATACCAATGTGATGGTGTAGTTGATCCGCAGAAAGAGCGGTGTTGTCCACGTTTCCGGTGGTGCAGACTCTTTCGCGTATTGCATAGTGAACGGATTGCGCAGAAGCATCGAACCGAATGCGAAGACCACCAAGGCGATGTTGGTCATTTCGCCGCCCCACAGTTCGAACCATCGGATGGTGTCGGCCGACGCGAACAAACCAATTGCGGCGAGTATCCCGAAGTACAGAATGTCGAACATTCCCAACAACTTCAGTTTGCTGCCCCGACGGTGACTCGCAGCGGCGATCAGCAGCGTCAACCCGAGCGCCGCTGCGGCGGAAGCCTCGAATCGGCCTGGTCCGGACACCAACGACAGCAGAATCCACGGCGCCAATCCGGCGAGCGGAGATTTGAGAACAGAATCGACAATGCTGGGCTTGCGGACGGCGTTCTGCACTTCGGTCATGGACGTTGCCTCTGTTCATTCGGGGTGGACTTCCACCGCCGAATACCCAGAAAGTGCAACAGTCACCACCACAAAGAGAAATCGCCGAGAACCTGACAGATTCAGTTCGCAACGGTGTGCAGGTTCCCGAACTGACCGTCATCCCGGACGGCTTCGTTCCCACCGGCGCGGTCATCTGCGAATTCGACAGGTCTGTCGGGGTTGTCGATCACGCACTTTCCCTGGTCGAAATGCGTCACCGCGGCGATCTGACTGCTGTTCTGGCTGCCTACGCGGTGCCGTCGGATCCAAGAGACATGACCTGTCACGTCGATCAGCCAATGCCACCGACCGTATGGCTGATCGACGATCAGGGACTCGGAATGCGGCCGGCGCTCCCGTTGGGACGGTGCGGTGAATTCAAATGGGAAGCCATCGAGGCCGTGAAAGCACTACCGGTGACCGAGCGCATCGTGCACCCGATCCCGGTTACGCCCGAACAAGAAGCTCAGTGGACCGATATTCCCGGCTAGGCGAGTCCTGCCTCAGCGACGCTTCTTCGGCGCCGGTTCGCATTGGCCGGAGTACTTGTCGAGTCCGACGCCCTTGTTCGCCTTCTTGCTTCGACCCTTCGGACCCGATTTGGGACGCTGCATCCATTGGCCGTCGGTGTCCAGACCAGGCATCCGTTCGCTGAGCGTTTTGCTGTATCGAGTCTCGCCGTCGACGGTCAGAACGCCGTCTTGGACATCGATGTGCGCGATGGTCGCCCAGAACGAGTTCTTGCCGTTGCCGACGAAGACAAGAATTTCATCGGCGTCAGGGCCAGGCAGTCCATCTTTGCCAGCCTTGCCGTAGCGGATTGCGACGCGAGGCTTACCGAAGGTGTCGATGGCGCCGGCCCCGTTGTCCACGCTCTGATACACGTTGACCAGCAGATCGCCGTTCTCGTGCGGAATGACGCGAACCTGCTCGACGGCAGCCTTCTTGCCCTTACCGGGTCCCGCGCTGTCGCCGTAGTGGTAGATGTGCGGCCAGGTTTCCAGTCCGCCACGATGATTCGGCTCACCGCTGATCACGACGTAGTCGTTGGTGTCCTCGTTGCGGCAGAAGAAGTACACGTCGAGGTCGCCTTCGCCGTACTTCTTGACCTTGCCGTTGTCGTCGTATTTTGCGCCGCGGCCGTCCCATTCCAGACCCACGGTCAAGACCCAACTGGGGTCGCCCTGACTTTTACGCAGGTCAATGCGCGCAGTCTTGTCCGGAGAGTCTTTCGTGAGGCTGACGGACACTTTTTCGAAGCTGATGGTCGGCGCCGGACTGGCTGCGGGCTGTTCCGGTTCCGCAGCACTGCTCGGTTCGTCGTCATCGACGTCGATACCGTGTTCGGCGGCAAAGGCTGCCAACCCGGCGCTGTATCCCTGCCCGACGGCGTCGAGACGCCACCCGGTGCCGCGTCGATACAACGCCACCAACTGCAAAACGGTTTCGGTAGTCAAACCTGTTGGGACAAAAGACAATTGCTGCGAGGCCCCGCGCGTGTCCACTTGAATCGACGCCACATCGGAAAAGTTCTTGCCCTGCGCCTCGGTACTGCCGGTGATCAGGACGCGGTGAACATCGGCCGGAAGTGCAGCGAGGTCGACGGTGATTGCCTCATCCGAAACGAGCGCCACGCCCGGCGCTTTCGGATTGTTGAAGAACACGAAGTCATCGTCGGTGCGAACCTTCCCGTCGGCGCCGAGCAGAACTGCCGCAATGTCCACGACACCGCCGGTGCCGATCGCGATGGTGTAACTCGCGTCGAGCAGATCGGTCTTGGAACCCTTACCTACCTCGGTCATTGCTGCTCTCCTGTTTCGGGAAGGGTGCGTTCACGACGCCGGATAATCACTGCCATCACGATTGCGCCCGCCGCGAGGAGGCACAGCAGTACCTCAGGTGCGGGGCCCACGCGCGAAGCCACAGTTTTGTCAGTCGACAGCGGTACATCGGCAACGAGGAATTCGGGGACAAAAAGATCGGTTTGCGAGGTTACGGAACCGTCGGGAGAAATGATCGCGCTGACGCCACTGGTGGCTGCCACGACAACGGCGCGGCCGTGTTCGACGGCCCGCACGCGGGACATCGCCAACTGCTGGTACGTCATCTCGGTGTCGCCGAAGGTGGCGTTGTTGGTCGGTACGGCGAGGAGTTGCGCTCCGTTGCGAACGGATTCCTGGAACGCCCGGTCGAATGCCACCTCGTAGCAGGTAGCGATACCGATCGGCACGCCTGCGGCCTGGACGACACCGTTGCCGTCACCGGGGACGAAGTTGCCGGCACGGTCTGCGTATTCCGAGAATTTCCGGAAGAAGTCTCGGTAGGGCAGGTACTCGCCGAACGGTTGGATGATCTTCTTGTCGTGCTGCTCCTGCGGGCCTTTGTTTCCGTCCCAGACGATCACGGAGTTCGTGGTCGTGTGGTCGGCATTGACGAGCACAGTGCCGACCAGAATCGGCGCACCGATCGATACGGACGCGCGGGTGATGTCAGCTGCCGCATCGATGTTGCGCAACGGATCTATGTCGGAGGCATTCTCGGGCCAGATGACGATGTCGGGTTGTTTGACGCGTCCGGCGTCGACTTCCGCCGCCAACCTCAAAGTTTCGGCGACGTGGTTGTCGAGAACCTGCTTGCGTTGCGAGTTGAAGTCCAGTCCCAACCGCGGCACGCTGCCCTGAATAGCTGCGACGGTGACGGTGCGATCACCGGAATCCATCGTGGCGAGAAACGGTGCGACGACGCCAGCCAGAATGACGGGAACGATCGCAGCCGCAACAGCGCCGAAAAATCCTCGGTGCCAATGTTTGGCAGCAACCGCAATCGCTACTGCGGCCAACCCGGTTCCGGTCAGTGCCACCGCAAAACTGAGTAGCGGCGCACCGCCGATGCTCGCGAGCGGAAGCAGCCACCCTTCGGATTGACCAAATGCGAGCCTGCCCCAGGGGAAGCCGCCGAACGGAACACTGGATCTGAGCCATTCCGTCAATGTCCACACGGCAGCAATCCACAGCGGCGCCCACGGCAACCGCGACACCAGTACGGCCAGCAGCCCGAACAGTCCGATGAACAGCGATTCCACGGCAGCGAGCGCTATCCATGGCACGGCGCCGACAAACACACCGATCCACGGCAGTAGCGGCACCAGGAAACCGAGGCCGGCGAGGTAGCCGTATCCGAAACCTGCACGCAGGCGCAGTCCCCCGCGGCCGAAGTTGGTCAGCACACAGGTCAGCAGTGCGATACCGATCGGCGCGAGAAACCACAGAGGCCGAGGCGGAAATCCCGCGAAGATCAGATACCCGCCGGCCGCCGAATACAGCGAGCGCAACCACATCGAACCGGTGAGCACCTCGACTAGCCGCGTGCGTTCACCGGTCGACTGTTCAACGCTCATAAACGACGCGTCCGCGATGCACCGATCGAACGCACACCGGGGCTGGAGCGTCGTCGCTCAGTCGCGGCAACGCCGGAACCCGTGAGCGCGGATCGGTGGACCAGCGCTGCACCGAATCGGCGGGTGCGCTCACCTCGAGATCGCCGGCTTCCCAGATGACGTACGACGCCGGAGCACCCGGATTGAGCGTTCCGGCTGCTCCGTCGCGAACTCCTCCGGCGCGCCACGCGCCACGAGTCGCCGCCGAGAAGGCTGCGCGCGGTGAGATGCCGCTGCCGTCGGTGCGGTGATGCACTGCGGCCCGGACCATCGCCCACGGTTCAACCGGAGTGACGGGCGCATCGGAACTGAATGCCAGTGAGACACCCTTGGCAGCTGCCGGGGCAAACGGATTGAGAGCGACCGCGCGCTCGGCGCCCAGACGCGTTGCGTACAGGCCGTCGGTTCCGCCCCACAGTGCGTCGAAAACCGGTTGGACGCTCGCGATGACGCCCACTGTCGCAAATGTTTCGGCGTCGGCGATCGACATCATCTCGGCGTGCTCGAGGCGATGCCCGAGAGCGGCGACCTTGGGTCCGCCGAGTTCCTCAGCGACCTGACGGAATGCTGCCGCGGCCGCAGACACTGCGCCGTCACCGATGGCATGGAAGCCCGCTTGGATTCCGGCGAGCGTGCAGGCGCGGATGTGTGCAGCGATAGCGTCGACGTCAAGGTAGGCGTTACCCGTCGAATCCGGCTGATCTGCATAGGGTTCGAGCAACCAGGCCGTATGGGATCCGAGGGAACCGTCGATGAAGAGGTCGCCGCCGAGTCCGTGAGCACCGGTCTTGTCGAGGAGTGCGCGTGCATCTTCTGCCGTGGTGACGTGCTCGCCCCAGTAGCCGCGAACCTCGACGCCGTGGTCGTGCGCGAGGAGTTCCTGGAAGTCGGTGAGACCGGAGATATCCGGGCCACCGCACTCGTGGACTGCGACGATTCCGCGTGATGCGCACAGATCAAGTGCTGCGGTGCGGGCGGCACTGCGTTGTTCAGCGGTGAGGAGATTGCGAGCCGAAGCGCGCGCAAGGTGGTGGGCGTCGAAAGTGAGCGGACCATCTGCGGAGTACCCGGCCTGGGAGGTGAGCCCCTCGATCCCGTCGCGCAACGCACTCGAGCACACTGCCGAGTGCACGTCGATCCGAGAGAGGTACACCTTGCGGCCGGGTGCGGCGGCATCGAGATCGGCTGTTGACGGCGCGGTGGGCTGCGCCCATTCGGTGTCGTCCCAACCGTGACCCCAGATGACGGCGTCAGGATTAGCGTCGGCGAATGCCGTTACCCGCGAGAGGCATTCGTCGAGCGACGTTGTTCCCACCAGATCGAGTCCGACGATGGTGAGACCCAACGCGGTGATGTGGACGTGAGTGTCGACAAAACCTGGGGTGACAAACGCACCGCCCAGATCCTCGATTTCCGCGTCGGGATGAAGTGCACGTCCAGCGCGGTCCTCGCCCACCCAGACGACGATGCCGTCGGTGATGGCGAGCGAGGTCGCGTCAGGTGCAAAAGAACTGTAGATCCGGCCGTTGACCAGCAGACGAGTAGTCACGAACGCCAAGTCTGCCTGCTAGTACTGCGGCCCTCGCGAACGGGTAGGTGTATCCGTGTCGAGAATCTCACCTTCGAGGACAAGTTCCTTGCCGTTGCTGCTCACATATTCGGTGGTGGCGGTAGGTGTTTCGACGATGATTTCTCCGTCGATGACCTCACCGTTGCCGCGCATCCGCGCTGCGTAGCCCACCGTTCCGGCAAAGGCGTCGCCGCCGGCCGCGAAGGCTGCCGCACGCTTGCCCGCCAGAAGGACTGCCAGCGGACGCAATGCCCAACGCGTCGGAGGAATCAGCAGTAGCAGACCCAAGACGGACGTGACAAGGCCGGGGACGAACATCAATGCCGATCCGGCTGCAACCAGGGCTCCGTCAGCGACGGCGAGCGAGGGCGAACCTTCGCCGCGTGTTGCTTTGCGGAATCCGTCCATGACTTTTCGCCACTGCGAACGCATGAGCACCAACCCGACCAGCGAGCCCGCAAGGAACAGCAGAACCGTCCAGGCGATACCGATGGCGTTGCCTACAAGGACCAGTGCGGCGATCTCAACGATGACGTAAAGCAGGAAAACGGCGGCAATCATGGACGTCCCCTTTCAGACTGTCTAGGGATACAACGTACGAGACCGCGATTTTTCTCCCGAGATGCAGTGAGAGCGTGCACCGATTCCATGCTGTGGGTCACAATCTGCCGCTGCGGTGGTGCTTGCCGTTAACTAACGCTCCGCTAACGATTCTAACCCTCAAGTTGACGTTTAGACTCTGCACATGGTGGAGTCGCTTCAGGCCGGATTTCGTCGGCCGTCAACGTGAAGGAGCCCGACATGAGCCGACTCCCCGGCAAGAAGCTCGCCCGCCGCATTCCCACAGCACTGGTCGGCGCCGCCGCCGTCGTAGCCCTGACCGCAGGATCCACGATGATCAGCGCGGGCACTGCAGGCGCCGAACCCGCCGCACCTTTCGACCTTGGCGCATTGATTGCACAGGCCACCGCAATTTCCCCCGATGCGACCACTGCCATCCAGCAACTGATCGGCAAGGCAGCCGTCGACCAGATCACCGATGCGCTGGGCCTTCCGGCAATCGCCAAGACCGAAACTCAGAACTTCATGTATCCAGCTCCGACGTTGGGTTGTGGTCTCGACGGCCAAATGGCGACGGTAACGCTCAGCACCGCCCAAGCAGGCCCGAACTTCCCACTACCAGCGATCAAAGATGACCAGCTCCGCTTCCAGGCGCTGCCCGCCTACCTTGCAATACCGAAGACATCCGGCTTGAGCGTCGCATGGCTCAACACCACCACGTTCAAGAGCGGCATCGTCCCGTTGGACGACTCGATCCCCATCTTGGGTACGCCCATGCTGTCCAAGGTGGTCGACACCGGAAACGGCAAGGTACTCGCGTCAATCTTCGGCAAAGTCGATTACACCGACGGAAAGTCCTGCACCGTACTTCCGACGGTCGGAACTTTCGACGCGTGACCGACTGCTGGCCTACGCGCTCGGAGTCACCAATCCGGTCTCGTAGGCCAGCACCACCGCTTGAACGCGGTCACGGAGATCCAGCTTTGTCAGAATTCGGCCGATATGAGACTTGATCGTCGATTCGGAAAGAAATAGTTGCTGCGCGATTTCTGTGTTCGATCGTCCCGTCGCAACCTGGCCGAGAACCTCACGCTCACGCTCGGTCAAGACGTCGAGAATGATCGGATCACGCCGGGGTGCCGGTCCGTCGACGATGAATCGCGACAGTAATCGCCGCGTCACCTTCGGTGATACGACGGCATCGCCGGCGGCAACACTGCGGATCGCCGAGACCAAGTCTTCGGGCGGTGTGTCCTTGAGTAGGAATCCACTGGCCCCGGCGCGCAATGCTCCGAGTGCGTGTTCGTCCAGATCGAAGGTTGTCATCACCAGCACTCGGGATTCGATTCCCGACGCCAAAATCTGTTCCGTTGCCCTGACGCCGTCGACGATCGGCATCCGTACGTCCATCAGGACGACATCCGGTTTCAGGGAAATTGCCGCCGTAACCGCGGCAGCCCCGTCCCCAGCTTCGCCGACGACAGAAATATCCTCGTGCGCACCGAGGACCATGTTCAGCCCCATCCGCATCAGTTCCTGGTCGTCGACAATCAGCACGGAGATAGGCACGGCGTAAACCTATCGGGCAGACAGCGGCGATGCCACCGAGGACCACATACACGAGCAGCAACCGACTTCGGGCGTGATCATCCGATTCTCGAGATGAGGTCGGCCTCGCGTTGACCGGTCAACAGCGCCCCGTGGACGGTGGAGGATTCGGTGGCATGTGTGGCTTCACCGGCGAAAAAGACTCGGTTTCCGATCGGTTCGGCGACGATTGCTCGGTCGTCAGGCGTCGACTCGATCCCGGGATACGAGTAGGAACCGCGCGCGTAAGGGTCCGTCGACCATCGAGTCACCTGGTAGTCGCACGGTTCAGGCACGCGCTCGCCGTAGATGACACGCAAGGCACGCATCCCTTCAGCAACGGTGGCGGCATCATCGAGGGATTCGATGCGGCGCGCGACCGAGCCGCCGCGCAGCGCAACGATCAGGGGAACACCGGCCACCGTTTGAAGCGGAAACCATGCGGCCATCGGATCGTCCGGCAAACCGAACTGGCCGATCATCTCGGCGTCGTCCCAGAATTGAACGTCGAAACGCAGATACAGCTTGTTGTAGACGCCCATACCGAGGCGTCCAATCGCCGCTTGTTTCGCTGTGGGCAAGGGCGGGTCGAAAGTAACGGAGCCCGCCTTCAATACGCCCAGTGGAAGGGTGACGATCACATGGTCGGCGTCGAAAATATCGTTGTCGGTGTGCACCCGAACACCGGCGGCACTGTACGCAATTCGATTGACAACCTGCCCCAACCGAACGTCGAGGTTCTCGGCTAGCCGGGTCGCGATCTCGTCGTAGCCGCGAGGAAAGACCACCTCGTCACCGCCATGACTGTCATGGTGCTGCCCAACCCACAGGGGAACTTGATCGGCGTCGGCGCCGAAGGAGTCCTGGACGAAGTGTCGGACGGTGTTTCGAATGAGGTCGGCGCGAATGTCGCTCAGCCCCAACTGCGGCAGCACCAATTCGACGGCAGCGGCGAAGGAGGTGTTCGCGAACCGTGGTTGTCCGGCCAGCTCCTGTATCGCCGTCATGACACCCTCGAAGTCGATGCCGTACGCGTTCATCGCTGCCGGGTCCAGGTGCCGGCTGCCACTGTAGGTGGTGATCAGGTTCTGGTTGAGCACCACGGTGGGCAGACCGAACTCGTCGCGTAGTTGCGTTACGGGGTTTTTCTCGATGCCGTGGATCCACGATGCACCCAGATCCAGTGGCATCTCGGGCCGCGTGCGATCGGTCCACAGTCGGCCACCCACACGCTCGCGTGCTTCGAGCACCGTCACCTGACGCCCGAGCCGAACCAGGTCGCGTGCTGCGGTCAGGCCGGCGATGCCCGCTCCGATTACAAGAACCGAACCTGTAGACGACACAGTGGGACTCATGATGCACTCCGGACGGTACGAAGCTCGAGTAGCGAGTTATTAGTGATGGAGTGTCTCCTCGGTGCCGGGCTGGATTTCACAGCTAGCCTAGGCAACTCACCGAGCGGTGTCAGGGGCAACGCGCGCACGGAAGCTCCACGAGTGGAATAACCCGTCGAATCTGGCCGTTGTACAGGCTGTCGGTGTCCGATCCATTGCCCCGGGTACCACCCCAGAAATGCCGCTTCGAGCGGCCACTTGCCGAGAGGCGCAAGGCGGATACCGGCGCTGACACAGCCGCTGGACTCCCTACGGGGCCGGCGGCTTCGTCATGTGCGGATGGCGTCGGCAATGCCACAATGACGTGTGGACTTCGACAGCGCAGCTACGGACCCACGGTCGAGTGCTCGAGTATCCTGTAGCCAATAGGCCTTGAGAGCCTCTCTGCGGATTCAGCCCTGATCACCCGATACCGCCGAAATCGGGCAACACGCATCTGGGATAGGATCAATTTCAGTTCTTCGTCAAGCTGCGGCGATGGGCTGCCTTCACCCCGGCCATGCGATGCTGCATCGGCCACGTCGAACAGATAGGCAGGCCATGCCCCTCACGGTGAAACATTCCGAAACATACAACGATGCGCTGATTGCGTTGGCAGCAGCTACCCATCGCCCCGCCAGCGTTGTCAATGTGGCCGGCGACTACGCGATCCGTGTCGATCTGGAATACAACCGCTACGTCGTCGCCACCAACACACGCCTCGGATTGTCTGACGAACCTGAATCCAGCGACTCCTGGAGGGTTCGCTTCATTCAGGCCAATATCGCCGGTGAATCGGATCAACTCCTCGCCGAAGCAAGCCACCAATGGCTCATCGACGCTTTCGATTCCGCGCTCGAATCCCTTGAAGCCGACGGAAACAAGATCGTTGCCGACGCAAACTTCGGGGACATCAGCCGTTCCGAAACGTCGACATCAGCTGATGTCCACGACCTCGGAGATCAAGCCTGACCGTCAGCCGATTCGCTCAACTGAGCGATCCGCGCCGCAAGAATTGAATTCTCGGCTTCGAGCGAGAGAATCAACCGGATTCCGACCAAATTCACGCCGTCATCGATCAACGCCGTGATGCGAGCCAGCATGTCCAGATCCGATTCGCTGTACCGACGGGTTCCGCCGTCAGTGCGAGTGGGCGTCAACAACCCTCGCCGCTCATAGAGCCTCAAGGTCTGCGGCCCAACTCCGGACAGTTCAGACATCACCGAGATCCCGTATACGCCGCGAAGCGAACGTGACTGAGACTCCAACGTCACTGCAAACCTCCCAGGCGTAATCGGCGACCACACGACCTTAGCATCCGAGGGCATTGAATCTAGCCGCCAAGACATAGGTTTCATATCGGCGGATCAGGATTATCAGATTTCAATTCTTCGAATTCTCGGCATATTGGCTGATCAAGGCCAAAAATTTGGCGTTCAGGCAATCCCCGAACGTCAATTTTCCCTCTTTCGGTGTTGCTAATTATCTGCATCGGCTGGTATAGATTTTAGGGCGCCTAGAACGACGCAGACCTACGGAATCGCATACACATTCGGGTGCTGTGAGTCTGCAGAGCACGACGCCGAAGGGGAGCCGTTCACCCGATTCCCTCCGCACACACCCCTCCACCACGGGAGCAAGATGACGACGATCGACATCCCGCCCGCTCAGAACGGCGAGATCAACTCCGCAAGCTCCACCTTGGCGACGGCTGAACTCAAGCACCGAATCGCGCTGATGTTCGGGGATCCCATATCGGAGGAGTGGCCGACAGCGTCGACTGAAGCGGTCGACTGAATCGGCAGACACGATCTTTGACACCGCAACTACCGCACGAGACCGTGCGAACAGTTCGCGATTGCAACGAGAGGAAGACACATGCCAAATTTCACGGTACCGGGACTGAGCACTGAAGACGGCACGAGTGTCGCCGCAGTTCTTCAGGAACGACTCAGCGCCTACAACGATCTGCATCTGACTCTCAAACACATTCACTGGAATGTCGTGGGCCCGAACTTCATCGGCGTACATGAAATGATCGACCCTCAAGTTGATTTGGTCCGCGGATTCGCCGACGACGTCGCCGAACGAATCGCTGCACTGGGCAACTCCCCCAAGGGAACCGCCGGCGCCATCGCCGCCGACCGCACCTGGGACGACTACTCCGTCGGCCGTGACGACGCCAGCGCACACCTCGCCGCCCTGGACCTCGTGTACACCGGCGTCATCACCGACTGCCGTGCAGCGATCGAATCCGTCGGAAAGATCGATCCGATCACCGAAGACATGTTGATCGGCCAGAGCGCTCAGTTGGAAAAATTCCAATGGTTCGTTCGAGCCCACCTCGAGAATTCCGGCGGAAGCCTTGTGCATGAAGGAAGTTCGACGGAGCTCGGCGCAGCCGATAAGGCCCGCCAAAACTGAGCCCACCACTACTTCCGGGTTCGACTGACCGACTACCACCGATATGTGAGGAGACCCCCAACCATGCCGCAACGCGAACATCGCATCTTCCAACTACAGCAACGGTTGCTGTTGGGTTCGATTGTGGTGGGAACATTGCTCGGCGCCTCAGCGATCGCCTCCCTCTGACGAGACGCCACCCGTATCAGCACAAACACGGGTGTGACGAACTCGAGCAGGTACTACAGAGCTTCAAGAGCTCATGTGATCGCGTCATAGCCGGGGAATGCAAAGCGTGTCGCGGAAATTCACACGCACACCGTGCTCGCGTCGAGCCGGCCGGTTCCTCGAGAACGCTTGGTATCCCCCAGTACGCAACGCTGGGAGATGTCTCAAAGTTGTTCATTTCCAGATTGTTTGACGCAGGTATTCGGAAAACGACCATACTCAAACGACAGAGGAATTCACGCAATGAGTGCAATGCCCAAAGCGATGTACAGACCACTTTCACTCGCAACGAGTGTTCTTGGTGGGATCGCCGCCGGGGCGGTGTTCCAGCAGGTTTGGAAGCGCCTCGGACACAACGAAAATGCCCCTGATCCACAAGACCTCAGCAGGTCGAGCAAAGAAGTGCTGATTGCGGCAGCGCTGCAGGGAGCGATTTTTGCAGTAGTGAAAGCAGCAGTGGACCGAGCCGGCGCCAAGAGCTACCGGGCACTCGCTCACGAGAATCCGATGTGAGGTTCAGCCGCTCAGCGTGGCCGACAAATCGTACGTCGCAGGTAAGCAGTGCCCGACCCATTGAGGTGACGATCTGAAATGGACCACGATCCGGCTTCCGTCGGCACTTGCCGATCCATAACACCTCACCAGCTGTTTACACCACTCAAAGGAGACACATTGTGCTCGGCCTAGGCATTATCGGATGGATCATCATCGGCGGACTCGCCGGCTGGATCGGCAGCAAGATCATGAAAACCGATGCCTCCATGGGCATCGTGCTGAATATCGTCGTCGGCATCATCGGCGGCCTGATCGGCGGATTCCTGCTCAAATTGCTCGGTGTCGACGTCAACGGTGGCGGTCTGATCTTCAGTTTCCTCACTTGCATACTCGGCGCGGTGATCTTGCTCTTCCTCGTCAAAGCCGTCGCCGGCCGACGCTGACCCGTACCGCGGCAAAATCTCACACTACGTACCGGTAGCACCGTCAACTCTGGATCGATCGCAGACCGACGCAAAGAACGAAGCTGATCAACACTTACCCGAAAGGATCACGATCACCATGGCTGATTTCCTCGACAAGGCAAAGCACAGGGCCGAAGAACTCATCGGTGAAGCAAAAGAAAAGATCGGCCACAAGACGGACAACGACGACCTCGCCGCCGAAGGCACCAAGGATCAGATTTCAGGCAAGACCAAACAGGTTGGCGACGACATCTCCGATGCTGCAAGCGATCTCAAGAACAAGTTGACCAACTGAGCAGCACCTCAATCACTTGCCGAGTCCGGTGAACCGATAAATCGGTCCCGGTTTACGCAATCAGTAGATCAAGAAACTTCCGGCACAACGAAAGACGAGGATTCACCATGATTGTCCTGGGCATCATATTGGCATTGGTCGGTTACTTCACAACGATCAGCATTCTGACCACGATCGGCATCATCTTGGTGGTCGTGGGCGCAGTGTTGACACTCCTCGGCACCACTGGACGCGCGGTGGGCGGCCGCAAAGTCTGGTATTGAACCACCACATAAATGCTGCCCTGGTGGGGCGCTCTGATCGCAGTCGGTCGGAGCGCCCCACCAGCATGAACCCAACAAGTTGGTCTGCGCAGACATCTTTCGAGATGCCTGCGCTTAACGCTGTGCCAAACGAGACCCCACTTGCCCCCGGCAAAGCCGCGCTGCGGTAGCCCGCGAACAGCGAGAACGTAGAATTCGAACCGTTCGATGCACGTTTGGATGAACGGAAGACCCGAGGTGTATGGCGATGGCTGGGCTCGATAACACACTGAAAGAACCCGCAGCGGTGTTCGCGGCGTTGGCACAGATTCTCTACTCCGCAGAGGATAGCGCCGAGGTGTACAACGCAATTTGTTCGGCCGCTGTCGAGTTGATTCCTGGTTGTGATCATGCCAGTTTGATGCTGCGCCGGGGAAAGACCAACGTCACTGTCGCTGCAAGTGACGAGATTGCCGCTTACGCAGACGAACTGGAACGCGCCACGGGAGAAGGTCCATGCATCGACGCTCTCGAAACGGACCTCCCACAACTCGAATCCGATCTCAGGACTCCGAATCAGTGGCCCGAATTCGCGCAGAAAGCTGTGTCGGAGACGCCGATTCGCGGGTCGATGGGTTTCCGACTGATGGTCGACCGTCGCAAGTTTGGCGCCCTCAACCTCTTCTCCGATACACCCGGTGCCTTCTCGAAAGACGTAGCCGACCAGGCGGTCGTATTGACTTCTTTCGCGTCTGTCGCGGTCACAGCACTTTCGCGAGGTGAGGATTCGGATTCGCTGCGGCGAGGCCTGGCGAGTAACCGTGAGATCGGCCAGGCTGTCGGCCTGTTGATGGCATTGCATCGAGTATCCGAGGACAAGGCCATCGACACCCTGATACGAACTTCTCAGGAGATGAACGTCAAGGTCGCGGACCTTGCTCGCAAGGTCATCGTCGACCATCGCTCTACTCTCGATTGAACGGGCAGCTGTGTTCGGGATGACGTTGCATTGCAATGAGATTGGGGTATGACGGACCGTAGGCTCGCCCCACCGAACATTCACACCTTGCATTCCAGCCGTCGTCGCAACCTCCCATATGAGAGGTTGCGACGACGGTGTCGTTTTCGGACGACTGTGGATTTGCACCCCTTCACTGGGATGAGTGCCCTCTCAACCAGCCTCAGGATGTGCGCCCATCATTCGACGGTCCCGCTGTGCCAGTTCTCTCACTCGCATCTTGCTAATTATCTATGTCAGCTAATATAGATTTACGGTACGGAAAATCGCACTGTAGATGGAAAATACTGGCGCACCCCTACCGTTGGAGCAAGCATGTTGACGTTGATTGGCGCTCGGTCCACACAGAGCCACGGGGCCCACTTCCGCAGCTCCACATTGGGCACGGCCGAGCTGAAGCTACCGATCGCACTCATCTTCGGCGACCCCATCGCCGTGGAGATGACCACAAGAATCAACTGAATCAACAGGGACGAACTCCAGTGACAATGTGGCAGCCGTGCGCACGGGCGATCATCACATCGCTCCGCTCGGTTTCGCATCTGCTCACCACGAAGAGCGCAATCGATCTTTCAGATAAGGTCACTGCGGAAGCCGGCCGCTGCCAACACACAGCAGATGCCGTCTTGGTTATCGTTACTGCGATCATCCTCGCCGTCACAGTCAGTGCCTTACTGGCCGATGTTGTCACCGGCGCGATAATCGGCGCCGGAACGGCAACGGTGTTCCGGTTCATGCTCCGGACGATCAACCCTAGAAGGTGATTGATCGGGTTCTCACCTATTCTTAAATCTTCCTCTGACGGCATAGATAAGCTATATTCGATTCGTCTGACTTGCTCCTCGGACCGCTGCACACAAGTAATCGCAGGAGACATGACCGGTCAGCGAGCAATACAAGGTTATTCGATTGCCACTGACAGTCCTGCACCGCCTCGTTGTACATGCGTTCGACACTGACGCACCATGCGAATCACCTACCAAGAGATGCTCGAGTCGGTAGACCGAAAAGACGGAACGATTCTCGGTGACCGCACCCTGGTCCTCCGGGCACAGACCGAGCTCGTACCGCACGCCAAGGAACTGCCGTCGTCGCCGACATGCGTCCCGGCACCCCCGAAACCTGATTCGGAATCCCACCCACCAACCGAATCTCCCGGCAACGTGCGGCCGAGGAAATACCACATGGTGTATTGACGCCAGAGACTGCCGGATCGATCGTCGAGCGATCCGGGGACAAAAAACCAAGTAGGGCCGCGTCACCCAACAGAGAGGATCAGATCACCATGGCCGATTTCATCGACCAGGCAAAGCACAAGGCCGAAGAACTCATCGGCGCAGCACGAGGGGAAATTGGATACATACCCGACAACGACGGCGTCATCACGGAACTGGTCTCGGACAACGGCATTGTCGTCGGTACCCGAGTCCAGGTGATCGCGGCCGCCGAATCTCAAACCGACGATGCCAGAACTCAGATCGGGTCCGTCATCGAAGACTTCGCCGACGCGGTCATCGTCCCCTCGGGGACAGGCCGGGAATGGGCACCGGCGAAGCGGTGGGCGATCGCACTCGACGACGGCCGATTGGTCTTCGCCGCCGAGGGCGGACTCAAACTCGCTTGAAACCTCCCATTTCGCGGCCAGCGACACATTTTTCTGACGAGTTATTCGACAAGAGAATTGAGGAGGAATCATGTCCAAGAAAGTGGTTGAGAAGAACCCCGCCAAGAAGAACCCTCCGATCACCGGCTCCCCCGGACCCGCGACACCGCCGCTGGAAGAACCGGTCGAGCCCAGCGGTCCATTGCCACCGAAGGCCGATCAATCCTCCCCACAGCTTCGCACCGCAACAGCCACGACTGTCGACGGACCTGAGTCCGCACGCGGACAGCAGGGTGAATATCTGACCACCGCGCAAGGCGCGCGCCTCCGCGATACCGATCACTCCCTCAAAGCCGGACCACGCGGGCCGACACTGCTCCAGGACCATCAATTAAGGGAAAAGATCACCCACTTCGATCACGAACGGATCCCCGAGCGTGTAGTCCATGCCCGGGGTGCCGGAGCACACGGCGTATTCCGCGCGTTCGGTGCCGCTGAGAAGGTCACCAAGGCCGGCTTCCTGCGCCGAGCGGTCGAAACCCCGGTGTTCGTTCGCTTCTCCACAGTGCTCGGCTCCCGCGGCTCAGCGGATGCAGTGCGAGATACTCGCGGTTTCGCTACCAAGTTCTATACGGACGAAGGAACTTTCGACCTGGTCGGCAACAACATCCCGGTCTTTTTCATCCAGGACGGCATCAAATTTCCTGACATCGTTCATGCTGCGAAACCGCATCCGGACCGCGAGATTCCGCAAGCACAGAGCGCGCACGACACGTTCTGGGATTTCGTCTCCTTACACACCGAAGCCACCGCACACACTCTCTGGAATATGTCCGACCGCGGCATTCCGCGGTCGTATCGGATGATGGAGGGATTCGGCGTTCACACCTTCCGGTTGCTCAACGACGACGGTGAAACCTCACTGGTGAAGTTCCACTGGAAGCCGCGACTGGGTGTGCACTCAGTTGTCTGGGAGGAAGCGCAGCTGATCAACGGGTTCGATCCCGATTTCCATCGCCGCGATCTAGCCGACGCAATCGAAGCGGGCGCCTACCCGGAATGGGAACTCGGCATCCAGGTCTTCCCCGACACTCCGGAGCAGATGTTCGAAGGCATCGACCTTCTCGATCCCACCAAATTCGTTCCCGAGGAACTGGCCCCGGTTCAGCCGATCGGGGTGATGACTCTCAATGCGAACCCAACCAACTTCTTCGCCGAAACCGAACAGATCGCGTTCCACCCCGGCCATCTGGTTCCTGGCATCGACGTCACTGACGATCCCCTACTGCAGGCTCGACTATTTTCCTACTTGGACACCCAGATCAGCAGATTGGGTGGCCCCAACTTCGGTCAGCTCCCGATCAACCGTCCGCATGCACCGATCAACGACATGTTCCGCGACGGAATGCACCAGAGCGCAGTTCATTCCGGTGTCGCCCCGTACAAACCGAACTCGTTGGACGGGGGCTGCCCGTTCTCGGCCGGCGCAGAGTCCGGGGCATTCATCGACGTACCGCTAGGGCTGGAGGCCGCGACGAAACTCCGGGCATCTCCGGCCTCATTCGACGACCATTTCTCACAGGCGCGACTCTTTTACAGCAGTCTCAGTGATATCGAGAAAACCCATGTGGCGCAGGCGTACACCTTCGAGCTGGGAAAGTGCTACGAGCAACCGATCAAAGAACGCACCCTCCTCGTGATCGCAAACATCGATGCCGAACTGTGCGCGACTGTCGCAGCCGGTCTGGGCCTGCCGGCCCCGAAACCGTCCGTCCCATTCGACGACGCGCCGACACCGAGCCCCGCTCTGTCTCAGGTGGGCGCCGAATGGCCCGTTGCCGGCAGGGTGGTCGGAATCGTGGCCGATGAGAACTCGGACCTAGCCGGGGTCAGAGTAGCCGTGTCCGCTCTCGCCGCCGATGGAATGGTGCCGCTGGTGATCGGCCCGCACGGCGGCACAGTGGACTCGGACTCAGCCACTGTCGCAGTCTCGCGCACCTTCGACACTGCCCGATCGATCGAATTCGATGCGCTTCTTCTTGCCGGGGCGCCGACGGATCCGCGACTGGACATTCTTCTCGCCGAAATGTTCCGCCACGGCAAGGTCATCGGCGCATGGAACGACGGGACAGTACTTCTCGAATCCGCTGGGCTCACTGCGTCGGACGGCATCATCATCGGCGAGGACGGTCCGTCGGTACTCGAACAGGTAGTCGCATTGCTCAAATCCCATCGTGTCTGGAGTCGACTCTGAGACATTGCCGGAGAGCGGTCGGTGTTCAAGTGTTCCGCCACTGCGGACCTGTAGATCGAACAAGGAGAATGGTCGATGCTGTTGAAATCTCCCCACAATGTGCGGGGTGTCGTCACGGTCATACCCGCCCATAACGAGCAGCAACTGCTGCCGGCCTGTTTACGGAGCCTCCGGCGCGCGGCCGACTCCGCACCGATTCCGGTGACGACTATCGTCGTGCTCGACTCATGTTCGGATGGTTCCGCATTTGCTGTCGGAGACTTCGCGGACGTCCTCGTCGTGGAGTACGGCAACGTAGGAGCCGCCAGAGCCGCGGGGTTCAGCGCCAGCGGGAGCATCGGCCGCGAGGATGTCTGGTTTACGACTACGGACGCAGACTCGACAGTTCCCGAGTCGTGGTACGTCGACCAACTTGACTACTGGCCACACCACGATGTGGTCGTGGGCAAGGTCCGGGTCGATTGGTCCACACATTCGGAGAGGACCCGTCGGCGATACGACAACGCGTATCGCCTTCGCGGGAACAACAATCACGGCCACATCCACGGGGCCAACCTGGGAATGCGGGCCGACCTCTACCACCGTGTCGGCGGATTCCGCCCATTGGCCGTCGCGGAAGATGTCGACCTGGTGGAACGGATGCGCGATGCGGGGGCACGGATCGCGTGGGATGAACGGAATGTGGTGACCACGTCCGATCGGAGAACGCCTCGAGCACGCGGCGGATTCGGCGATCATCTCCGCGGTCTCGAACACGACTCCCAGACGCACCGTCCAGTCGCAGTCGCGGAGCACCCGTGAAATCCATAGCGGTGCATCCGTCGGTCACTCCCGATGAGGCGGCCCAGTGGCCACTCCCTGGATCGGGCTGCTCCCGCGAGCGGTGGCACAAACTCGCCGACGCGGCGCGAGTCGACCTCGTCGGCGCCCGCATGCTCGAAGCGCACGCTGACGCGGTCGCCATCCTCCGAGAGCTGTCGGGCCCGCGCCCACGATTCGGCGAACTCTGGGGTGTGTGGGCAGCCGACCCTCCACATGCGGTGGTTGTTGCGCGAAAAACATCGGAGGGCGTTGTTCTCGATGGACGGAAGCTGTGGTGTTCAGGCGCGAGCATCTGCACTCACGCACTCGTCACTGCACGCTCCGGTGACGAGTCGGCACTTTTCGCAGTCGACCTCTCCACTGCCGGGATCAAACCGGTACCGGACAGCTGGCCTGCCGTCGGCATGGCCCGAAGCGATTCTGGTGCAGTAGATTTCACCGCAGTACCGGCTGAACCCGTTGGTTCTGCAAGCGACTATCTCACCCGCCCCGGCTTCTGGCATGGCGCAATCGGCGTAGCGGCGTGCTGGTACGGCGGGGCTCAGGCAGTCGCCGACACGCTACGCGCAACCACGAGCGACGACCCCCATCGACTCGCACACCTGGGCGGCGTCGATGCCGCCCTGTACGCCGCCGGCAGCGTCCTCGATGCCGCCGCCCTCGACCTGGACCGACGCCCACTCGACCGTAACGCCGGGGAGATCCGGGCACGACGGGTCCGGGCTGTCGTCGAGTCCTCCGTGAGCGAGGTACTCGACCGTGTCGGCCGAGCGCTCGGTGCCGCACCCCTATGTAACGATGCCCGGCATGCCCAACTCGTCGCAGACCTGACGGTCTACGTGCGTCAGAGTCACGCCGAACGAGACCTCGCTGATTTAGCCCGGGCCTTGCGAACGGAAGTTGCAGACTGATGACGAGTACGCAACGCTTCGAAAGTTCACCGGTCGCGGACGGGGGCACCCCGAGAGTCGTTGGGCGGGGAGCACACTGTTCGATCCCTTGGACGACCAGCGGTGCCCGGCGCTGGTCGTAGTCGCCCCTCACCCGGATGACGAAGTCCTGGGCGTCGGCGGGTGGGCGTCCGAATTGTCGGCGCGAGGCGTGCCGGTGACGATCCTGTCCGTCACAGATGGAGATGCCTCCCACCCCGATTCTCCGACGGTGACCCCACACGAGCTGGCAACCCGCAGACGCGACGAATCCAACCGAGCCGCACAATGTCTCGGGCTAGCTTCGCCGTTCCGCCTGGGCTTGCCGGACGGGGCAGTTGCCGACCATGAGGACACCCTCGCTGCACGGATCCGTTCCTACTTACAGGCGGGTTACTGGTGCGCAGCCCCGTTGCGCACCGACGGCCATCCCGACCATGAGGCCGCCGGCCGCGCCGCGGCACGCGCTGCGCACGACGCCGGAGCGGTTCTTGTCGAGTATCCGATCTGGCTGTGGCACTGGTCCTTTCCCGGTGACCCGTCAGTTCCTTGGCCACGAGCCCGGAGCTTCGCACTCACCAAGGACAGGCTCGATGCGAAGCGGGCAGCAGCCGGAATGTTCGCGAGCCAGATCAGCGATCTCTCGGAGCACCCGGCGGACCGGGCCATCCTCCCCCCACACGTACTCGCCCGGCTGATACGCAACCACGAAACGGTGTTCGTCCCATGAGCAGAATGCCTGACGACTATTTCACCCAGATGTATGCGCAGAACCCGGATCCATGGGGGTTCGACGAACGGTGGTACGAGCACCGCAAACGCAATCTCACTGCCGCGATACTGCCGCGCGCGCGATTCCGTCACGCGTTCGAGCCAGGCTGCTCCATCGGCAACCTCACCACCGTGCTCGCGCCCCGATGCGACCGCCTGCTGGCTACCGACATCGTCGATTCTGCCCTCGTGTCAGCTCGGTCGCGGTTGGAGCGAACTCCCCATCCCGACGTGACATTCATCCACTGGGCGCTCGGCGATCCGTGGCCGGACGCCACATTCGACCTGATCGTTCTCAGCGAAGTGTGTTACTACCTCGAACCGCACGCTCTTCCGCGCGTCCTGGACGACGTTGCGGAGCACCTCACGATCGATGGAGTGCTGTTGGCAGCGCACTGGCGGCACCCGGTCTCGGATTACCCGACGACGGGCGACGAAGTGCACAACATCCTTTCCCAGCATCAGGCTCTCACACGCACAGCCCGATACGAGGACCCGGATCTGCTTCTGGAAACCTTCGCGCCCGTCGGCACGAAGCCCAAATCCGTAGCCACGATCGAGGGGCTCGTCGCCTGACCAGCGGCGAGATTCACCCACTCGGATGGATGCTCGCACGAATGTCCCCCGACTCCATCGGAACAAGAGTCGGGGGACGTATCGGTCGTTACTCCTTGGAGACGCGGATCAGCTTCTTGTTGACAAATTCGTCCATTCCCCAGGGGCCCAGCTCGCGCCCCACGCCGGATCGTTTGACTCCACCGAACGGGAGACCGGGCAACGTCGTGCCGTGTTCGTTGACAAACGCCATTCCGACGTCGAGATCGGCAGCAACCGAGCGCGCTGCGTCGAGGTCAGTGCTCCAGACCGACCCACTCAATCCGTAGACGGACGAATTGGCAAGCTCTACAGCCTCTTCCGCGGACTTCACCTTGTAGACGACGCCAGCAGGTCCGAAGAGTTCTTCGCTGTACGCGCGCATCTCCGGAGTGACGTCCGCCAGCAGTGTGGGTTGAACGTATGCGCCCGGACCTTCGATCTTCTTCCCTCCTGTCAGCAATGTCGCACCCTTGTACACCGCGTCCTCGATCTGCTCGATCAACGTGTCAACTGCACTGTTCGAAGACAGTGGCCCCAGAACTGTACTTTCTTCCGAAGGGTCACCAGCGGAGACGGATTCGAATGAGGCAGTCAGTTTGCGTGTGAAGTCTTCATAGAAATCTTCGGTGACGATGAATCGTTTTGCCGCGTTGCATGCTTGACCAGCGTTGGACAAGCGTGCCTTGGTTGCCGATGCGACTGTGACATCCATGTCGTCGGAATCGAGAACGATGAACACGTCGGAGCCACCGAGTTCGAGGACTACCTTCTTGAGGTTGCGTCCCGCGGTTTCCGCGACGCTGGTGCCGGCGCGCTCACTGCCGGTCAAGGACACACCCTGCACTCGAGGGTCGGCGACCATGTCAGCGATCTGTTCGTTGCTCGCGAAGACGTTGACGTACGCGTCCTCAGGTAAACCCGCTTGCCGCAGGATCTCTTCCATCAACAGTGCGGATTGCGGACAGTTGGACGCGTGCTTGAGGATGATCGTGTTACCGAGCATAAGATTCGGCGCTGCGAACCGGGCGACCTGGTAATAGGGGTAGTTCCACGGCATCACACCCACCAGCACGCCGATGGGGCGCCGGTACACCACCGATTCTTCGGCTCCGGGAACGTCAAGGTGTTCTTCGTCGAGCAACGCCGGCCCGTGATCGGCATACCACTGGTAGATGGCCGCGGACAGTTGCACTTCACCCTTTGCTTCGCGAACCGGTTTGCCCATCTCCAGCGATATCATGCGCGCTAACTCGTCGGCGCGTTCGATGTACAACTCGGCTGTCCTACCCAGTACTTGTGCGCGCGTTTGCGGTGCAGACTTTTTCCAGCTCAGATAGCCGCGATGCACCTTCGCGAGCGCGGCTTCCACTCCGCTGTCATCCAAAGTGTCGAACTCCCTGACGGTTTCACCTGTCGCGGGATTGACTGTTTTGTAGTTAGTCATAGTTCAACAACGTGCCGGAGGGGCTAGAAGATTCCCGAATGAACGGACTAAAAGTGAATCAGCTCAATAGGTTTCGGGTGAATTCAGGTTGGGTATGCCAGGCGGAATGCAGGTGGAGAGCGGTCTAGCTGGCCCGACGGCCACTTTCGCCCTACCCAAAGGTCAGATCAGGAACGAAAAGGATGCCACCCCGTACGCCAAAGTCAGCCCAGCGAGAATCCATCCTAGGTAGGGTCTGATGCACAGGCGCTGCATGCGGTGCCATCGCGGCGAAGCTCGCAAGAATGCACCGACAGTGCCCAGTGCCAGCGCCGCGCTTGGCAAGAAGACCAACAGACGGCGGTCCTTCCGCGAGCAGATCAACGTGTCGACGTCTACACACTCACCCCGCCGAGCACCCAGCCATACAATCGCCATGATTACCGCAGTCACTGTCACCACTACAGAGATCCCGTAACTTATTGTCCGCCTGTTGATCTGCTCGTTTCCGTTGGCAATTCCAGGCTTTCCAGTCATCGATGGGCCCCTTCAATGTCCTTCAGATCGAGTCCATCAAATCGACTCTGTCAGTCGGGTGTGAATCAGTGACCTTCCTGTTCCAGAAGGTCTCGCCCTTCGAGACGCTTGATGCGCCGACGCTCCGCCAAGACAGCAAACACGCCGAATGCGAAGGACACCGCGCACACAATCCCTGCAACAAGTGCCCATCCGCGAAATCCGTAACCGGCTGCTACCAAAGCTAATCCGAGCGCCGCAAGACCAAGCCCGATCAGAATGCATCCGGGGTAACTACGTTCGTCGGCGATCGCTTCACCGACATGCGATCGATTTGTATGTGCGCCATCAATGGGGAGGTCTCCATTTACATCGGACACTGCACTCTCCGTTCGCTGAAGTAAACCGGATCGCGCGCCCTGCCGCCGTCGACAGGTCAAACCAATAGACGGCACGCGGTCGCTCTCGGTTTGGACGCACATCGGCATCCGGAAACAACTTATCTGCATCAGAGGATACAGATAATATCTCCACCCGAATACCGCCTATTCAGATTTTGATCCCTACGGGCGTTCTGTTGATCGCGCAATCGGTACTGAGCGGGGCCCGATCACATGTCGAGGTCAACACGTAGCGCGGGAACTGCGCAATGAAGATTCTCCCCGCGCCCAGCTTTCCGTAATATGTTCGGCCAGTAGATCGTCGAACACCAGACACGCTGCCGCGCCGAACAGAATATTCCTACCCATTGCGGGATCCTGCTCGGCGAGCCCCCCAGCAAGGTTACGAACCGCGATCTGCTCGTGAACCGAGTCGGCTTCGACATGCTCGTCGTAGAACAAGGTGGCGCGAGCGTCGAATCCGAGCCTTCGCAGGCCGGCGCTGTAATTCTTGCTCGGCAGTGAGGAGGTGGTCTCCACCGCACACAGATGACCGACCAAAGCCCCGAGATGGCGTCGGTGCAGTCCGAAGAACGAAAGCACATTCAGTCCTGCCAGAGTCACCGCCGGAACAACATCGAGGTAATGCGCATATCGATCCGAGAGGCCGAGTTCGCGCATCGTCGTCGCAAAGAGCGTCGAGTGCATCCGTTCGAGGCGCCCTCCTCCGTACTCGTCTGCCTGCACCTCCACCAGAGCGGCCTTCGGCGCCCCGGCGAGTCAAGGCATACCCAAGGTGTGCGGACGGTCCGCTGCTCATTCGTGGGCCGGACCCGGATCGATGCCGACGGCAACCCGATCAACCGCGAACGAGCCACTGTAGCGCTCTGCCGATGCGGCGGCACATCGATCCCGCTCTTCTGCGACGGGACGCACAAGAAGCGGAAATCTCGACGTTCCTGAGGAACTAGCCCTTCCGCGCGAAATCCAAGGTCCGGCGAACTGGCCGAGAATGTCAGGGACGCAACCGATTCAGTCGCCTCCCACTGACTGGGTCATTGAATTCTCGATCCCCCGAAACGCCCCTACTGTGACTGGCACCACTCTGATACCAAAGTCGACAAACAGGAGAACCGGATGAGCGCACGCGTACCCGTCACAGCCATCGACATTGCCGAGATCGATTCCTTCGACCACGAAACCGATGTCCTCGTCCTGGGTTACGGCTGCGCCGGCGCTTCTGCCGCACTCGAAGCTGTGGAGTCGGGGGCCGACGTGATCCTCCTCGAACGGCAGAGCGGCGGAGGCGGATCATCGGCGCTCTCCGGCGGCGAAATGTACCTCGGCGGCGGCACCCCCATCCAAGAGGCGTGCGGATTCGACGACACCGCCGAAGACATGGAGAAATTCCTCCTCGCCGCACTCGGACCCGACGCGGACCAGGAAAAAGTGGGTCTCTACAGCCGTGAGAGCGTCGCCCACTACCAGTGGCTGGTCGACCATGGCGTGCCGTTCAAACCGTCGCTGTGGGACTCCCCCACCTGGGTTCCGCCCACCGACGACGGCCTGATGTGGATGGGTGAGAACGCCTATCCCTTTTACGAGATCGCCAAGCCCGCGCCGCGCGGACACCGCGTGACCTCTGACGGGTTCGGCGGCAAGATCCTGATGGCGGTGCTCAGCGAGGCCGTCGAGAAGAGCGCCATCTCGGTCCACTCCGACACGACAGCCCTTCGACTGATCACCGACAACGGCCGGGTAGTCGGCGTCCTCGCCCGACACTTCAACGAGACGATCACCTACCGATCCCGTCGCGGCGTCGTCATCACCACCGGCGGTTTCGCCGACAACAAGGAAATGCTGGCGCAGCACGCACCGCAGTTGGTGGGCTTGAGTGTCAACAGCGACGGGGGCGACGACGGCCGCGGCATCGTGATGGCGCAAGCTGCCGGCGCGGCAGTCAAGCACATGTCGGCCGGCCAGGTCGGGATCTCGCTGGTGCCCGGAATGATGGTGCGCGGCATGATCGTCAACAACGTGGGCCAACGGTTCATCAACGAAGACGTATACCCGGGCATAGTCGGGCAGGCGGCGCTCTTCAAGCACAACTTGAAGGTATGGGTGATTCTCGACGAGCAGGCGTACGAGGAGGTACCAGTCGACGAACGATGGGGCGTGCAACCACATTTTGTCGCCGAATCCCTCGAAGAACTCGAACGAGAGATCGGTATGCCGGAGGGTGCACTGCAAAACACCGTCGGCGAGTACAACCGCTTCGCGGCCGACGGCGAGGACCCGTACTTCCACAAGTCCGAGCGCTGGTTGCGGCCACTGCGGTCGCCGTTTGCCGCGATCGACGTCCAACGCGGCATGTCCCCACCGGAGCTCGGCGACAGCGGCACCGGCGGTGGTGGAGCCGCTGTATTCACCATCGGCGGCTTGCACACCACCGTCGACGGCTGCGTCCTTGACCTCGACGGCGACCCGATCACCGGCCTGTTCGCAGCGGGGCGCGCGACGTCGGGCCTGCACTCGTGGGGCTATGTCAGCGGGACCTCACTCGGCGACGGTACATTTTTCGGCCGCCGAGCGGGCATCGCCGCGAGCCGGTAGCCGCGGATCCCGGGCAAGGGGAATGTCCCGTCGCACGTGCTCGTTGTACAGGCGGTCGGAGTCCGATCCATTGCCCCGGGTACCACCCCAGAAATGCCGCTTCGAGCGGCCACTTGCCGAGAGGCGCAAGGCGGATACCGGCACTGACACAGCCGCTGGACTCCCTACGGAGTCCAGCGGCTTCGTCATGTGCGGATGGCGTCGGCAATGCCACAATGACGTGTGGACTTCGACAGCGCGGCCGACGATCTCTACGGGCTCGAACCCTCGGAGTTCGTCGCTGCCCGAAACGCCTGGGTGATGCGAGCCAAGGAGGCTGGCGACAAACCGCTCGTGAAGGAACTGGGCAGTCTGCGAAAACCCACAACGACGGGTTGGGCCCTCAACTTGCTCGCTCGGGCTGAGCCGGAGAATCTCGATCGGCTCCTCGATCTCGGGGCAGCGCTGCGCTCGGCGCAGCAAGCCCTACGCGGTGACGAACTGCGGTCGCTGACAACCCGCCGCGCCGCACTCCTGTCTGAGCTCACCGACAGCGCAGTAGCCGCGGCCAAGGACCGGGGCCATCTACTGCCGGAGACAGTGCTGCGCGAGATCGGCCAGACGCTGTCCGCTGCGCTCGCCGACCCCGATATCGGCGACGACCTGCGACGCGGGCGGATGCTCGGCGGCGTGTCCTACAGCGGCTTCGGACCGGCAGCCCTCGCATCGGTGCCCGAGCCGCCAACTCCGACCGAAGACACCATCCGCGGAGCCGACGAACAGGCGCGCGGTGAGGCACATTCTCGCGTCACGGATGCAGAAACCACTGTGCGCCAGACGAATTCCGAGCTGAACGGGGCGATCGAACGAGCAGAAAAGGCGACGCGCAGAGTCGAAGAACTCCGGGACGAACTCTCGCGAGCCGAGACAGAGAGCCGGTTCGCCGACGCTGCTCGCCGCTCCGCCGAGCAAGCTGCCGAGGGTGCAACGGCGGAGTTGGCGCAGGCCCGACACCTCGCCGCCGAGTTCGACGCTTAACTTGTCGCTGACGACGCCCGGGGCAGATCAGGTTGCGGCGGTCTTCCGCGTCCGACTACGACGCACGGCCTTGGCTGGAGGCGCCGATTTCTCGGGTGCCTCGGACTTCGAGTCGCTGGACGGATCGTCGCGCCAGCTGATCTCGATCTCGATCTCGCACTTGTCTCCGTCAACCTCAATCTCGAGCTCCCACTGGACCCGATCGGCGACAACGATTTCAATCGAGTCTCCACCGGAGCCCAATTCCACCTCGGAACCGCTCGCAAGTGCATGTCCCAGCGCAATAAGCCTCTCAGAGGCCTCTTTCCGGGAAAGTTCGGACTTCCGCTTGATCTCCAACTTTGGCACGACGGACTCCTGACCTCGAAGCAATGTCCATTCACCGTAGCGGCCGCAGCACCGATAACCGACCCGAACCGGGGAAAGTGACGAAATTGGGTCCGTGAGAATGGAGTTGAGCGCGTGGGCCATTCATCCCGACCGTGCGCCACTCGGGTCCGGGAAGTACAGGCATGACGCAACAAAGGCAACGACTGCGATCGCGCCAACCGCACCGTACGTAGACGGTCCCCAGCCGTCGAGGCCCACCCATACGAGTACGGCGCTTCCGGCGAAGATCGCAACTACGCCCACGGCACTCTCGTCACTAGAAGTTACGGATGAAGACGGGGCCGTCTTGCAGGTTCAAGATTCCAATCCTTCTGGCCCGCAAGGAAAACCAAGGCGGTCGGTCGACAAGAACCGGCCCACAACACAGCCGAAACTCCCCCACCGGAACCACCCGCAGCGATCGTTCGAATGTCACAAATCGCTCGAAATCAGTGCATATCAGGCCAAGAAAGACCGTCATTAAAGTGATCTACATCACATTTCAAGCCAATTCTGTAACGATTCTCGCACCCACATAACGGCAATTGACCTGCAAAAACATCAACCGATGCACATCCGTTGCACAAAACCGCGCAAACACGCTGACCCGTGACCAATCCGTAATCGTTCTCTATCGTTGTTCTCAGCCCGAGCAACCGGGCAGCACCGAATCGCCGGCGCCAAATCCCACCCCGCGATATCGGACAACATCATTCCTAGTGGTGGGAATTGAGACGGTCACCGTCTTCCAATGGCGGGACCCGAAAGGATTCACCCCGAATGACCAAGAACACCGTTACCCGCACCATCGCAACCGTCGCCGCAGCCGGAGCACTCGCAGCAGGAGCCCTCGGACTCAGCGCCGGCACCGCATCCGCCGCCACCCACGACTGGTCCGGCGTCGCAGAATGCGAATCATCGGGCAACTGGGCTGCAAACACCGGCAACGGCTTCTACGGCGGACTCCAGTTCACCCAGAGCACCTGGAACGCCTTCGGCGGATCCGGCAGCGCCCACAACGCCAGCCAGGCCGAACAGGAACGCGTCGCCGAAAACGTCCTCGCAGGCCAGGGCGTCGGAGCATGGCCCGTCTGCGGACAGTACCTCCGCTGATCCCAGCCCTCACCTATTTATGTCACTGCCCGGTGACCGTCGACTCCGACGGTCACCGGGCAGTTTCGTCTCGCATTCACCCGAACGAGATAGCGTGGCGCTGCCAGACCTATCGCAGCGAGAGGTGCATCTAATGCTCGTCGAACGATTCCAATCGGTGGTGAAAACTGATTACCACCAGTTCCACATCGACCCAGTCCAGTCCGACAGCATTCCCGACGGAATCTATCCCGAATTCACCCTCGCCGTGTTCGGAGGACAATCGATCCGGGTTGGAGTCGGAATCAGGGTAGGACCAGTGAATCTTGTACTGGAGATGCATGATTCGGCACCACCGTATGACGGTACCGACTGGGAAGACGTCGTCGAAGGCGACTTGTTTTACGACAACCCCGGTGGAGTCATTGTCTGGCATTTCTATTCCGGTGGCTTTGAACAGGCCATACCCGAAAATGTAGGCGAAACGCTGACTCCAGCAGGCGAACACCGCTATCGGGTTCGGATCCATGCTCGAGGTCGAGACATCGAGTACGACGGTCCACTCTTCGGGGACCCCGTGGAGGACTACCTGATTCAGATGTGGCCGACGCCGGAACCGGAGCGGGCGCGAGAGATCAAAAATCTCTCCGGCCGGTAGGAGTGCCTAACCCACTTGCACCGACTGCGCTCGCCGTGGAGGATGGGCGCCACGCCCACTTACCCAGACAATCGGAGGTTGCCGTGATGAATCTTGTTCGCCGAGTTGCCGTTTGCACATCCGTCGTGGTCGGTGCCGCTCTAACGTCGGTGACTGTCGCCTCGGCTGCACAAACCGTTCCGTTCCAGATCAACCCGGCGCCGTTCGGTAACCCCAACGGTAGCTTCGACGTACCGCCGATCCGCTGTACGGCCGTGGTCGGCGAGCAGCCTGGCGCGGTGACGATCACCGGCGGCAAAGAAGACCGATGGGGCTGCCTCCTCTCGTCCGAGGTGCTGTGGCTGAACCTCTCGACCGGGGCATTCGGCTCCGCCCGACTCTCGGACGGACTGAACGGAATTCCCGCCGCGGCGATCCTGCAGACCGGCGCCGGACAGGTTGCAGTCACCGTCATACCGGCTGTTGGCGGAACGACCATCCCCGGCGTCGCAACTTTCTATGTTCCATAGGTGACCGTCGAATTCTGAGACGACTGCAGTCGTTCGATACTCGGCGACGCAGACGCGATTGATGCTATTGCAGCCCTACACATTCCTTTTGGTGCGAGGGTTCGCAGATGACAGTCGATAAACGTCCGGCGTCCTGGTGGACGGTGCTCACATGGTTCACAGTGGTACTCGTCGCCCTCGCCTGTGGCGTTATCGTGTGGTCGTTCATGCCGCCGGTCGTGTTCTTTCCCGTGTTCGCGCTCGCATCAGCGGTGCTCGCAACCTTGGGGGCAGTGTGGTTGGTGCTGGGCCTCATTGGGTGGATCAAGTATCGAGCGTTGCGTTTGAGCGCCGTCGCCCCAGCGCTTGTTCTGATCACACTCACGCTCGTGATGGTGTCGGTCCCCTCGCGTGTTGCGTTCGCGGTATCCAAGGACTCCCTCGCCGCAGTGGCCGTAGATTGCCAGAAATCTTTGGACGCCCAGAGGATTGGCGTGTACCGGGTGGTTCAGATTTGGCCGGATAGCAATGGCTGTCGCTTCCAGATCGAGGGTGGACTGCTCAATTCGATCGGATTGGCGTACTTGCCCGACGGGGCGCCGTATCTCGGCGAGCCGCGAAGTGACGGCGACATCGTTTACGAAGAATTCGACGGCGACTGGTACGTGTTCGTCAGAGGATTCTAGGGCCAAGGTGCAGACGACGCCACAGCGCCTGTGCCAGAATGGATACCGTGGCCTACCTGGTAAAACCCGGACATCGCGCACGGCCGGTCAGTGCGCCTGTGCCGGTAGACCCATCGCTCCCCCGCGTGTGTGTCATCGGCGCGGGATCATCAGGCATCGCCGCAGCCAAGGCGCTGTATACCGCGGGCATTCCGTTCGACTGCTTCGAAAAAGGCAGCATGATCGGCGGCAACTGGGTCTACAACAACCCCAATGGCCAGTCCGCCTGCTACGAATCGTTGGAGATCAACACCTCCTGCCCGCGCATGGCGTATTCGGATTTTGCGATGCCCGCCGACTACCCGCCCTACGCGCGGCACGAGCAGGTCCACGCCTATTTCGAGTCCTATGTCGACCATTTCGGGTTCCGGCACACCATCACTTTCAACACCACCGTTGATGAGGTCCGGCGCGAGTCCGACGGCACCTGGTCGGTGCGCACCAACGGCCCCACCGGCAAACGCGTCGAGACCTACGACGCCGTCCTCGTTGCTAACGGTCATCACTGGGATGCGCGCTGGCCCGAGCCCGCCTACCCGGGCACATTCACCGGCACTCAGATCCATGCCCACGATTACCGCAGCCGAGAGCAACTCGCCGACCGTGACGTGGTCGTTGTCGGTATGGGGAATTCGGCGCTCGACATCGCAGTCGAGGCATCGAAAGTTGCTCGCAGCACCACTCTTTCGGTACGGCGCAGCCAATGGGTACTGCGCAAGATACTCTTCGGCAGAGCAGCCGATCAGGTCGCGCTTCCCGGATGGATGCCGTGGTGGGTGACTAGTGCGAGGTTGAGGCTCGGCGCCGTCGCCTCCGGCAGTCTCACCCGTTACGGTTTGCCCCGGCCAACGCATAAGCCGGGCCAGTCGCACCCGGTGCAATCCGAGCAACTGCGCGCACGACTCGATGCAGGCGCGATAGTTCCACGCCCGGGCGTCGACCGATTCGACGGCAACACAGTAGTTTTCACCGACGGACACAGCACGCGAGCCGACCTCATCGTGTGGGCCACCGGCTACCGGGTCAGTTTTCCGTTCCTCGATCCCAATCTGATCCGTGCTCGCGACAACGACCTTCCGCTCTGGAAGCGGACAGTGCACCCGGATCTTCCGGGCCTGTACTTCATCGGACTCCTGCAACCCGTCGGCGCAGTAATGCCGCTCGCCGAAGCGCAATGCGCCTGGATCACGGACATCCTCACCGGCCGATACCTTCCGCCGGCTGACGCACAGATTCGTAAGCAGATGGCAACCGAACACGACCGAAACAAGCGACAGTTCTACACCTCGCCCCGACACACGATGGAAGTCGACTTCGACCACTACCTCTGGGATCTCTCGCGGGAGCGCAAGCAGGGCGCCCGCCGCGCCCGCGCAACACACTGATCCACCGTCTGTTAACGACCTACGGTTGCGTACGGATTCTCTTCTGGGGCAGGCTTCTAACATCCGTCTATTGCGGTAGGAGAAGCTGTGAGCCACTACAAGAGCAATGTGCGCGACATAGAATTCAACCTTTTCGAGGTCCTAGACCTGGGCCGGCTACTCGACGCGGGGGCCTACGGGGATCTCGACACCGATACCGTTCGGAACATTCTTGCGGAAGTTGCAAGGCTCGCCGAAGGGCCAGTTGCGGCGTCGTACGTCGACGCCGATCGCAATCCTGTGGAATTCGACGCCGAAAACCATCGCGTCATCGTGCCCGGTCCACTGCGAAAAACTGTGGCAGCTGTCAATGAAGCCGGATGGTCCCGGTTGGGACTTCCGGAAGGCGTCGGTGGCGTTCCGGCCCCCGCGCCCCTGGTCTGGGCGATCGGCGAGATGATGGTGGCCGCCAACGCGTCGGCCAGCTTCTTCAACATGGGTCCACTGATGGCCAGCGTGCTGTACAACGTGGGTACCGAACAGCAAAAGCACTGGGCCAAAACCGGATTGGATCGCGGTTGGGCGGGCACGATGGTGTTGACCGAACCCGATGCCGGCTCCGACGTCGGCGCCGCCCGGACCAAGGCGAGGCAACAGGACGACGGAACTTGGCACATCGAAGGCGTCAAGCGATTCATCTCCGGCGGCGATGTCGGTGATACCGCCGAAAACATATTCCACCTGGTACTGGCGCGTCCGGAGGGCGCGGGTCCGGGAACGAAGGGCTTGAGCCTTTTCTATGTGCCGAAGTTCCATTTCGATCCCGAGACACTCGATCTCGGCGAACGCAACGGTGTGTACGTCACCGGCGTCGAACACAAGATGGGGATCAAATCCTCACCGACGTGCGAATTAACCTTCGGTGCCACGGAGGTGCCCGCAGTCGGTTGGCTGGTCGGCGACGTACATAGCGGTATCGCCCAGATGTTCCAGGTAATCGAGAACGCCCGGATGATGGTCGGAACCAAGGCTGCCGGAACTCTGTCGACCGGATATCTGAATGCGCTGGAGTACGCCAAGATACGTATCCAAGGCTCGGACCTCACCGAGATGGCAGACAAGACGGCGCCGCGGGTGCCGATCATCAATCACCCGGACGTGCGCCGAAGCCTCGCGATGCAGAAGGCGTATGCCGAAGGTCTGCGCGCGGTGTACCTCTACACAGCGGCTCATCAGAATGCCGACGTAGCTCAGCATGTGTCCGGAGCAGACGCGGAACTGGCGCATCGCGTGAACGATCTACTGCTTCCGATCGTCAAGGGCGTCGGCTCGGAGCGAGCGTACGAGTGGCTCACCGAGAGCTTGCAGACGTTCGGCGGGTCCGGATATTTGCAGGACTACCCGATCGAGCAATACATCCGCGACGCCAAAATCGACACGTTGTACGAGGGCACGACTGCGATCCAGGCGCAGGATTTCTTCTTCCGCAAGATCGCGCGTGACCGTGGCGTCGCGCTTGCTCACGTTGCCGGGCAGATCAAGATGTTCATCGACAGCGAAGCCGGCAACGGCCGCCTCAAGGCGGAACGCGCGCTACTGCGCACAGCGCTCGAGGACGTCCAAGGCATGGCCGGGATCCTCACCGGGTACCTCATGTCCTCGCAAGAGCATGCCGGGGAGCTGTACAAAGTGGGACTGGGCTCGGTGCGGTTCCTCCTTGCTGTGGGTGATCTGCTCATCGGCTGGCGACTGTTGGTGCAGGCCGAAGTAGCGATGAAGGCACTCGATAGCGGTAGTTCTACCGCAGACGGGCCCTTCTACGAGGGCAAACTCTTGGTGGCGTCGTTCTTCGCGAAGAACGTCCTTCCAACACTGACGTCGACGAGGGAGATCCTGGCCGCTATCGACAACGACGTCATGGACGCGGACGTGTCAGTTTTCTGATCCATCAAAAGAAAACATCTGACAGCATTCCTTCTATGACTACTGAGCGAATCGAAATTCAACGGACTATTCGCGCGGATCCCGCGTCGATCTTCGCAGTCCTCTGCGATCCCCAAGGACACGTTGCCATCGACGGCTCCGGAATGTTGATGGATGCGGACGGCGACATCGTGACGGCGGTCGGCGACAGATTTGTCGTACACATGGATCGCGAGGCCCTCGGCGACATTCCGATGGGCGAGTACGACGTGACTGTGAACATCAAAACCTTTGTGCCGGAACGCGAAATCGCCTGGACGATCTTGGGAACGATTCGACCTGCGATCGGGCACGTCTACGGTTATCGGATCGAACCGACCGACGCCGGTTCCCTCGTGACGTCGTACTACGACTGGTCCGACATTGACCCCAAATGGCGTGAGGCAGGGATCTTTCCGGTGATCGCCGAAACGTCGTTGAAGTCCACCCTCGGGATTCTCGCTCGTACCGTACGTCGAGGCTATCTGCACTGAGCAGATTCATCGCGCAGAAGGCCTACCTTCCGGTGCTCAGCACTGAGCCCGGACTGGACCTGCATCTGATGACACGCGACGGCCAGAAACTCGACCGTATCTCGGACACCTACCGGGTACAGTCCCGCACCTCAGACCTTGACGCGCTGATCGCAACGGGTATCCGGGCCGCGTTCGTCCATGTCTCTACCGATCAACACCATGAGATCGTCGTGCGCCGATTGAGGGCAGGTGTCGACGTTTTCGTCGATAAGCCCCTCTCTTACGACCTTGCCGAGAGTCGGTACATGGTGGAACTGGCACGCGGGTTGAGCCGCTCGCTCATGGTGGGCTTCAACCGCCGGTATGCACCGAGCTACGTCGAGGCGCTAGCGCACCCCCGCGACCTGGTGATACTCCAGAAGGACCGTCGAGACGGCATGGGCGACGTGCGGACTAGTGTGCTCGATGATTTCATTCATCTCGTCGATACCCTGCGGATGCTGGCACCGCACGGTGCCCACGACATCGACGTCCAAGGCAAGACTGAGAACGGCAAACTGCACCATGTCGTCCTTCGCCTCGCAGAGACCGGGTTCACCGGTCTTGCCGTCATGAACCGCAGCAGCGGCTCGGCCGGTGAAATCCTGCAAACAGCAGGTGCCGGCCACCGTCGTGAGGTTGTCAATCTCGGCGACGTCATCGAACATGACCGTGCACCGAAACTCCTGCGCGGATCCGACTGGGAACCGGTCGGGCGCCGTCGCGGTATCGAAGGCGCTTGCCGGCACTTCCTCCAGTCCGTCCGCGACGGCACCACGCTGGACGCCGAAGACGCGCTCACGACTCACGAGTGGTGCGAGGACATCATCACTCGACTCACCACACCCTGACGCACCGAAGGGCACGCCTCAGATGATCGTGTACCCAAGTTCGTACGCCGCGGTATAGATACGGTCGGCCAACGCCGGATGCCTCAACGGCGCCGAGAACTCTGGGAGCACGGGGAATGCATCGGCGGCACGCTCGAACAACGCCACACACACCGTCCCGGCGTACCGACCCCGGTAGACGATGCCGTCGAGACCGTCGTGAGAGCGGTGAATCGCCTCTGCCCAATGCTGAGTTTGGCGGTGTGCCACCGAATCGAGCGCATGATTCCCACCGACGCGGGTTGCCTACACTCCCCTACCGATCCCGGACACATCGAGAAGCCGCAACGCAGAACGCCACTTGGGGACCTACCGGCCGTCCCGCACAGCAGTGGGCTCGTGCCGGCCCGCGCACCACACTGATCTCCCCTCATGCTTGAAAAAGGCTGTGAGCGCAATGTAATTCGTCTGTTTCCGCGGTTTACGGAATCGAAACACAATCTCCCTACAGTTCGAGATACGAACTTGGATCCAAACTTGGATGCAAGCAAGATCGCATCCGATCAAGGGAGAACAGATGATCTCGCCTACCTCGCCGGGAATCCACATCGCCGGCCTCACAAAGCAATTCAAGGTTGGACGCTCCGAAGTAACTGCGTTGGACGGCGTCGACATTGCGTCCGATCAAGGCGAGTTCGTGACCCTGCTCGGCCCGTCCGGGTGTGGCAAGAGCACTGTGCTGCGGATCCTCGCCGGACTCGAATCGCAGAGCGCCGGTACCGTTCTCGTACACGGCGAAACCCCACAGGATATGCGCCGTCACCACCACCTCGGCATCGCCTTTCAAGATTCGGCATTGTTGCCCTGGCGGTCGGTCCGCGCCAATATTCGCCTTCCCCTCGAGGTCTCGAAGCGTTCCGGTTCCGACGAGTTCGTCCAGGAACTTATCGACCTCGTCGGACTCACCGGATTCGAGAATGCCCGGCCCGCTCAGCTTTCCGGAGGCATGCGCCAACGTGTGGCAATCGCGCGAGCACTCGTGGTCAAGCCGCAGGTCCTACTACTCGACGAGCCATTCGGTGCCCTCGACGACATGACCCGTCAGAAGCTCAACATCGAACTACTCCGAATCTGGACAGAGCGGCCTGCCACCACCCTCATGGTTACGCACGGTATCGCCGAGGCCGTGTTCCTCTCGGACACCGTGGTCGTCATGAGTGCCCGGCCGGGGCGCGTTGAGAAAGTGGTCTCGATCGACCTACCTCGCCCTCGGACACCGGAGATGATGCGCACCAGAGAATTTCACGACTACGTTGACTTCTTGTCCTCCGTACTCTTCGGTGCGCACACCCGCGACGACGAACTGGCTACCGTCGGTGACCGCCGATGAAAAACAGTCGATTCCTCGGACTGATCGGCACATCGATCGTGCTCGTCGTCTGGCAGATCGTCGGCATGACAGGCCTGCTCGGACCGGGTATAGCCGCACCGACCGCCATTGTGGGCGGAGTGATGCACGACGGCGCCGCCTTCTACGGAGTCCATATTCCTGTCACGTTGGCATCAGCGTCGGTGGGTTACTTGTGGGGCAACATCGCTGCGATCGCTTGCGCCGCACTGGTGACGACAGTTCCGGCCCTCGAGAAGTTGGTTCTGCAGGTGGGTATCGCGTCGGCGTGCATCCCGTTGATCGCAATCGCCCCCATTCTCGCGGCTTGCTTCGACGGCGCTGTCACGTCAGCGATCATGGCCGCGGTATCAGTCTTCTTCACCACCCTCGTCGGCACGATCAACGGCCTGTCGCATGCCGATGCGTCCAGCGAAGATCTGATCCGGGCGTACGGAGGCGGCAAGTACCTCGTTTTGCGCAAGGTGCAACTTCTGTCCGCGTTGCCGAGCATCTTGACGGCACTGAAAGTCGCTGTGCCCGCTGCGATTCTGGGAACGATCATCGGTGAGTTCATGGGACAGGAGCGCGGTTTGGGTGCTGCGCTCGTGGTCGCTCAGTCATCGAGCGATGTGGTGCGCACCTGGGGAATCACGCTCATAGCAAGTCTGATTGCCGGTCTCGCATTCCTGCTCGTCAATACCGTCGAGAAAATTGCCACACCATGGGCCGCGAGCACGTCGGGAGCCAGCGCATGACCATCACACCGGAAGCTCCCTCCCGGGACACAGCCACCCGCGTCTCTCAGCGAAACAAGGTACGCACGGTTGCGCGCAGCGCTGCCCGTACTCTCGCAACACTCGTCGGGTCGGTGATCGCCATCCTCGCCGTCTGGACCGTGTTCCTTCGCGTGGTCAATGTGAGCCCGTTCGTCGCGAAGTCCCCCACCGACGTCTGGAATTACCTGGTCAGCGATGCCGATGCAGCGACGCACCGTGCAGAAATCGCGTCGAATCTGGCCCGGACCCTCACGGACGCTTCGTACGGATTTGTTCTCGGACTGCTTCTTGCTGCCGGCGTTTCGCTGCTCTTCTATTTCTCGAGCACCACTGAGGCCATGTTCATTCCGTCGGTCACCGCCCTCCACGCGATCCCGATGGTCACCATTGCCCCAATCCTGGTCTTGATCTTCGGTCGCGGATTGGTTGGCACTGCCGTCATCGGTGCGGCAATCGTTGTTGTGCCTGCACTACTCACCATGCTGCAGGGCATCCGCAGTACCCCACGGACCGATGCTGACATGGTGATTGCCTTCGGCGGATCCACTCTATCCTCGTTCTGGAAAGTTGCACTGCCCCATGCCATTCCCACTTGGTTTACCGCGGCACGGGTAGCCGTGACCACTTCGGTGGTCGGCGCACTCCTGGCCGAATGGCTGGCGACCGGCGAAGGACTGGGCGGCCAGATGCTCAGGGATGCCAACGAATTCGAATTTGCGCGACTGTGGTCCTCGGTCGTCGTACTCACCATCACCTGCATCGTCATCTACCAGATCGTCAGCGTCGTCGAAGCCGCTGTCACATCGCGCATGAGCGCTCCCCGCTGAGACCGACGCCTCTGAGCACAGAAAACGCTGTGCACCGAAACCTACTTTCCCACTACCGAAACGGATATCCGATGACCACACAGTTCGATCGCAGGAAATTTCTGGCCCGAGGACTCGCCCTGGGCGGTTTCGCCCTAGCTGGGCCCGCCGTACTCACGGCCTGTATGTCGGGCGACTCCGGCAGTGCCACCGCCGACGGTTTCGGGATCGCATCCCAACGGTTGTCGTGGATCAAGAACACGCAGTTCGCCGGCAGCTACTTCGCGGACAAGAACGGTTATTACACCGACGCAGGATTTAGTGGCTCCGAACTGGTCTCGGGCGGGCCCACCGCACCTCCGATCGAATCCGACGTCCTCTCCCGTACCTTCGCCGGAGTCTCGCAGGTCCCCATCGTTGGATCTGCCGTGGCAAAGGGTGCGCCACTGAAGATCGTCGGCGCCGTCTACAGTCGCTACGCCGGATGCGTCATGACCATGGGAAACAATCCCGTCAACACACCGGAAGAGTTGTACGGCAAGACCATTGGATGCGCCTCGTCCAGTGAACCGGTCTGGCGCAACTTCATTGCAGCTCTCGGTCTCGACGAGTCCCGCATCAACACCGTGCCTGTCCAAGGTGACCCGATCGGTATGACTGTCGGGGAGATCGACGGCTACGTCGGATTCGTCAACAGTCAGGTAGTCGACCTACGCAACAAGGGGTTCGATATCAACACGATGCTCCTGGCAGACGTCGGATTCCCGTTGGTCGGGCAAACCTACGTCACGACGCAGGAGAATATCGACAACAACCGCGAGAAGCTCAAGGCGTTCCTGCACGCCGAGATCCGCGGCTGGAAGGACGTTCTCGCGGACCCTCAACTAGCGGCCGACCTGACCGTCAACGAGTACGGCAAGGACCTCAACCTGAACCCGAAGTCGACTTACGACTGCTGTGTCGCGGGCAACGAACTCATCCGCGACGGCTCGGCCGGACAGCAAATTCTGTCGATCTCCGATGCTACTGCTGCAGCGAACATCAAGGCCATCGCGGCCGGCGGTCTGAACCTCTCGGTAGACGACCTGTTCGATCTCGGCCCGCTTCGCGAAGTCCACGAAGAGAATCCGGACCTGGCACTCGTATAGACGATCCAGTTTTCAACGCACTCTTCGCACAACCGAAAGGCTCTGAAATGTCTTCTCCCGCAATCCCGGACCTCATCGTCACCGGCGGAACCGTGGTCTCCCACGACGGCCGCCGCCGCCTAGACATCGCCATCGCAGACGGACGCATCCTCGCAGTCGGCGACAACCTCGTTGTCGAGGGAGTGCCGACCGTCGATGCAACGGGGCTACTCGTTCTGCCGGGTCTGGTGGACATGCACGTTCATCTGCGCGAGCCCGGAATGACGGAGAAGGAGGACTTCGCAAGCGGCACGTCGGCTGCAGCGGCCGGCGGCGTCACAACTGTGGTGGACATGCCCAACACCAAACCCCCCGTCGCAACGGCCGAGCGGTACCGGCAGAAGCTGGACCTGGTAGAAAACAAGGCCTACGTGGACTTCGGGCTGTACGGAATGCTCGATCACGAAAACTCCGACGAAATCGCGGAAATGGCGGAGTTGGGCGCCATGGGTTTCAAACTGTTCATGGGCCAGACGACCGGTGACAACCGTTGTCCCAACGACGCCGCGATCTTCCGCGGACTCGAGGCAGCAGCTGCCGCCGATCTCGTCGTCGGCGTGCACGCGGAAAATGATCATCTGCTGCGCATGTTCGGTGACCGCCTCCAGGCGTCCGGTCGCAAGGATCCGCGTGCTCACCTCGAAGGCAGGCCCGCGTTCGTCGAAGTCGAGGCAATTACGCGCATCATCACTATGGCAACCGAAGCCAAGACCAAGCTGCACATCCATCACCTGTCGACGGCTGTCGGGCTGCAACGCGTGATGGATCTGCGTGCGCAGGGGCATCGGGTCAGTGTCGAAGCGCTTGTCTCGCATCTGTTCCTCAACGAGGATGCCTACGACACCTACGGAAATCTGATCAAGCTCAACCCGCCGATTCGCCCGGCCACCGACGTGGCCGCACTGTGGGACGGGATCGACCGCGGGGCCGTCGACATCATTGCCACCGATCATGCTCCGCATACTGCCCACGAGCAGGCCGAGACAGATGTGTGGAAGGCGTACGGCGGATTTATCGGCGTGGAAACGATGCTTCCGTTGATGCTCACCGCCGCTGCTCAGGGCAAACTGACGGTCGAAGACATTGTGCGCCTGTGCTCGTACACCC